>CAYWJH010000161.1:0-5762 GCA_964458555.1 uncultured Spirochaetaceae bacterium | reverse complement strand
GACGCGATGACCGAGTCGGTGGCGGAGGCGCAGAAGTTCAAGCTCTACATCGAGACGCTCGCGCAGGTGAAGGACGACGACACGCGGTTCATCCGGTGGACCGATGTGCGCATGCTGCGGCGGATGGTACGCGATATGCAGTTTCGCAACTACAACCCGGAGCAGACGCTGCGGCACTGGTATCTGGTGCGCCGCGCCGAGCTCCGGTATATTGTCTCGCGCCTGAAGAAGGCGGAGGTCATCGTGAACAGCTTCATGCCCAGCGAGCTGCCGGTGATGAAGGGGCGCCTCGAACGCCACTTCCCGGAGTTCGTCGAGCACCTCGCCGGAGACGAGGAGAAACGCGACGCCGGCGAGCGCGCGGAACGAATCATGGACCTCTTCGCGCAGGTGCCGTCGATCCCGAACGAGAACGAGATCCCGGCGAACAGCCTTCTACGCGAGTTCATTGGCGGTTCGAGCTACGACTACCACTAAGAGGAGCACAGTATGGAAAAGGCGCTGGAACGACTGAAGAAGATCGACGCGGAGGTCCGATCGCTCCGCGAAGCGGAGGCGGTCCTCACGTGGGACCAGCACACGTATATGCCCGAACGCGGCGTCCACGATCGTTCCGAGCAGCTCGCGCTGCTCGCCTCGCTCGTGCACGAGCGGGAGACGAAGCCGGAGATCGGCGACCTGCTCGACAAGCTCGGCGCGTCGGACGCCAACCCGCTCGGCAGCGAGGAGCTCGCCGACGACGACCGGCGTCTCGTCCGCGCCTTCTACCGCGACTTCACACACGCCACCCGATTGCCGGCGGACCTCGTCGAGCGGATGGCGCGCGTGACCTCGGTGGCGCAGTCGGTCTGGGCGGAGGCTCGCAGGAAATCGGACTTCAGCCTCTTCAAGCCGCACCTCGAGGAGATCGTCGGGATCTCGCTCGAAGTCGCCGATCGGCTCGGCTACGAGGAGCATCCCTACGACGCGCTGCTCGACCAGTACGAGCCGGAGATGACGACTGCGGAGGTGGGCCGAGTCTTCCGCGAGCTGCGCGAGGGTCTCGTCGAGCTCGTGCGGAAGATCGACGCCGCGAAGCAGGTCGACAGCCGCGTCGTTCACCAGCGCTTTCCCGCAGACAAGCAGGAGGCCTTCGGGCGCGCCGTCCTCGAGGCGATGGGCTTTGACACGCGCCGCGGCCGTCTCGACCGCTCGGTCCATCCGTTCACCATCTCGTTGGGCGGTGACGATGTGCGGTTGACCACGCGCTACGACGAAGACTACTTCCCGACCGCGCTCTTCGGTACCATCCACGAGGCGGGCCACGGGCTCTACGAGCTCGGGTTCGACCGCGAGCACCACGGAACCCGACTCGCGGACGCGACCTCGCTTGGTATCCACGAGAGTATGTCGCGGTTCTGGGAGAACGTCGTGGGGCGAAGTCGCGCCTTCTGGCACCACTTCTACCCGGAGATGAAATCGGTCTTCCCGGATCAGCTCTCCGGCGTGGATCTCGAGTACTTCTACAAGGCGATCAATCGGGTCGAGCCCACGCTCATTCGGGTCGAGGCCGATGAGGTCACCTACAGTCTGCACGTCATCCTACGCTTCGAGCTCGAGCGGATGCTCGTCGCGAAGGAGCTCACCGTCTCCGAGCTGCCCGACGCGTGGCGCGAGCAGTCGCAGGACCTGCTCGGCATCGTGCCGAACAACGACGCGAACGGCGTGCTGCAGGACATCCACTGGTCGGGCGGCATGATCGGGTACTTTCCGACCTACGCGTTGGGGAACGTCTACGGACTGCAGTTCGTCTCCAAGCTGCGCGAGGCGTTGCCGGACATGGACAACCGGATCCGCCACGGCGAGCTCGCGCCCATCAAGGCGTGGCTCGACGAGAACATCCACGCACCGGGGCGAGCGAAGACGCCGCGCGAGCTCTGCGAGGACGTAACCGGCGAGTCCATGAGCGCGCGCCCCTTCCTCGACTACCTGAACGCCAAGTACGCGGACGTCTACGACCTGTGACGCGATGACGTACGGCGGCTACCTGCTTCGCCATCCGTTCTTCTGGGCGCTCCTCGCGGGGCTGTTCGCGGGGTTGGCGCTCGCCGCCGTGACCAGCGTCTGGTCCCGGCGGGTGCGAACCGCTCGCGATCCGCGGCGTAGGGCGAGCCGTCGGTGGGCGTACACCTGGCTCGCGCTCGCCGGGGCGGTCGCCGCCACGACGCTCGGCATTCTCGTGCCTGCGGGAGAGGTATTCCTGAGGATCGATTCGCTCTATCCGGCGGCAGCCGGGATAGCGATCGCCGGTATAGGAACGCGTTTCCCCCGGGCGGGCGGCGTGCCCGTCCTCCTCGTCGTGGGCGTGCTCGCCGTGCTCGCGGCGTGGAGCGTCCGCGGGTTCCTGCCCGTCCGCGGCGAGCGTGAGCTGGGCACGATCACCGTGCTCTCGGTGCGCGAAGAGGCGATGACGCTCGAGGTGCACCTCGATACGCCGGATACGATGGTGGTGCCGGAAATCGCCGCGGTCGAGGGGCGCGAGCTGCGCGTGGTCATCGACGTGCTCGACGTGCATCCCGCCTTCTTTCTGCTCGGTGCCGAGCGGTTCGTGCGCTACGCGGGGCCGGTGGCCACCGGCCGACCCGGGCCCTCGTCCGGACTTGCTCCGCCACTGGAGTGGATGCTGGACCGGCCCGGTGCCGATCTGGCCCGGCTCGAGCGCGAGGCGATCGTCGCCGACCGGGTCAACCTGCTGCGTACCTACCGGATCGTCGTTCCCGTCGACGCCCGGCCACGGCTCGCGGTGGAGTAGCGGCGGCGCCGGCGGGCATGCCCCGGCGCCGCCGGTTTTGTGTTCACATTGGTGAGGGCACGGACGATATTAGTGATGAGATGATGATCACGCTGTACAAGACCGATCGGCAGGATCGGATTCACTACTATTCGATCAACGATCGGCAGGGTCATCTCTTCTCCCCGCACTCGTTCACGGTCAACTGGGGACCGGCGCTCACCGCCGGGCGCGAGAAGGTCTACGTCTTCGAGACGCGACGCGAGCTCGACCGCAAGCTGCAGGAGCTCATCCAGGCGAGGATCGCCGACGGGTACCGGGTGTTGTACAGCTTCTTCCGCAACCGCGAGTACGAGCACCTGCGGCCGGCGCTCCGCAAGGCGGCCGTCTCGTAGCCGCGCTACGCCTCGGTCCGCTTCACGTTCTTCGCGTCGACCGCGAAGAGGAAGATCTTCTCGCCGAGCGATACGACCGCGATCGCGGCGGTGATGTACTCGGCCACTTCCTGGACGGTCGTGTACCACGCAGGCATCCCCCGGACGAGCGTGAGCAGCGAGAGCGCGAAGAGCGTCATGACGGCGAACACGCTCGCCTTGCCCAGGAACGAGGTGCGGAAGTGGATCTTCATGCGCTGCGCCACGAAGAGGATCGCCTGGCCGACAATCTGCAGCCCGAAGCGCGCCATCACGATCGCGAAGAGCCAGTCCGATATGAGTCCGTAGCTGCACAGCGCCACCGCCACGATGAACAGGACAATGTAGTCGCTCGAGCTGTCGAGAAATCGTCCGATCCTCGTGATCTGGTGCGTGCGCCGCGAGATCTGGCCGTCGAGCAGGTCGGTGAGAAATACGACCGCCGCGAGAGGCACGAGCACCGGTGCGACCGGATACTGGTCGGCGAGCAGGATGAGCCAGAGGATCGTCGGGCCCGAGCTGATACGGATGAGCGAGAGGAGATTCGGAGTGTTCACGCGGGAGAGCATCTCCCCCGTCTCGGTGAGGACGAAGAGCTTGTGCAGCGACGCGAGGACGCCGCCCATGAGCGCGTGGATCAGCGGCAGGGCGATCAGGTACCACACGGCGACCTTGCCGTCGATGCCGTACCCGACCACGATACCCGCGAAGACGCCGATCTGCACGGTGAACAGGGCGACCGAGGTGATCCAGATGCTTCGCACGATCGGGCGCGCGTCCATGAGCACACTCTAGGTCGACGCACGCGCCGTGTCAATGCGAGCTTGACAGAGCGGGCCGACGCTGCGAGCATGGCCGCGTGGCTCGCAGCGATACCGCCAATATTCTGACGTCGTCCCGATTCGTGCTCGCGCCGCTGTTCGCGGTGGTGTTTGGGCTGATCGGTCGCGTACCCGGGTTTGCGCCGATCGGTGTCTCGCTGCTCTGGTTCATCTTCGCGTTGATCGAGCTCTCCGACATTCTCGACGGAGCGGTGGCGCGCCGCAGCAACACGGTCAGCGACGTGGGCAAGCTGCTCGACCCCTTCGCCGACGTCGTGTCCAAGGTTACCTACTTCGCGTGCCTTCTCGTCGCCGGCTACGTGCCGCTCTGGTTCCTCCTCGTCGTGCTCTATCGCGAATTCGGTATCATCCTCATGCGGATGATGCTCTATCGCGACGGCACCGCGCTCGCCGCCCGGCTCGCCGGCAAGCTGAAGACGTGGTTCTACGCGGTGACCGCGGCGGTTGCGCTCTTCTTCCTCAGTGTCGATGTGCTCTCCGGCGCACCGCTTCTCGCCGTGGGGCGGGTCTGGCCGTTGTGGCGGTCGATCGTCATGGTCGTCCTTCTGACGGTGACGACCGGGCTCTCGGTGGGTTCCTTCCTCCAGTACGTCACGCTCTTCAGGCAGGCCCGATCGGGCCGCTCGAACGGAAAGGACACGTAGGTGCGCCCGGTGACAGAGATCCCGTCCGACGTGCGGGCGGGTATCCGCGTCGTCCTCGCAGACATCGACGACACCATGACCGTTTCGGGTCGCTTGCCCGCATCCTCGTACACCGCTCTGTGGCGCCTGCACGACGCCGGTGTCCACGTGGTCCCGGTCACCGGACGGCCCGCAGGGTGGTGCGATCTCATCTGCAGGCAGTGGCCGGTCGCCGGCGTGGTGGGCGAGAACGGGGCGTTCGCCTTTTACCTGGACGGCGAGCACCGACGGACGCTCTCGCACCCTGCTGCGCCCGATCCGGCGACGACGCGTGACCGGCTGGCGACGATCGCGCAGGAGGTCTACCGCCGGATCGACGGGACGCGCGCTGCGAAGGACCAGTTCGCCCGGCTCTACGACGTCGCCGTCGACTTCCGGGAGGAGCCGCCGTTGCTCGACTTCGCCGTCGCCGAGCAGATCAAATCGGCATTCGAGGCGCACGGCGCGCACGCCAAGGTCAGCAGTATTCACGTCAACGCCTGGTTCGGCGACTACGACAAGCTGTCGATGACGAGGCTCTTCCTCGACGATCGTTTCTCGCTTGATCTCGACGACCCGCGTGCGAACGCTCAAGCGGTCTTCTGCGGCGATTCGCCGAACGACGAGCCGATGTTTGCCGCGTTCATCAACTCCGTGGGCGTCGCGAACATCGAGCCGTTCGTCGCGCGGCTCGACCACCCGCCCGCGTACGTGAGCCCGCACGAGTCTGCGAAGGGCTTCGCCGAGCTCGTCGATATGATCCTCGAGGGCAGATCCGCTGACGCGCAGAATCGCGAAAAACACGCTTGACTCGGATTGCGGCGTACACTATATTCCCGCTCACGCTCGAGACGCTCGAGCGGCTATCAGAAAGGCAACGAAGAGAGCCGCGTCGTATTGACAACGCCTCGTCCGCTATGGTATATTGCGAGTCCGCCCGGAGGGAAGAACTCCTTCATGGTGCGGATCGACGGCCGGAAGCCCCCGAAAGGCCACGGTCGATCGGTGTTCTTTGTCATCTATGAGGGAAGGGAAGAGAGAACGACTCTTACAAACGGGGGACCGTTCTTCGAGA
>CAYWJH010000160.1:1801-5895 GCA_964458555.1 uncultured Spirochaetaceae bacterium | reverse complement strand
CGCGCGCGCGCGACGCTCGAGAAGCCTGCGGTCTGGGATCTCCACCTCGCGCGCACGGTCAACAACCGCGCCGAGCGCCAGTGCGAGCGCGTCGGTCGCCGCGTCCGCGTTCGCGCTGCCCGGCCGCAGGCCGAACACCAGCGCGAGCGCATCGCGGACCGCCAGCGGGTCGCGCGTGAAGGTCGCCGCATCGTCGAGCAACTCGATTACCGCCGGCAGGCGCGGCTCGAGCACGGCCGGAGAAGGGATACCACTTGCCTCGACGACCGGATCCAGCTCGTCGAGCACGCCGCGTCGGAGCGCGATTAGCCCCCTCGCGGTGAGCGCGATCTCCTCGTCCACGGTGTCCGCGGCGCGCGCGAGCGCAAACCAGTCGTCGACCCGCGCCCGAACGAGATCGGGGACTTCGGGCTCGTCGACGACGGCGACGTGAAGCCCGTGCGTGTGGCTCCAGTAGCCTGCGACGGTGAGGCCAGCGGTGTACGGGACGGCGAAATCACGGCTGAGTTCTTCGACATCCTGCGCGGTCGCCGCGAACGCGTCGTAGAACTCGGCGGCAGCAGCCGGCTCGGCGGTACGATAGACGCGGGAGAACGGGGCTACCGCCTCACCCACGACGACCGGGTCGAGCGCATCGGAGTCGACGTCGGCGCGACGCACCGCTCCCTCGTAGACCGACGTCGCGAACCCGTCGACCATCTCGCGCGTCGCCGACAGCTCCGGCACCGTCGCGAGCACGTACTGAGCGTAAGGGTGGCTCAGGATGGGCAGCATCGCCCAGCGATACGCATCGCCGCTGCGCGACCGTTCGCCTTCCGCCCACGGCCGCGCGGCGACGACATAGGCTACTCCATTCTCGAGGAAATCGTCGAACGCCGCCTGAGAGGTCGCGCTTCCTGCCGTGGACGGTTCGGCGGTCGGTGTCGGAGCGTTCGCCTTCAGCCGAATGCGGTGAAGCGCCACGTGAAGCCGGTCGAGCTGCGCTGGCGAGACCCCCGCGCGCTCGGCAAAGCGGTAGCGCTGCAGCTCCGAGGCGGAGGTAAGCAGCGAATCGACGGTGTCCACGAGGAACGCAGCGTGTGGGCGCGCCTGGTGCACGACGACGGCCACCGGCAGCCGCGCCGCACCGAACACCTCGAGCAACGATGCGAGCTCCTCCACGCACGAGCCGAGGCCCTCCAAGCGATCCGGATCGGCGAAAGTCATCGCCGAAGCGAGCGCGTACGCCTGCGGGCTGATCGAGCTCGCCCGCTCGAGCTCGACCAGTTCGCGACGGCTCGCGGCGAGATCTTCAAGATTCTCTGTGACCGTCGTGTCGAGATTCGCGTCGAGGCGGGAGACCGTCCGCACGAGCGATTCGAGCAGTCGAGCTCGCTCGGGGTCGGCGGCGGCGAGCACGCGCAGCGACCACACTGAGAGCGCCTCGGCCGCTCGATCCTCCATCGAGACTCCGTCGGCGAGCGTGTACCCCGGCACCGATATGGACTCCGCCATCAGCTCTGCGTCGGAGGACGGCAGCGAGCCCACCCGTTCCTGCAGCGAGCCGACGAGCGAGGAGAACCGCTCGACTGGAAACCCCTCGCTCACCGCGAGCGTGCTCAGCCAGTCGCGCGCACGGGCAAAGGTTCGCGTGCCGGGGACGGGGACCTCGGCGGCGAACGCGTCTTCGATCCGTTCGCGCGCGGCGGCGACCTCCTCGGGAACGGCGGGCTCGCCCACGCCGGCCTCCTCGAGCGCGAGCGCGTACTCGGCGACCGGGCTGCGTTCCCGCCGGGCGGTGGAGTAGAGGTCCTGAATGAGCACGTAGCGCTCGCGCACCCGTTCGTCGCGCGAGGAACGCCACGCGTCGATCGCGCGCACCGCCTCGTCGAGCTGCTCCCGGCCGTCGCGCACGAAGGAAGTCCAATCCGATTGCGCCGGCAGCGGGAGTGACGAGAGCAGCATGACAACCAGAAGGAGTATCGTCCGCACGATTAAAAAGGATACCGCATCCGTCGTCGGTTTGACAGGCGCATGGTATCTTCGACGCATGTCCGACGCGAGTCTGTTCGCCTCTTCCGATTCCGGCTCCGAGCCATTGGCCGCGCGGATGCGACCGCGCACGCTCGACGACTTCGTGGGACAGGAGCACATCCTCGGCGAAGGTCGGCTGCTGCGCCGGGCAATCCAGGCCGACATGATTTCCTCGCTCATCTTCTACGGCCCGCCGGGAACCGGGAAGACGACGCTCGCACGCGTGATCGCGAATACGACGAAGAGCCGGTTCGTGAGCCTCAATGCGGTCCTCTCGGGCGTGAAGGACGTCCGCGAGGCGATCACGAAGGCGCGCGAGAACCACGAGCTCTACGGCCTTCGCACGATCCTCTTCGTCGACGAGGTCCACCGGTGGAACAAGGCGCAGCAGGACGCGCTGCTTCCCTGGGTCGAAAACGGCACAGTCGTCCTCATAGGCGCGACGACGCAGAACCCGTTCTTCGAGGTGAACAGCGCGCTCGTCTCCAGGAGTCGCATCTTTCAGCTCAAGACGCTCACCGAGGACGACCTGCGCCGCGTGACCTGGCGTGCGCTCGATGACCCGCACCGCGGCTACGGCGCGTATGACGTCACGGTCGACGAGGAAGCGCTCGAGCATCTGGTGAGCGTTGCCGACGGCGACGCGCGCGCGCTGCTCGGCGCGCTCCAGCTCGCCGTCGAGACTACCCCCGACCGGTTCCCTCCGGAGCCGGGCACGACGATCCGCATCGACCGTGAGATCGCAGAGGACAGCATCCAGCAGAAAGCGGTCCTTTACGACAAGGAAGGCGATTACCACTTTGACGTGATCAGCGCCTTCATCAAGAGCATCCGCGGCTCCGACCCGGACGCGACGCTCTACTGGATGGCGAAGATGGTTCACTCCGGCGAGGCGCCTCACTATATCTTCCGGCGGATGCTGATCTCAGCTAGCGAAGACATCGGCCTCGCCGACCCAGGCGCGCTTGGAGTCGTCGAGTCCGCGGCGGCGGCCTTCGACCGCGTGGGCCTGCCGGAGGGCAACTTCCACCTCGCGCAGGCCGCGCTCTACCTCGCCACGGCGCCCAAATCGAACTCGGCGCTCGGCTACTTCGACGCGCTCGAGGCGGTTGCAAAGGAGTCGCAGCAGGAGGTACCGAATCACCTGCGCGACGCCAACCGCGATAAGGAAGGCTTCGGTCACGGCGAAGGCTACCTCTACCCGCACGCATACCGCGACCATTGGGTCGCTCAGGCGTATCTGCCTCAGGCGTTGCAGGGAAGGATCTTCTACGAACCTTCAGACCAGGGCTACGAGGCCGATGTCGCCGTGCGGGTAGCGCGCAACCGCGAGCTGCAGCTCGAGCTCGCCATCCCAGACGAGACCGACGAGATCCTGAGCTTCAGCCCCGCGGCTGACCGCCGGCTCGCCGAATGGGTCCGCCGCGCCGTCGAGCAGCGGATGGGGGCGACCGCGGAGGTCCGGGACCGGACGATCGAGGCACTCGACGTGCGGCGCAGCGACAGGGTGCTCGTCATCGGTCGTGCGGCGACGCTCCATCTCTGGGAAGTCGTCCGGTCGGCCCCGGAGGGCCGGGTCGTCGCGGTCGTGCCCGACGCGCGACGTGCAGAGACGGCGCGGCACTACGCCCACAAGCTGCCGGAGATCGAGCGCCCCTTCGTGGTCGAGGACGACCCGTCCCGGGCGCTCGCGGTCGACGGCGTGCGCGACCACCGGTACGAGCGTCTCCTCCTCGCCGACGCGCTCGCGGAACGACCGATACGCTCGGCCCTGCCCGCCGGGCTCGCCCACCTCAGCGTGCCCGCCGCGCGACTCGTCGTCGTCCAGCGGTTGCCGGCACGCGGCCAGCGGATCAGCGAGCTCGCCGGCGGCCATCCGGCACTCGATGAGGCAGAGGCGGCGCTCTTCTCCGATCCGGCGAACGAGCTCGTCAACTGGGATACACGCGATCTCGAAAAGTCGCTCGTCGCAGGAGGATGGACGCTGGAATCGAGCGGGTTCATCGAGACGCGCGAGACGCGCTATCTCTCCCGCGAACAGATTGACCAGTGGCTCGATCCGAATCGCGCTGCCGGCCTGG
>CAYWJH010000160.1:0-1701 GCA_964458555.1 uncultured Spirochaetaceae bacterium | reverse complement strand
GGCAGCGCGCGAGTCCGCCGCGGACCTCCTGCGCGCCCGACTCGCCGGGAAGACGGTCGAGTGGAAGACCGTCTCCGCGCTCATCGTCGCGACGCGTCGCGACGCGACTCAGCAGGCAGGCGCCTGAGCACCACGCCGTCGTAGCGGGCGACGAGCTCGTCGAGGGTGGGCGGCCGAGCAGAGAACACCGGCGCGTTCGGCGAGCCGTCCGCGAGCAGCGTACGCACCGCCTCGCGCACCAAGCGGTCGAGCGCGGCCGGAGGAACATCCGAGCTTCCGACGAGCAGCCTCGCCGGTCGCATCATGAGGTACCGTGTGGTCAGCGCCTGCGCCGGGACTTCCGCGTCGGGAGCCTCGAGCGCGAGGCTGCCCGACGGCAGGTGAGCTTCGACGAGCGGTCCGGCACGCAGCCGGATCGTCGGAACACCGAGCTCCACTGTCGGCTCGGCGCCGGCGCTCAAGAGCACGAGGCGCTCGGCGTCAACGCGGTCCGCAAGCGCCGCGTCCCGGGCGCCCGCATCGAGCGCGCTCACCGCTTCGAGCACCAGTTCCTCGCCGGCGCTCGGAGGCATCCGCACGACGAGCCACCCCGCCGACGCGGCCTCGAGCACGACATTGAGATTGTCGCCGGGCAACGCGTCGGCGCCGGGCACCACGACGAGCAGTGGCAGCCGCTCGTCGAGGATGGGAGCGCGCAGCGTCGCGGCCGTCGGCACGAGCGGAAGATGCGTCGCGGCGAGCCACGGAAGACCGGGAAGACGGTGGCGTGCGAGGTCGTCGGCCGACCAGTAGGGCGCGGCGACCGGCGAAGCCGTTTCGGCAGGGTACCAGATCGTCCAACGGTTTCCGGCCGGCAACGACGATTCCAGAGAGCCGGCGGACGCTTCGGACTGCAGTGCCGTCTCCAGCAGCACCCGCGCCGAGCCGACGGGGTGCGGGCCCGATCCGGGCGAGACGCGGAAGAGAGGCACGAGCACCGGGAGCGCAAGCGCCGGCAGGACGAGGAGCGTCACGAGGATGCGCACCACGAGGCCGGGCGCGCCGTAGGGCCGCGCAGATCGGTACGGCTGTCCCGCCGGCCGCGCTAGCCAGAGCGCGAACGCGAAGAGGAGCGCGTACGCCGGGAGCAGCTGCCATCGGCCTTCCTCGAGATACAGATGGACCGCGATCGCGCTCATCGCAACCGCCGAGAACCAGACCAGGCCCGCCGGCCGGCGGCGGAGGTAGATCAGGATCGTCGAGACGACGAGCAGTCCGAGCACCGCGGCTTCGAAGTAGCGAAAGAGAAGGCTGCCGAGCTCAATCACTCCCCCAGTATAGCAGCTGTGGCCGCCGAACCGGACCGGTTTTTCGGGCGCACTCGTTCGCCCGAAACCGCGCGACCGGCGTTCGAGCACTTGCCGCGAATCGAGCCGCAACGGTATACTATTGGGGCGACCGGGGATCTTGATATCGGGCCGATGGCTGACAAGATTACGGTCTCTAACACGGTGGATGTAGTTCAATCGGTAGAGCACCAGATTGTGGTTCTGGTTGTTGCGGGTTCAAGTCCCGTCATCCACCCGAGGTTGTCGATTGTAAGCGTCCGTCATTGACGTTTCGCGGGCGCTTGCGTATCGTACTGCCTACGGTCGGCACTCGCCGATACCTGCGCCCGTAGCTCAGTTGGATAGAGCGTCGGACTTCGAATCCGCAGGTCGC
>CAYWJH010000159.1:0-5900 GCA_964458555.1 uncultured Spirochaetaceae bacterium | reverse complement strand
GCTGCGGAGGCGATCGACATGACCGCAGACGGGATCGCCCCGGTCAGCCTCACGATCGTGTCGGTCCCCCCGAAACCGTTACGACGCATTCAGGTCGCCTCGTTCGCCCGCGCCGACAACGCGGACCGCAAGGTCACCCGCCTGCGCTCGAACGGCCTCGACGCGGAGGTCGAGCAGGCAGGCTCGCTCTACCGGGTCATCATTGCGGGCGTTCCCGCCGGGGATGTCGAGGAAATCGTCGCGCGGCTCGCACGCCTCGGGTATCCGGATGTTCTGGTGCGGGTCGAGTAGGCTCGATCCATTGGCGCGAGACCGTTCGCCGACCCGACCACAGGGTCGCCCGGTGGACCGGTCCGGGCTCAGCTCGCCACGCCGGCCTGTCGCAGGAGCCTGATGAGTTCGGGGTCCTCCAGCTCGCCCTGTTCGAGCAGCTGTGAGGCGATCTCCCGCAGGGTGAGCAGCTCGTCATTGAAGCTGATCGCGACGTCGAGGCTCGCGCCTCCCTGCAGCAGGACCTTGATAACCTCCTCCTGCGTTTCGCCGGTAAACAGCGCCCACCGCACCGCAACTGCGAGCGGCGTGAGCTCCTCGCCCTCGAGCACGATAACCGAGTCGACGCTCGCGCCGTTTGCCACGACGAGCTCGACGAGCGACGTCACGTCGAAACCCGCCATTCCGGCGAGTACCGAAGCGTGAAGAAGCTTGAACGTCGATCCCTCGACAACGAAGTTGGAGTCGAGGTCGGCGCCCGCCGTGACGATCAGGCGAAGGATCTCGCGATGATACGAGAGATCGGGTGCCTGGCCGCTCAGCACCGGTACGATCCCGCTCGCGAGGACTACCGCAGGAATACCGTCATCGGTCCGTACGTCGACCGAGCCCCCCTCCTGAACGTAGGTGCGCACCGTCCCCACGTCGTCCGCGCGGATCGCCTTGATGAAGCTCTCCGCGCTGATCGACGGCGGCAGCCGCTCGAGCTGGACGGTTATGACCTCGCTCCGTGCCCGATCGATCTCGATCCGCCGCTCGCGGTAGCCCTCTTTGGCGACGCGGATCGAGAGGCTCTGATTCGCCCGCAGCACGCCGCGGTAGATGCTCTCGCCCACGTAGGTCCCGGCAATGAAAATGCGCGCGCTCTGTGGCACGGTTCGGAGGGTGAACTTGACGAGGCTTGACGCCTCTTCCTCGTCGATGAGCGACAGGTTCTGGGGATCCTTCGGCACCGGGAGCAGCCGGCTCGCGTCGAGCGCGGCGAGCTTCTCCTGCACCTCGGCCTGCGGCACCGGGCCTGCTACCGCAATTCCGGGCAGCGACGAAGACGTCGCACGGATCACCGCGAGCAGTTCGTCCACGAGGCTCGCCCGATCGCTCTCCGGCGCCTCTTCGAGCATGCGCATCTTGTCGGCGAGCTGAAGCGCAAGCCGCTCGCTTCGCTCGAGCGGGACAGGCTCGAGGACTGCGCGCTCGCCCGCGGTGAAGGTGGGCGCGGCGCGGTCGAGATTCCGGAGCGCCTCGCGAAGCGATTCGCTCTCTTCGTCGACCGAGGCGAGCAGGGCCGGCACGTCGAGCGACCTGGGGAGCACCGTGACTTCGCCCTCCTCGACGACAAGCTCATCGTCATCGTCGGTGCCGACGTAGAAACGAGTACCACGCACCGTGTAGAGAGCTCGGCGCGAGCGGACCCGGAAGACGTCCCGCCCGCCAAGCGGATTGACGGATGCCGAAAGCGAGCCGGACTGCAGCTCGATCTCCATCACCGGACGCGTGGTCCGTCCGGCAAGCGTGCGAACGACCGCCTGCGCGGGCCCGTAGACGCGAACGAGCGCAGTCTCGCCGAATTGCACGTCCGACTGGGAACGCTCGGAGACGATCACGAGGCGGCCGTCCTCGACCCGCCCACCCGGTACGGCGTCCTGCAGCCCCGCCGTACCCTCGACCTGAACCGCTCCCGACACGGCTGTGATGTACGCGTTGCGCGCCGTCGGCTGGGGGTTCGCGGCCGCGTCAGCGTCCGCCGTGGGAACTGTAGTCTGCTCGTCACCGCACGCGGCCAGCACCAGGGCCGTAGCCGCCGCGAGGACGAGCGCTCTCTGCACTCTCATTCCGCAGTCCCGCGACGCTCCGAGGCCATCGCCTCCTTACGAGTGTAGCGCCTCCGGATGCAAATGCCAACTGTTCCCGCGCGAGAGTTCATTTCGGTCGGTCGGACGACCGGTTTGTCGAATCGTTCCGGCCCGACGCCCTCCGCGCAGGGGTGCGTGCGACGACAGCTGCCTTCACCCGCCGGATTCGGTTTACCCGCTTCGCGGCATCGTCTATATTCGTGCCCGGAGGGAAGGATGAACCAGACCATCGGGCGTGCGGCGCTCAACGCTCTAAAGGGGAGCCTGATCGGGGCGGCGAATACGATTCCCGGCGTAAGCGGCGGAACGATCGCCGTGGTCACCCGTCTCTACGACGAGCTCATCGCGGCCGTAAGCGGGTTCGTCCGCACCGGGTGGAGGAAGAATCTCGCCTTCCTCGCGCCGATCATCGTGGGAGTCGCCGCGGGGATCGTGCTTTTCGCCCGGATCGTCGAGTTCTTCATGGAGGGGTATCCTGCTCAGACGGCGTTCTTCTTCATGGGGCTGATACTCGGCAGCGTGCCGTTCCTGACGAAGATCACGCTCCGCGAACGCTTCCGAGGCTGGTACCTCGTCCCCTTCGTGATCTCGTTCGGTGTCCTCATCGCGATGGCCGCCGCGGGTCGGCCGCCCTCGGGCGAACCGGTGGTAGAGATAACGCTGGCGAACGTAATGCTCGTCTTTCTCGCCGGCGTAGTGAGCTCGGCGACGATGATCATCCCGGGGGTATCGGGCAGCTTCGTGCTGCTGCTCATCGGCATGTACTCGACCTTTATCGAAGCGGCGAGCACACTGAACATGGGCGTGCTCGCCGTCCTCGTTCCGGGCTTCCTCGTCGGGATCGTCTCGGTGAGCAAGCTCATTCACTTTCTGCTTCTGAGGTTTCACGGCGTGACATACTGGGGGATCATCGGGCTCGTGTTGGGGTCGGTCCCCGTCATCTGGACACAGGCCGACGTGGGATCGTGGCTCGGCGACGCGGGAGCCGCCGGCGTGATCACGTCGTTGCTCGCGATCGCCGGTGGCTTCCTCCTCGCCTACTTCCTCGGCTCCAGCCGGAAGGAACAACGGCGCGCGGATAGCCCTGGCTCGCACGATTCCGAGGCGAGCGCCGCCCGGTCCGGACCCCAGCCGTCCGAGGAAACGTCGGAGGACACGCTGTGAGGAGGCGTCGCATCATGATCGTGCTCATCGTCGTCGGCGCGCTGGTCGCGCTCTACGGGATCGCCGGCCTCGTCATCCCGAAGGCCGACCAGAAACAGGCGGTGACCGCGCATCGCTGGCAGGTCATCGCTCACCAGGGCGGCAACCACCTCCGTCCTGACAACACCATGCTCGCCTTCGAGCACGCGGTCGAGCTGGGGGTAGACGCTCTGGAGATGGACGTCCACGCTACCGCCGACGGCGTGCTCGTCGTGATCCACGACGATGCGGTGGATCGCACGACGAACGGCAGCGGCCTGGTAAAGGAAATGACCTTCTCTCAGCTGCGCGAGCTCGACGCGGCGTACAACTGGCCGCATCACGAGGACTCGGCCGAGCACCCCTACCGCGGACAAGGCGTTCAGATCCCCTCGCTCGAAGAGGTGTTGCGACGCTTCCCCGACGTACCGATGACGATCGAGATCAAGCAGGCCGACCCGCCCATCGTCGACCAGTTCGGCGAGCTCCTGCAACGTTACGACCGCGAGCAGAACACGATCGTCGCGAGCTTCCACCCCGAGGTGATGTACCGATTCCGCGAGAGGTTTCCCGCATTCGCAACGTCCGGTGTGGAGCCGGAAATCCGAGCGTTCTACGTGATGAAGACGGTCTTCGCGGGCTGGCTCTACCCGCCTCCCATGGAGGCGTTCCAGGTGCCCGAGGCATCTGGAGATCTGCACGTGATCACGCCCCGTTTCGTACGCGCCGCGCACCGTCGCGGGCTGAGCGTGCAGGTCTGGACCATCAACGACGCCGACTCGATGCGACGCGTGCTCGACGCGGGCGCAGACGGTATCATCACCGACCGGCCCGATCTGGCTCTCCGAGTCGTGCGACGATAAGCGCACGACGGGCTTGGTAGCGGGTCAGACCTCGAACTCGACGAGCACCCCGTAGTGGTCGCTCACCGGCTCGCCATCCTTACCGTCGAACACGACCCGCGCCCCCTGTGGGCGCAGAGCGGGCTTGATATAGACGTAGTCGAGCCAGCGGCCGTCCTCGAAGGTCGCGGCATCCGACGCGCCATCGCGGGCGGCGGAGCTTGCCTCGAGATAGTTCCCCTGGATCAGGGGGTCGGCGGCGTGGCCGGGTTCGACGTTGAGATCGCCGGCAACGCAAATCAGCCGGGTCATCACCTGGGATTCCTGGGCCGGAACACGTTTGCGCGGGGGACCGCGACGCCTGGGCGGGGCTGGCTTGATCGCCTCGAGCAGCGCCGGAGTCTCGTCGATGAACGTGAGGAGCGAACGGAGCTGTTCGTCGAAACCTTCCCCCGGCGGGCTGAGGTTCGCGCTGTAGACGTCGATGACCGAATGCGGGGCCGCGGCAAGGCGCGCCATAACGACGTTGCGCGACTCGATGCGCTCCGTGTCCCGATCCTGCGAGACGAATCGCGAGCACTGCCCCAGCACCGGAAGCTGTGAGAGCACCGCCGGTCCTTCCTCGTAGGAGCCGCGACTGCGGTGGGAGAGGTCCCAGACGATGCTGTACTTGAGCCCGTACTGCTCGAGGCGCGAACGAATGGCGAGTGCCGTATTGTCGTCGCGGAGCCCAGCGACCTCGTCGACCAAAGGGGCAGACGCCCGCTGGCCGCACTCCTGGAGGCAGATGCAGGATACGTTCTCCTCCGCTATGAACCGCACCGTGCGATCGAGCGGATCGGACTTCTTCCACGCGTGCAGATTCAGCGTGAGAACGGAAAAGCGCATGCGCAGAGCATAGTCCCTCTTCGCCTACGCGTCGAGTGAGTCGCGCACCCGATCCAGATGACCCGCGAGCTCGTCGTAGCGGCGTTGGTGAGCCCACCCGGAGGCGCTCCAGTGCACGCGCCCCACGCCGTCAATGAGGTACACGTGCGCGGTATCGAGGTCGTCGATGCCCAGGGCGTCCCGGAACCGGCTCGAGTCGCCGTAACAGGTCGCTACCCGGTCGTGATACGCGGGCGAAATACCCGCGCGCATCCCGCCGTCGATGAACCCCGAGATCATCCGCCACCCGCCGGCGAGCATGGGAACCTCGTACCACCATACGTTCGGCGCGTCGGCGTAGCGGCGTCCGATCGGGACGAGCCACGAATCGACCGCCTGCTGCGCGTGTCGGCGAAACGCCAGCACTACTACGGCCCAATCGTCGCCGAGCGAGTCCGGCAGGACGAGCGGGGTTCCGGAGAGCGTTTCGGCGAGGAGTCGGGGGAAGCGGATATCGTGTCCCATCAATCGGGAAGATAGCTCCATTCCCGTCAAAACGGCTACCAAAATCCGCTCCCTATGCGTGTCACTGACCTTGCAGGTCTGAGCCACGATAACTCGTCACGCACGAAATCACTACGGACGGCCCGATAGTTGCCGCCAGTGCAATTGGCGCAATACCCCTGCGGACAGAGAGATAGGTGCATTCGACCTGCAAGGTCAGTGACAGTTTCCGCAACCCGGCAGCGCCATCTTGACTGCCCCCACACGGTTTGGCACCTTTACGGTCTGTCGGGCCCATAGCTCAGTTGGTTAGAGCGGCGGACTCATAATCCGTTGGTCGCTGGTTCAAGTCCAGCTGGGCCCAAAGGGCCGGAGTTCGGCC
>CAYWJH010000158.1:0-5996 GCA_964458555.1 uncultured Spirochaetaceae bacterium | reverse complement strand
CAGGGCCTGCTGCTGATGATCCCGAACATGTACAAGATCGCCGGCGAGATGCTGCCCACGGTCTTCCACGTGTCCGCGCGGTCGATCGCCGCGCAGTCGCTGTCCATCTTCGGCGACCATTCGGACGTAATGTCCACGCGCATGACCGGGTTCGGGCTGATCGCCTCGGCCTCCGTCCAGGAAGCGCAGGACATCGCGGCGATCGCACATCTCGCGGCGATCGACAGCAAGGTCCCCTTCGTCCACTTCTTCGACGGGTTCCGAACCTCGAGCGAGGTTCAGAAGATCGATCAGATCGACTACGACACGCTCGCGAGTATGCTCGACATGAAGTACGTCGAGGAGTTCCGCGACGGCGCGATGCGGCCGGACAAGCCGATCGTGAAGGTCGGCGCGCAGAACCCCGACGTCTACTTCCAGGGCCGCGAGACCGTCAACCCGTACTACGATGCCACCCCGGCGATCGTCGAGAAGTACATGAAGCTCTTCGCCGAGAAGACCGGCCGGGAGTACAACCTCTTCGACTACGTGGGCGACCCGAAGGCGGAGAAGGTCATCGTCGCGATGGGCTCGGGCGTCGAGACGATCGAGGAGACGGTGAATTACCTCGTCAAGCAGGGCGAGAAGGTCGGCGCGATCAAGGTCCGCCTCTACCGCCCCTGGTCGACCGAGCACCTGAAGGCGGCGCTTCCCGACACGGTGAAGAAGATCGCGGTCCTCGACCGAACGAAGGAACCGGGCGCGCCCGGCGAGCCGCTCTACCTGGACGTGAACGCCGCGCTGCAGAACTCGGGGCTCACGATCATCGGCGGCCGCTTTGGCCTGTCGAGCAAGGAGTTCACGCCGGCGATGGTCAAGGCGGTCTACGACCACCTCGACGGGAAGTGCTTCCACGATTTCACCGTGGGCATCACCGACGACGTGACGCACAAGTCGCTGCCGGTGGGCGACGATCTGCCAACCGAGCCGGAAGGCATCACCCGGTGCAAGTTCTGGGGCTACGGCTCCGACGGCACGGTCAGCGCGAACAAGAACAGCATCAAGATCATCGGCGACGATACCGACCTCTACGCGCAGGGCTACTTCCAGTACGACTCGAACAAGTCGGGCGGCTGGACGGTGAGCCACCTTCGCTTCGGCAAGGAGCCCATCCAGAGCGAGTACCTGCTGCGCAAGGCGGACTTCATCGCGCTGCACCGCCACCAGTACATCGGCCAGTTCGACATCCTCGAGGGCATCACCGAAGGCGGTACCTTCCTCGTGAACATCGGCATGGACCCGGAGAAGGTCTTCGCGAAGTTCACCGAGGACATGCAGAAGACCATCATCGACAAGAAGGTGAAGGTCTACACGATCGACGCGTCGAGCATCGCGAAGGACGTGGGACTGGGCGGCCGCATCAACACGGTCATGCAGACGGCGTTCTTCAAGCTCTCCGGCGTGCTGCCGGCCGACGAGGCGATCGAGCTGATCAAGAAGGCGGTCGAGAAGCAGTTCAAGAAGAAGGGCCAGGAGATTGTCGAGATGAACTGGCGCGCGATCGACGCTGCGGTGGACGCGATCCGCGAGGTGCCGGTTCCGTCCGAGCCGGTCGGCGGCGTCGACAAGAGCTCGGTCGTTCCCGACGACGTCGAGGATCCGTGGGTCCACGAGGTCGTCGACCCGGTCCTGCGCCTGCAGGGCGACCAGGTGCCGGTCAGCAAGATGAGCGTCAACGGCGCGGTCCCGGTCGGGACCAAGCGGCTCGAGAAGCGCGGAAAGCGCGGCAGCATCCCGGTGAAGTGGATGGCGAAGAGCGACCTCATCAAGGACATGGACGTTCAGTTCGACACGCCCTACTTCGAGTACCCGGGCAGCTGCCAGGGATGCGGCGAGGTCGGCTACGTCTACATGGTCACGCAGCTGTTCGGCGATCGCATGATGATCGCGAACGCCACGGGATGTTCCTCCATCTACGGCGGAACCTTCCCGACCACGCCGTACGCCGCCGACGAGAACGGGCGCGGCCCCACGTGGGCGAACAGCCTCTTCGAGGACAACGCCGAGTACGGCTTTGGCATGCGGCTCGCGGTGGACTCGAACCGCGACCAGCTGAAGGCGAACGTCGAGAAGCTCCTCGAGTTCGGCACCGAGGCGCCGCTCGCGAAGGCGCTGCGCTGGAGCCTGGACAACTGGAGCGACGTGGGCGCGAAGGCGAAGGAAAACGCGGACGCGATCCGCGCCGCGCTGCCCGAGGCGCAGAAGGCGGCGAAGGGCGAGGCGAAGAAGGTCATCGCCAAGATCGTCGAGCTTCAGGACTATTTCGTCGACAAGAGCATCTGGTGCTTCGGCGGTGACGGCTGGGCCTACGATATTGGCTACGGCGGCCTCGACCACGTGATGGCGCAGAACAAGAACGTCAACGTGCTCGTGCTCGACACGGAGGTCTACTCGAACACCGGTGGCCAGGCGTCGAAATCGACGCCCCGCGGCGCGATCGCGAAGTTCGCCGCGAGCGGCAAGAAGCTCGGCAAGAAGAACCTGGGCCTGATGATGACGACCTACGGCAACACCTTCGTAGCGAGCGTCAACATGGCCGCCGACCGCGAGCAGGTACTCCAGGCGATCATCGAGGCCGAGCGCTACGACGGGCCGTCGATCGTCATCGCCTACTCCCCGTGCATCGCGCACGGCTACGACATGAAGCTCGCACCGCAGCAGATGAAGGCCGCCGCCTCCAGCGGATACTGGCCCATCTACCGGTACAACCCGGATTATCGCGACCTCGGACAGAACCCGTTCGTCTGGGAGAGCGAGGAGCCGACGACCGACTTCAAGGAGTACACGCAGGCCGAAATCCGCTACCGGGCACTCGAGCTCGCACAGCCGGAAGAGGCGCAGCGACTGCGCGAGTTGGCCATCCAGGACAACAAGCGCCGGTTCGAGGACCTGAAGAAGCTCGAACAGGAAGACTAGAGGCCGATGCGCCCCGAGCGGGGCGCGGGCCGGTCGAAACGCGAATCAAGGGCTCCGGGGCGCTGCTCCGGAGCCCTTTTTCGCTCGGCTAAGGAGCGTCTATGTCATTGAACCCGGTACGGCGCGTCGATACCGCTCGTCCCACGCGCGAGGGAGCCGGTGTGAACCTCCACCGCGGTATCGAAACGGACACCTTCATCAAGAAGGGCGGCCGCTTCGGCTGACGCTTCCGCACCGCACCGCACCGACCGACCGGCACCTACCGTCCGACGAGCTCCGCAAACCTCGCCGCGGGCATCGCCGCGCCGAAGTGATCGCCCTGCAGGAGATCGAAGCGCAATCGCACCGCCTCGCGCGCCTGGCTCGCGTCGGTGATGCCCTCGAGCACGACGATCTTCGAGAGACTCTTCATCGCCCCGATCACGTGCGCGAGGAAGCGGTGACCGGTTTCGCGATCGGCGAGGTCCGCGGTGAACGCCTGGTCGAGCTTGAGGATCCTCGCGGGCAGGTGCCGCAAATAGGAGAGCGACGACTGTCCGGTGCCGAAGTCGTCGATCAGCACGTCCACACCCATCTTCTGAAGCGTTTGGATGCGGCGGATCGCGGCGTCCGGGTCGGCCATCGACTCGGTCTCGGTGATTTCGAGCTTGATCTGCGCGGGGCGGATGCCGGCGCGCTCGATCGCCCTGCGGACGCTCTCGAGCATGTCCGGGTGGAGAAACTCGCCGGCGGTCATATTCACCGTGACGAACCGTTCGCGGTCGGTCGAGAAACGCGAGACCAGCTCGCACGCCTCGAAGAGCACCCATCGGCCTATGGAAACCATGAGCCCCGCCTCGAGCGCGGCCGGGATGATCTCGGTGGGAGCGATGAGCCCGCGTCGCGGGTGCTGCCAGCGGATCAGCGCCTCCGCACCGAGGACGACGCCCCGGGCGTTGACGATGGGCTGGAAGTAGAGCTCGAACTCGCCGTTCCTGAGCGCGCCGTCGAGCTCCGAGCGCAGCGCGAGCCGATCCTGGATCGATGTGTGCAGCTCGGAGTCGAAGAAGACGTAGGGTACGCGGCGACGCTTGGCGTCCGACATCGCGATATGGGCGCTGCGCACGAGCTCGTCGCGGTTTGCCCCGTCGTCCGGGAAGACCGAAATACCCATGCTCGCTCCGAGCGTGAGGGTCGCGCCGCCGTGCTGATACGGCAGCGAGATCTCACGGTGCACGTTGATCGCCGTCGGCGCGAGCTCCATCCGATCACCGATGGCGGTGATGACCACGGCGAGCTCGGTCCCCTCGAACCGGAACGCGTAGTCGGTGCTTCGCAGGCAGCGCATGATGCGCAGGCCGGTGTTCTCGAGGAGCAGGTCGCCGGTTGCGTGCCCGTAGAGATCGACGATCTGGCCCAGATTCTCCACGTGCACGAACATGAGCGCGCGCAGCGGGTTGCCGCTCGAGGCGCGCGCCTGCTCGACCTCGCGGTCGAGGATGATCTCCATGGTCCTGCGGTTGAAGAGCCCGGTCGTCGGATCGCGGACCTCGTAATTCGTAAGGCGATCCTCGACCTGGCTCAGTCGGGTGATATCGTGCGAGAAGACGAGTGCGTGCGTCGTCTCGCCCTCGCTCGTGTACGGGAAGAACGAGACGTGGATGTGGCGCTCGATCTCGCCGAAGGTGAACTTGTCGATGTAGTTGACCTGCTCACCGGCGAAGCACCGGTCGAGGTTCGGCCTGATCGCCGTCTGGAAGCGTTCCTCGCCCCATACGTCGCTCACCGTACGCCCGATGACCTCCTCGCGCGACAGGCCGATCTGCCGGCAGTACGCGTCGTTCGCGATCTCGTAGACGTAGTCGCGGTTGATGAGCGTGATGTAGTCGCTCGACCGGTTTACGATCTCCTCGTACGCGTTCACACCCCTGACTATATCCGATCGACGCGGTCTCAACCACGGCGGAGCGATCCTGACGCCCAGTCCGACGGAACGAAGCTCCTTGCAAATTCGCGCGTCGCGGGCGACAATGCGCACTCAAGCTGAAACGAAGGAGCTCACCATGAAGAAAGCACTCATCGTACGGGGCGGCTGGGACGGCCACGAGCCCGAACAGGTCGGTTCGATCGCCGAATCGATCCTCAAGGACCACGGCTTCGAGGTCGAAGTATCGCAGACGCTCGAGTCGTTCGACGATGCGGAGAAGCTCGCGTCGCTCGACCTGATCGTTCCGGTCTGGACGATGGGAAAGATCGAGAAGGCGCAGGTGGAGGCGGTCAGCAACGCGGTCGCCTCCGGCGTCGGGATGGCAGGCTGCCACGGCGGCATGTGCGACGCGTTCCGCGAGAGCGTGCTGTGGCAGTTCATCACCGGCGGAAACTGGGTGGCGCACCCGGGCGGAGACGGCGTGGAGTACGTGGTCAACGTGCGCAACACGTCGAGCGAGCTGCTCGAGGGTATCAAGGACTTCACGGTGAAGAGCGAGCAGTACTACCTGCACGTGGACCCCGCGGTAGAAGTGCTCGCGACTACCCGCTTCCCGACGGTTCAGTGGTACCACTCGGCCAACCGTGAGGTCGACATGCCGGTCATCTGGACGAAGCGATGGGGCCACGGCCGGGTATTCTACTCGTCGCTGGGCCATCACGCGGACATCTTCGACATCCCCGAGGCGCGCGAGACGCTGCGCCGGGGTCTGCTCTGGGCCGCAGAGGGCAAGCGCATCGCAGTCGAAGAGGGCAGGAGCGCGGACGAGTTCGCGAGCTCCGCGAAGATGTTCTGAGAGGGGGGAACCATGAAACGTATGAAGGTCGGCATCATCGGCGTCGGCAACATCAGCACGATCTACCTCACGAACCTGACCGGCGTCTTCGCCGACCGGGTCGAGCTCCTCGGATGCGCGGACATCGCGCCCGAACGCGCGGAGAAGGCCGCCGAAGAGTGGTCGCTGCCCCGCCGCTACGCGACCCCGGAGGAACTCCTCGCAGACGACGATATCGATATCGTCGTGAACCTCACGATTCCCATGGCGCACTACGAGGTGTGCGCCGCGGCGGTGGAC
>CAYWJH010000157.1:0-6043 GCA_964458555.1 uncultured Spirochaetaceae bacterium | reverse complement strand
ACCGCATCGGCTTCGACGACGTCACCCTCGACGAGGAGGGGCGCACGCAGTACGGGGTTGTCGACGACTACGAGATCGAGCTGGGACGGCGCGGGTACGCGGGGCAGCAGTTCTCGCACGGGATGAGCAACAACGAGTACGCGTTCGCGCCGTGGCATCTGCCCGACGACCTCCACCCGACGACGTGGGTGGCGCACCGCATGGCCGAGACGATCCGCCGCCGCGACCCCACGCGGCCGGGGTTCTGGTACCTCTCGTTCCGGCATCCGCATCCCCCGCTCACGCCGCTTCAGCACTATCTCGACCTCTACGAGGCGAGCGAGGATGCGATCGGCGCTCCGTACACCGGTGCGTGGTCGGCGAACGACGATTCCCGGCCCTACGCCGCCCGCGTGCGCGGATCGGCCTACGGGCATCTCTCCGGCCGCGAGACCATGCTCGCGCGGCGAGCGTTCTACGCGCAGTGTACGCACATCGACCATCAGATCCGCCTCGTGATCGGGACGCTGCGCGAAGAGGGGCTGCTCGACGACACGATCATCCTCTTCACCTCCGACCACGGCGACATGCTCGGTAACCACGGCGTATGGGCGAAGCGGGTCTTCTACGAGGATTCGGCGAACGTGCCCATGATTCTCGTGGGCCGCACGGGGCAGTCGACCGGCGGCGACGGGCGCGTGGCACCCGGCGCGGTCGACGACCGGATCGCCGGGCTTCAGGACGTGATGCCCACGCTGCTCGGACTGTGCGGCATCCCGGTACCGGGAAGCGTAGAGGGAAGGTCGATGGTAGCAGACCCGCCGCGCGAGTCGCTCTACGGCGAGTGCAACGAGGACGACCTCGCCACGCGCATGGTCCGCTCCGGCGACTGGAAGCTCATCTACTACCCGACGGGGAACCGAACGCAGCTCTTCAACGTCGCGAACGACCCGCGCGAGCTCACCGACCTCGCCGACGACCCGGCGCACGCGGACGTCCGCGCTGATCTCACCGCGCGCCTGATCGTAGAGCTCCACGGCGACGACGAGGCGTGGGTCTCGGACGACGCGCTGGTCGGGACGCCGGACAAACAGGTCGATCGAAAGCCCAACAAGGGGCTCACCGGCCAGCGCGGCCTGCACTGGCCGCCTCCGCCGCGCGTCGACCTGGAGCAGTCGGCGCACCCGTAGGGGCGCGACGGCTCGGGGCGCCACCGCCCAGAAGAGGTCGCCGACCCGGACGCAAGAGGGCCGCCCCGGATCGAGGCGGCCCTGCACGAAATCGACGCGCGACCTATTCCCAGTAGTTGGGCGGTTCGGTACCGCCGTTGTCCAGGTTCCAGAAGTCGCGGTACCAGGCGGTCGCCTCCTCGGTGAGGGTGTCGCCGCCGGCGTCGTACCACTCCTCGACGAAGGTGTCGAAGTAGCTCACCGGCCGGTCGCCGGTCACGATGGCGACGAACGTCTCGTCGCGGATCTTGTTCAGCTCCGCGAGGTAGCGACCTTCGGAGGGCAGACCGACGAGCAGCTCGTGCTTCGCGATCCTGCGGCCGTGGTTATGCTCGAGCGCCCAGTTGCGCAGCACAGGGTCGACCTGGTTTGCATACTCCGGGTTGTCGAAGAAGCGGAACGCCCAGCCTCCGCCCTGGCTCTCGATGTAGTTCGTGTCTTCGGCCGCCTGACCGATCGGCTCGACCTGGTTGAGGTCGTTGATGACGTAGTCCTCACCTTCAAAGCCAAACCGGCTCGTGAGGTAGCTTTCGAACGACGACGACTTGATCTGATCGAGCACGTTAAGCACGCGCGCAAACTTCTCCGTGTCGTCCTCGAGCTGAACGCCGAAGGCGGTGATCACGTTGGCGACGATCCGCTTCGCCTCACCGGCGAAGAAGATGCCGTACTTGCCGTCCGGTCCCTCCGGGGGGACGCCGTACCAGATGCTGTCCGCGGCCGCGATACTGATCTTCGCGAGCTCGTTGTAGTTCGCGCCACCCTGCCCCCCGGGCGTCAGGGGCGGATACCAGTGCGTGTAGCCGCCCTGGTTCGTGTAGCCGATCCGGCCGTTGATGAACGCGTGCGAGAGCGCCCAGTAGCCGCCGGTATTCTCGCCCGTGATGAATTCCGGGTCGATCACACCGTCGTCGTACCAGCGCGCGAGGATCTCGAGCGGCCGCTTCATGTCCGGATGAACCGCCCCGTGGACGAGTCCCCCGTTGCCGTCCTTGAACCACTTGTCGTGCGAAAGCCCGAAAGCGCCGTAGACGCTCTGCATACCCATGTTGGAGATGCCGTACGTGTCCTTCGTGCCGTTACCGTCCGGATCGTCGAGCGCGATCGCGTAGACCGCTTCCTCGAACTCGTCGAGCGTTTCGGGAATCGAGTCGATGCCCACGGCCTCGAGCCAGTCGCCGCGCCATACGGCGGCCGGATAACGGATATCGGTGGGCGGCACTTCCTGCAGCGAGTAGAGCTTTCCATCGATCATTCCGGGACGCAGGAAGTTAGGTTCCGCCTCCACATTCGCCTCGTACGACAGCGGGGCGTGCTCCTTGAGGAAGTCGACGGGGATCTCGGCGAGAACGCCCTGCTCGTACCACCGTGTGAGCGTATCGGTCCGGATATCCATGACGTCGGGAATTTCGCCCGACGCGAACCGGATACCCATGAGCTCCGCGTACCGGTCGGCCTCGACGTTCCATATGTCGAAGTCGACGTTGTACTTGTCCTCGAAATGCAGGATGATCTTGCCATCCGGCTCCGTCGGTGATCTCCGGTACGGAGCGATGGAGATCGTCATTCGATCGTCCTCGGATGAGGACTCCTGCGTACCTTCTGCAAACACGTGCCCGGCAAGGACGGTGAGCAGCAGCAATACCAGGATGGTGAGACTGAGTCGCTTCATATGCGCCTCCCTTTTATTAGTCCTCGCGCCGGGCATACCGCCCGACCTTTGTGCGAGGTTACTACCCTTTCAACGAGCCCACGAGGACTCCCTTCACGAAGTACTTCTGCAGGAACGGATAGAGCGTGACGATGGGAATCGTGACGACCATGATCGTAGCGGCCTTCACCATTTCCGAGTTCGTGGGCTGCGCGCTCTGCTGCAGGTTCTGCAGCTCGATCATCTCCTGCGTTCCCTCCAGAACGATGCGTCGCAATACGATCTGCAGGACGTGCCTACCCGCGTCGCGGATATAGATAAGACTGTCGAACCATGCGTTCCAGTGCCATACCGCGGTCCAGAGCGTGACGACCGCGATGATTGGCTTGGAGACGGGGATCACGATGTTCAACAGGATCGTCATCACCCCCCCGCCGTCTATCTTCACCGACTCCTCGAGCGATTCCGGAAGCGTCATGAAGAAGTTTCGGGCGATGATCATCGTGAAGGTCGGAACGAGCTCCGGGAGAACGAGCGCCCAGATGGAGTTGATGAGCCCCAGGTTCACCACGAGCAGGTAGCGCGGGATCAGGCCGCCGGTAAAGAACATGGTGAACACGACTACGGCGGTCCAGAAGCTGCGGTTCGGGAAGTAGCGCTTGGACAACGGGTACGCCGTGAGGATCACCGCGACGAGCGTGAGGCTCGTTCCCAGAACTACGCGGGAGATGGTGTTGACGAAACCGCTGCCAATATAGCGTGAGGTCAGAACCTTCTCGTAGTTCGCGAGGCTGAACTCCGGCGGGATGAGATAGACCTTCGTCACCGAAACGTTGATCGAGCTCAGCGAGAGCGACAAGAGATAGAGGAACGGGTAGATCGTCGTCGCGCAGAAGAGCAGGATGACGATCACGTTCGTGCTGTCGAAGACCCTGTCGCCGGTGCTGCGAAGTTGTCGTGCCATACGCTGCTCCTACCAGATCCCGTACTCGTTGATCCGCTTCGTCACCGAGTTCGCTAAGACGATGATGATGAAGGCCACCACGTTCTTGAACATCCCTACGGCGGTCGAGAAGCTGTACCGCAGATCGATCAAGCCCACCCGGTAGATATACGTGCTGATCACGTCGCCCACGCTATACACCGACGGGTTGTACATGTTGAAAATCTGATCGAAATCGTCGACGATGATCCCCCGCAGGCTGAACAACAGCATGATCGTGATGACCGGCGTGAGCGAAGGGAGCGTCACGTAGCGGATGCGCTGGAAGCGGTTGGCTCCGTCAATGACCGCCGCTTCGTAGAGCTGGGGGTCAATTCCGGACAGAGCCGCCAGGTAGATGATGGACCCCCACCCCACTTCCTTCCAGATCGACGTGACGACCAGCACGCCGCGGAAATAGTGCGGGTCGGCGAGGAAGTAGATGGACTCGCCCCCGAGCGCCTCGAGGAGCTCGTTGACCGGTCCCATGGACGGGGAGAGGAACTGCCGAAAGAGCCCGCCCAGCACGACCCATGACACGAAGTGCGGCAGGTAGCTGATCGTCTGCGCCGTCTTCTTGAACTTCGTGCTGACGAGCTCGCTCAGCAGGATCGCGAGAATGATGGGCGCGGGAAAGCCGAAGACGATCTTGTACGCGCTGATCACCAGCGTGTTACGGAGCACCTCCCAGAAGCTGCCGAGCGCAAACACGTCCGCAAAATTCTGAAAGCCCACCCACTCGCTACCCCAGATGCCTTTCATGATCACGTAGTTCTTGAACGCGATCTGCAGGCCGTAGATGGGGATGTAGTGAAAGATGACGTAGTAGGCAAGTCCGGGTATGAACAGCAGGAACAGGGGCCAGTGTTTGCGATAGCGCTCCCGCAGCGAGAGCTTCCTCGGTACAACCGGCGCGTCGAGCGCGTGACCTGGTGAACTCATGGCGGGATCAGTGTAGAACGGCGTGCGAATACCGCAATGAGAGTTTCTTGCCAACGTGTGAGCTATTTCGGAAATCTGATATCAGCTTTCGGCGATCGTAGCACATCCTTGCACGCAGACGGTTTTCTTTGCCGGATTCGGATAGATCGTGCTACCATTCTGCCGATGCACGGGAGGCTTCTGTCCAGACTGCTGCTCCGGCTCATCCTCTCCTACGCCGCGATCGCGTTCACCACAATCGCGCTCACTGGCATCGGGATCTTCTGGGCGTTCCTCGACCGTTACAACCGTGAGATCGAGACCCTGGAGACCAGGCTCGTCGAGCACACCGCCGACGCGCTCCATGCCGGGTTCGTGAAGCCTGCGAGATCGCTCTACTACCAGCTCGCCTCCGACCAGCTCATCGAGGACGAGCTCGGCTTCTTCGCTCACGACGAGCTCGAGGGCAACCACTACCGGATCATAGGCGTGTGGTATCGCCTCCGGGAGGCGATCGAGCCGATGGGCGAAGGCATCCGTGCGATCGCGATACACTACCGTGAGAATCGCCTCTCTATCTCCTCGCGTAGCGGTGTCAAGTTCGACGTCACCGACCCGTTCTACAACCGGCTCGAGTCGCGAGGCGATTCGGCGCGGACGACGGCCATGACGGGGTTCTGGCGGGTCCACGGCGACAGCGTGCAATACGTCCGCCAATACCCGTTCACCGTGGACCGGGCCACCCCGGCGCTCATGACCATTTCGGTCCCATACGAGCAGCTCGCCGCGACCATCGAAGACCTGTCTGCCGAGTATGCCGGTTTCTTTCTCGCAAGCGAAGACGGAAGCGTCGTCACGCCCACCGACCGCTCGAAGGTGGCCACCGTCGCTCCTCTCGGGCTTCCGGTTTCGGCCCCGTCGCCCGACGGCGGATCGACGGTGATCGAAATCGACGACACGAGCTACGTCCTCACCACGACACCGATCCGCGGCACATCGTTCCATCTCGGCAAGTTGACGAGCGTGAACGACTTCTACGAGCGTTCGCGCGCGACGCGGAACATCCTTGTGATCATCAGCGTGTCCGCGCTCTCGGTATGTCTCTTTCTCTCGATCATCCTCGCTCGCAACCAGTACGATCCCGTCGCCCGGATCGCACGCATCGTCACGGGGATGGTGTCCGACCGTACCGACGAGGCCGCGCGGCACGACGATGTTGACTTCGCGCGGATGGTTCGCGGCCTGACGCAACTGTCCGACGAGGTCGGCGAGCTGCGCGAC
>CAYWJH010000156.1:0-6271 GCA_964458555.1 uncultured Spirochaetaceae bacterium | reverse complement strand
AAGCCAGCTATGACGCTCGACGGCAGAACGATCGAACGCGCACCTGAAGGACCGGCTGCTACCGTCGAAGTTGCTGGTCAAGGGACACAAGAAGGTGAGCTTCTGCCTGCTCTCGGGCGTCGTCTGCCTCCTTCGCGCGGCTCCCGATTGCATCTTTCATCTATCGCACCTCACCTCTCGTGCCGGGAACCCAAGCTTCAGATACGAGCGTAGTCCCGGCCTTACTACCAGATGCGCGCGGCGCCGAGGCCGGAGATCGCGGGATCGGTGCTCAAGACGGGCAGGTCTTCCAGCAATCCTTGTGCGGCGAGCATTCTGTCAAAGGGATCGGGATGAGTCCCCGGCAGACGTCCGGCCCGCAGAGCGTGGTTGGAAGAGATCGGGAGCTCCTGGAATCGATCCACCCGAATGCGCGTGGACCATTCTTCGACAATACGCCCGCCCGGGGGGTACTTACCTATTCGGTACTTCGTGGCGATCTCCCAGGCTGACGCGGCGCTGACGAAGACCCCATTCTCCGGATCCCTCAGCAGTGCGAGGACACGACGCGATAGCTTTTCCGGTTTGGACCACCACCAGAGAAGCACGTGTGTATCAACCAGGTACGTCATCTTTCCCACGCGTCCAGCTCTTCTTCTGGCAACTCATCGAAAAAGGAGTCCGGCACCTCTTCAGCATAGCGGCCGGGAAGGCGGTCCTCCTGCAATTTCAGCGGCACGAGACGGGCGTAGGGCCTTCCTGCCTTCGCCAAGATAATCTCCTCACCGGAATGGGCTCGATCGAGGAGCGAAGAGAACCGGGTTTTCGCATCGTGCACGTTCACCTGTTCCACGGGCACCATGATAGTCCGATAAGCGGACTAAGTCAACCAGACAGCAGAAAACCGAGCTGCAGAAGAGCTCGTTTCGTAATGCACGGGAAACGCCTACGCGGGAAGCAACGGGATCGTCATCCTCCACGTGGTCCCGCGCTCTCCCTCGGCCACCAGTGATCCATCCACCTGACGCGTCAATTCGTGCGCGAGCATGAGTCCGACCGCCCCGGGTGGAGCCGCGCCCTGGATACCTCGGCCCGCGTCGGCAACGACGATCGACCACGAGGTCTCCGACGCCCGCGCCGACCGGACGCGGACGGTTCCCGGTCGATCGGCCGGGTACGCGTGCCGGCAGGCGTTCGCGATCAGCTCCGCGACGGCGAGAAGCAGTGGAATCGCGCGTTCGGCAGAGATCGAGAGCGGCTCCACGTCGAGCTCGATCGCCGCGGCTGAGCACGACGTGTCCGGCACTCGGAACTGGTCGGCGAGATCGCGGAGCGCATCGTCGAGCGCAATCGCCCGGAGCTCGCCGTTCGAGTACACCCCGTTGTACACCCTCGCAATCAGGTGAATACGATCGCTGATCTCACCGAACACATCGATCCCGTCGTCGGAGACGAGGCGCGACGCCTTGAGCGAGACGATCCCCTCGATCAACTGGAGCGTATTCCGAACGCGATGATGCAACTCACGGACGACGACGTCTTTCTCGCTCAGCAGCTCGCGCAGCCGGCTCTCGCGTCGACGCGAGTCGGTCATATCCCTTCCGACGATGACCCTCCCAATGGTCTCGTTCGCACGGTTGGTCGTGACGGTCTCCGCCATGCTCAGCACCGTGGACTCGCCGTGCTCCCGTGCGATGATCGCGTCTCCGTCGATCGGGGCCTTCGTGCCGAGGCCGATCAACTCGCGTACGTCGACGCCCGTTAGATCCCCGCGCCCGGAGCCGATGGTCCGCGCGGCCGCCGCGTTCACGGACACGATCCGGTAACGCTCGTCGGTCAGCACGAAGCACTCGTCGATCTGATTCAACGCCTCTCGCGCCACGAGCTCGGGACTGAGATGGACGAGGTGCCGACGCACGATTCCGATGTAGATGACACCGGCGGTGACCAGATACGAGAAGCCGTTCACCTCGCGGATCGGAAGCTCGCCGACCTCCCGGAGCAGCACTCGCCCGACCCCGGCAACGAACCCCAGTCCGTAGGCGAGAAGAACCCAGAGCACCTGCCGCCGCCGCGAGTGACCGTCCAGACTCAGCGCCGCGCGAATGAGCACTACGAACGTGAGCCCGAGGATCGCCGAGTAACACACCGCGACCATGATTCCCAACGGCGTGCGGACAAACGGAGATTCGAGAACGTAGCCGAAGTCGGTCGCCGCCGCGACGACGATTCCTCGCCGCGCGAGTATGAAGTAGGCGATCGCGATCGCCGCTGCAGCCGCGTACGCGAACCCCAGCACCAGCCTTCTGTGCGTCGTAGTACCGGCGCTCTCGACGGCGAAGCGGGCGTAGAAGACCCACGCGAGCGGCCACACCGCAGCCAGCTGGCCCCACGCCCGCGCGACCTGGTCGCTCGGCGCGAGATGCACCATTACCTCGATGAGGGAGACGCACGCCGCCGCGTAGCAGTAGAGCCCGAACGACCGGGCGGCTCGACTCTTGCCGCCGTGCGCGAGGACGCGCGTACCCAGGACGACGAGCGCGATCGCACTGAGCGAGAGCACGACATCGGTCACCACGACGACCTCCCCATCCGTTCACGCCTCACCGACGGTCCACTCGGCGTGGAGTCGACCCTTCGGGCCCACAGCCAGACTGACCGTCGCGGCCGTCATAGAGCCGTTCGCGAACCGCGACGTCTCTGATTCGTGCTGCGGCTGTCTCATGTGGTCTCTCTCCCAAACCTGAATTGTAACGTACTCGACGCATCGGGTATGTCAGAAAAGTGCGCTTCTACGTGTAGGCATATGTCCTACGCGCCGTGCCTCCTGTTCGCGCCACTCCCGTTGCACGGCGCGCGACGGCGTGCTACGGTAGCCCACGATGCGGCCGGATTCGGCCCGCCGGCAACCTCTACGATGAAGCACCTCGTCGCTCGCCTGATCCTCGCCATACTCCTCTGCCTGCCCGCCGGGGGCTTGCTCGGCGAGACCGTGGTGCTCGACGACGTGGGGACGGTCTATCGCCCGAACGAAGACGTGCTGTTCCTCGTGGATGACCGCGGCACGATCTCCGCCGACGAGGCGTACGCGCGATTCGACAGGTTCCGGCCGTTCGAGCGTTCGTCGGTTCAGATCGCACGCGACGGCGCGCTGTGGCTTTTCCTCGCGATCGAGAACCGGACCGAAGAAGCCGACTGGATGATCGCCAACACGATGAACGTGGAGCGGCTCGAGCTCTACGAACGAAACGGCAGCGACTGGCAGCTCTCGGCCGTGTCCGGCAACGAGATCCCGTTCGCCCATAGGGATCCCGCGACGAGACAGCCCAGCTTCAGCGTCACGGTCCCGCCCGGCGAGACGGAGGCGTTCCTGCTGCGCACGATGGACCTGCAGTCGTCGAGCGTGCGGCTGGAGGTCTCGCAGGCGGACGTGTTTCGGGATGCGTACCGCGATCAGACGCTGCTGCTGGGGCTGGCCTTCGGCTTCTTCCTCGCGCTCATCGTCTCCAACGCCATCGTCTTCCTGGTGAACCGGGATCGCACCTATCTCGTCTACTCGCTCTACATGACGGCGTTCGCGGTGAACCAGTTCGCCCAAGAGCGCCTGCTCGTCGAGTACGTGCAGCCCAACCAGCCGTACGGTTTCTTCTGGTTCGTCGTCTTCGGCGGACTCACCGCGGCGCTCGGCCTCGAGTTCTTCCGGCGGCTCATCGAGACACGCTCGCGCATGCCCCGGGCCGATCTCGCGATGCGCGGCGTGCAGCTCGCGCTCGCAGCCGTCGTGGTCGCGGGTTTCATCGCTCCGGGACCCTTCGCCGCGGATGTTCTCAACGTCCTCAGCCTCGTGGCGATGGCCATCATCGTCTCCGTGCTCATCGTCCGAATCCTGAAGCGCGACATGCTCGCGCTCGCCTGCCTCGTCGGCTCGCTCCTCTACCTGGCTGGAACCACGGCGGAGATCGTCGCGGTTCTCGTTCCGATTCAGGTCAGCGACTTCGTTCTGCACGCGCAGCTCTACGGCGCGCTCGCGCAGGTGCTCATCCTCGCGTTCGCGCTGGGCTCCAAGACCCACCGGCTGCAGGAAGAGTACGCGCGCGTCCAGCACGCCTTCCGAACGGAGCTGGAGAAGCGCGTTCGCGACAGAACAGAGGAGCTCCAGGCCGCGACGGAGCGACTCGCGCAGGAGAGCGTGACCGACGAGCTTACCGGCCTCTACAACCGAAAGGAGCTCAATCGGCGATCAGCCGAGCTCGACAACCGCATCGATCGAACGTCGCGTGCCGGTGAGCGGTACACGGTGACCGTTGCCTACATCGACCTCGACGACTTCAAGCGCTGCAACGACACGTTCGGCCACGCCTTCGGCGACGATCTACTCAGACGTGCCGCGGCGGTCATTCAGGAACAGACGCGCGGGTACGATCTGGCCTTCCGCGTCGGCGGTGACGAGTTCGTAATCGTAATGCCGGAGACCACCATCGAGAGCGGTCGCGTGCTCGTTCGCCGCGTCCAGGAGAAGCTCGCCGCCGCGATGCCTGCGGAGGCTCCGGTGTCGATGTCGATCGGCATCGCCTCGACCAACGAGACCGCGGACCTGTCCGTTGCCTCCGCGATCGAAGCCGCGGACGCCGCGCTCCTATCGTCGAAGGTGGGCGGCAAGAACACGATCACGACCGCCGGTGATGCGGCCCCGCGGGATACGTCCCGACGGCGAGGCTCTCGCTCACACCCTTCGTCAACGTGAAATGCTGCCTGCCGGTGAGCGTCACGAGGCGCGCGTTGCGGCCGCTCGGTCGGATCGAACGCGCCGCCCGCTACCGCCTCAGATACGACAGCTCGTCCGGCAGGACGATGTTGTTGCCCATCCGATCCTCGCCGTAGCCGTGGTTCGCGAGGATCTCTATGTCGCTCACGGCGCGGTTGTCGCCGGAGAACGTGACGGTGATGTCGCTGTGAACGTCCATCTTGGCCATCGAGAGCAGGTGGCGGATGACGCGAACCGCGAGCTCGGCAAGCGTGGACTCGGGCGTTTCCCCGGGTTCGTCCAGGTCCAGCTCCAGGTCGGTGTCATAGACGATGATCTTGTCGTCGCTCGCGAGCTTCATGATGACGAGCTGCAGCTGACGCGCTCGTTCGGCCGAGTCTTCCGGGATGCCTTGGTCGAGCTCCGGTTCGTCGGACAGCATGTCCGCGATGAAGCGCCGCTTTGCGGCGTTGATCTCTTCGTTCGCGCGGAAGAGCTCGAGGGACTGTCCGGCGTCGTACTGCTGACCGTTCAGCTCCATCGTAACGCTGCTACCGTAGTGGGCGACGATCCGGGCGACCAGCGTCGACGGGCGGACGTGAAAGCCGCGGTAGTTCGGGATGGGAACCTCGGCGCGCGCAGGGACGGAGTACGACCGGATCATCCGCTGACTCAGCTGAACCGCGGACTCCAGGTAGAGGCGCGAAAAGCGGATGGGATAGTCGAAGACGAGCTCGAGCAGCTCGTCCGGTTGCATGGGGAACCGGATCTTCGAGGCGCTCTCGCGTCGCAGCGAGCTCATGTGGCGCACGTAGTAGTGCACCAGATTCGTCGCGATCTCGGTGAGGTGGTAGATGATGCTGGTGTGGCCCCGCAGGTAGGCGAGGTCGACGTTCTGCTCCTCGACATCGGACTCGAGGATGTACGTGTCGTACATCGACTGAAGGTTGTGGAACATGGTCTCAACGGAGCGAAGCGACTCCTCGCTGATGGGGTCCGGTACGAGCTCGGCACACCCGGGGCATTCGTGGGCGGCGAGCACCTGCCTCACCTCGCGGTCCTCCGAGAGATTGAGGAACCAGGTCGCCAGATGGACGACGACCTCACCGACCTGCTCGACGTGACGGACCGTCCGGTCGGGCGGGAGGGTGAACCGAAAATCGGGATCCCTTCGGGGCTCGTACGGTACGGTGTCGAGCGCGACGACCGAACGCGCCGCTGCCTGCTCGGTCACGCCACGGCTGACAGCGATCAGCGCGCCTCGAAGCGCGTCGATCGCCGCATCGGTCTTCTCCCTGCAGTCCGATTCGGCGGACATCAACTCGTAATGACCCAGCGAACCGCGTACGTGAAGGACGGAGTAGGTCACGCCGCTGAAGAGCTTTGCGGCCGCGATCGACTCGCGGAACGGAAACCACTGCTCGCTGTGCTGAGCACCGTGGTGGTCGAGCAGCTCCTGGAGACGCGTCGCGCTGCTGTGCAGTCGGTGCAGGAAATCGCGGCCCGGAAACTCGCGGCTCCTGCCCGCTCGCGCAGCGTGCTCGCAGA
>CAYWJH010000155.1:0-6296 GCA_964458555.1 uncultured Spirochaetaceae bacterium | reverse complement strand
TTCAGTGCACGGTCCACAGTGCCGCGCGACACGCCGGCGGCTTCGGCGATCGCCGCGATCGTGGGACGCCGCGCGACCATCTACGCCAGCTTCGGCGGGTTCGCCGTCTCGGGGAACTCCGGCATGTAGCGGTAGTCCGGGTTTTCGTTCTGGCGCTTCTTGACCCGGATGACGTGGAGCAGGCCGCGCAGGTAGCCCTTGAGCGGTGTGGGCAGATCGGCCTGAAGCGCCTTATGGAGCTTCGGCAGGTTGTAGAATGGCACGCTCGCGTACATGTGATGCTCGGCGTGGTAATTCATGTTCCAGTAGAGGAACGACATGACGGGGCCGAAGTCGGCGGTGTAGGCGATCACGCGCCAGTCGGGGACGTTGCGGCCAAGGCCGGAGTGCTGCTGCACCTCGCAGCCGTGGACGAGGAAGGTCGCGAAGAAGTAGCCGAAGGTCACCGTGGGGATGAGGATCCACAGCTCGAAGACGATGAACAGCGCGAGCAGAATCCCGTGGCCCAGGAAGAGGAAGCGGGCCCAGCCGATGAGCTTCTTCGTCTTGATGTCCTCCTTGCGCAACAGCGGGCACCAGAAGAAGAAATCGACGTCGGTGTTGCCCAGCGCGTGGTTCAGATCGGTCCACATGATCTTCTTGAAGAGGCCGTAATCGAAGAGGAACCACGAGATCACGTTCGCCTTCGTGAAGCCGATCGGCTCCGGCTTGATCTCCTTGTCGAGGTCCATGAAGCCCGTGTTTATGTGATGCCGTCGGTGGCTTTCCTTGAAGTGGAAGTGGCTGTTCCAGCTCAGGAAGGCGAAGAGTCGGTAGAAGAGCTCGTTCAGCCACTTCGTCCGAAACGCCGTCCCGTGCGAGAGCTCGTGGACCGCTGCCCCCATCCCCACGAAGCCGTGGAACATGCAGTGGACGTACGCCGCGACGACCATGAGCACCCACTGTTCGGTGAGGAAGAAGTGGAGCGACAGGCCGATCGTACCAAGGTAGATGAGCAGGAAGCTCCCCGCGTGCACGAGCCCGCGCGCGTCGCTTTTCTTCGTCAGCTCGCGCAGCGTCTCGCGGTCGAGCGGCGTGCGATACCAGGAAATCGTGTTGGCGGTTGCCACGGGGCCTCCTTGCGCGACCGTGCTCGAGCACGGTATGATGAGCATGCCACGATAAAGATGATGCGTCAAGTCGGGTTTCTACGACGGGGCCGGCGACACGGGAGGCAGGATGACCGGGAAGGAGAAGGTACGGCGCGCGCTCGACCACCGGGAAGGTCCCGTGCCCATCGACTTCGGCAGCACCGCGGTGACCGGGATGCACGCGAGCGTCGTGGCGGCGCTTCGCGACCACTACGGCCTCGAGCGGCGCCCGGTGCGGATCAACGAGCCGTACCAGATGCTCGGCGAGATCGAGCCCGCCCTCCAGGACGCGATGGGCACCGACGTCGACGCGATCTACCCGCCGAACACGATGTTCGGCTTCCCGAACGAGGGCTGGAAGGAGTGGCGCACGCCGTGGGGCCAGGAGGTCCTCGTCCCCGACGGCTTCGTGACCGCCGTGGACGACAAGGGCGACACGCTCATCTACCCGCAGGGAGATAGCTCCGCTCCGCCGAGCGGACGCATGCCCACGAACGGTTTCTTCTTCGACTCGATCATCCGTCAGCAACCGCTTCCCGAGGACGAGGACCTGAACGTGGAGGACAACCTGGAGGAGTTCGCGCCCCTTTCCGAGGACGACCTCGCCTACTTCGCCGGCGAGGCCGAGCGGCTACGAGCGAGCGATCGCGCGGTGATCGCGAACTTCGGCGGCACGGGACTGGGCGACATCGCGCTCGTCCCGGCTCCGTTCGCGAAGCACCCGAAGGGGATCCGCGACGTCACCGAGTGGTACATCTCCACCGTCGCGCGGCCCGACTACGTGCGCGCGATCTTCGAGCACCAGACGCGCGTCGCGATCGATAACCTCGCCCGGGTCCACGAGGCGGTGGGAGAGGTGCCCGAAGCGGTCTTCCTCTGCGGAACCGACTTCGGCACGCAGGACTCGACCTTCTGCTCCGCGGACACCTTCCGGGATCTCTACCTGCCGTACTACCGCAGGATGACCGACTGGATCCACGAGCACACGAGCTGGAAGGTCTTCAAGCACTCCTGCGGCGCGGTCGCCGGCTTCATGCCGCTCTTCATCGAGGCGGGGTTCGACATCATCAACCCGGTCCAGATCTCGGCGAAGGGAATGGATCGCGAGCGCCTCAAACGGGATTTCGGGGCCGATCTGGTCTTCTGGGGCGGCGGCGTGGATACGCAGCACACGATGGCCTTCGGAACGCCCGACGACGTACGGGCAGAGGTGACCGAAGGCTGCCGCGTCTTCGCCTCCGGCGGCGGCTTCGTCTTCAACGCCGTGCACAACGTGCAGGCGAAGTCGCCGGCGGAAAACGTGGTCGCGATGCTCGACGCGGTGCGCGCGTTCAACGAGGGTCGCGGGTAGCCGACGCGGAACCCGCATCGGCGCCTTTCACGAGCCCGGGTCGGGGCTCCTGCCGAGACCCCGGCTTCTCGATTGACGATGTCGTAAACGTTTGAGATACTCGCTGCGGTACCTGAGGAGGAGTCCAGCTTGGCCGAGCCGCAGCGATTGTCGCACGCCCCGACAATCCACGCCCCGACAATCAAGGACATCGCGAAGCAGACGGGCCTCTCGTACGCCACCGTCTCGCGGGCGCTCAACGACAAGTACGGGGTCAAGGCGTCCACGCGCGAGCGCGTTATTCGCGCCGCCCGGGAGATGAACTATCACCCGAACGCTATTGCGCGTGGACTGATCACGCGGCGCACGAAGACCATCGGCATCGTCATCCCGGACCTCAGAAACCCGTTCTTTCCGGAGGTAGCCGCCGGCATCGAGACCGCGGCCGAGGAGCTCGGCTACAGCATCCTCCTCGGGTCCAGCGACTGGAGCGGGCAGAGGGAAGACCGGTATCTGGAGCTGCTCGTCGAGCGCCGGGTCGACGGCCTCATTCTCGCGCCGGTCTCGCGGTCGGCGGCACGCTACCCCAAGGTCCTTCCCCCCCACGTACCGACGGTGTACGTCACGAGCGTGCCGGAGGACATCACGACCGGATACGTCGTGATCAATAACGAACGCGGCGGATACCTCGCGACGAATCACCTGCTCTCGCGCGGCTACCTGCCCGTCGGATTCCTGGGCGCAAAGAACGGCTCGGACACCGGAACCGAACGGCAGCGCGGGTATCGCGCGGCGCTCGGGGAGGCCGGACACGAGTACGATCCCGACCTCGTGATGCTCGGTGCGTTCACCGGCGAGAGCGCCGCGTCGCTCGTGCGCGAGGCCATCGAGCGTGACAGGCTCCCGCGTGCGATCTTCTGCGAGAACGACGTCCTCGCGATCGCCGCGATTCAGACGCTGATCGAGGCAGGGTATCGCGTACCCGCCGACGTGGCGGTGGTCGGGTTCGACAACATCCCGTGGGCCGGCCTCCACACGCTCGAGCTCACGACCGTCGCCCAGCCGATCCACGAGATGGGCCGGCGCGCGCTTCATATGCTCATCGCGAGCATCGACAGCGACGAGGAGCCGCAGCCGATCGTGCTCGAGCCGCGCCTCGTCGTCCGCAAGACGACCTGAGCGGTCACCGGCCGGCGGTGAGTGGCGTCTACGCCAGCACCCTGAACACCGTCACGGCCGCGGCGACGATCGTGAAGCCCACGATCACCGTCCACTGCAGCGCGGCGAAGCGCTTGTCCGAGGCCGCGAGCATGTCATCGAACCGCCGGTCAACGACGTCGAATCGCTCCATTCTAAGACTCCAGATCATCAGTGTCCCCCTCGTAACCTCGTAACTGCCTGCCGACTGTCCCCCGCTATGATAACTCACGAGGCCGAAGGGTTCGCTGACATTCTACGCGTACGGCTTCCCGCCGCGTACCGTTGGCTGATCGCGGTGGACCCACTCGGTGAACGAGCCTTCGTAGACCCTGACCCGGGGGTAACCGAGGTACCACTTGAAGAACATGAACGCGGCGGTGGCCTCGCGGGCTGTGCCGCAAGAGCAAATCACCGTCTTGTCGGGCGCGGCTCCTACCTGTTCGACGATCGCGTGAAGCTCTTCGTCCGGCTTGAGCAGACGGGAGTTCTCTGCGCTCATGAGGTCGATCCACGGCAGGTTGACCGCACCGGGGATGTGCCCCTGCTTCGGCCAGGGACCGCGCCCCTTGTAGATGCCCGGGGGGCGATTGTCGAGCAGCACCACATCTTCGCGGTCCTTGATCTCGACAAGTTCGTCGAACTCTATCACGTACTCGCCTCGGACGTTGATGGCGAACTCTTCAGTCCGGCCATTCGGATACTCCTGGGAGAGCGGCCTGCCCTCGGCCTTCCACTTGGGGAGTCCGCCATCGAGAATCCGGACGTCGTTGTGACCAAAGCGCGCCATGGTGTAGGCGAGCATGGTCTGCTCGAGTCCGTCACCGTAGCCGCTGAAGACACCGGGTGCCGTGTAGACGACAGTAGTCTTCCTACCGTCGATACCGACGCGCCCGAGAATGAGTTTCATCGCCTCATCCGGGATGTACGCCGCCGGAACCCCGTTGCGGGGGACTCGTAACGCCTTATCGTTGAGATAGTAGGCCCCGGGGATGTGCTCGGTGAAGTAGTCATGCACGTCCGGCTGGGAGTCAACGATGTGGATGTCCGCGCTCCCGAGCCGTTCGGCAAGCCATTCTGTGTCTACAAGAGAGACCGGTGTATTGTTACCCGCGTTCGCGAGGTTATCTGCATGCGCCATTGCGCCTCCTCAATAGATACGAAGTTTCGTATACGCGAAACGTACTGGTTCCTGGTGGCACAGTCGAGGATAAAGCGCAGAGGCAGAGGCAGATAAATCAACCAGCCTTTGGGACCGATCTCTCGCGTCTGCTCAAGCCGGTTGCCGAGCGGATCTTGTCACACGTCCGGTCACACACGACGACGCGCGCCCATTCTGGAAGGTGTATCCAAGCCGACCAGACGATCGACGGGTTTTGCATCGCCAACCCCTTCGGGCAGGTGGGAAGGCGCTGAATCAGGGACCGGCTGCCCGGCCCGCCCACCGCGCTTGAACCGGTCGAACCCTCGCGTCGACGTTGGTGGGTCGTCCCCGCGATCGTCGGCGGTGCGCTGCTTCTCCTAGCCGGCGGGGTGTTTGTCGCGTCGTTGTTCGTCGCCGCGCGGCTGGAGGAACGCGTCGCGGATCAGTTAGCGACCCTGCTCGTGGAGCAGGGACTGGACGAGGTCGTCTCGTACGAGAGGATCGACGTCTCGAGTATCGCCGGATCCGTGACGGCGCGCGAGGTGGCGATTACCGATCCGGTGAGCGGCGACTTCGTTCGGGCGGACACGGTGACGCTGCGAGTGCCGCGACTGGAGGCGTTGCGCGCCCGCGAAGCGATCGACAGCGGGAACACGGAAGCCGTCGCGTTCTCGTCCATTGGTCTCGTCGCGACCGGCGTGCGCTCCGCGCTCCCCGACGGGCGGAGGCAACGATCGAGTCGACGGAGCTCACGGGGATCGAGGAGGAGCTCCTCCAGGTGCTTCGGCCGATCGGCTGGATGGGAGACGCGCGCGACTTCCTCGTGCTGGACGAGGCGCACGCCGTGATTGACCACGACCACGAACTTGGCCGGATGTCCGTCAGCGACTACCGGCTGGTCACCCCGCTCGCGACCCAGAGCGATAACGCCTCGCTGACCTACGTGGGCGACCTGGCCGGCGGCGACGCGTGGATCAAAGACGTCCGGTTCGACCTTGCGAGCCGAACGGCCGCCGTCCCTGACGCGTTCGTGATCCCCGGACCGTTCGAGGGTGAGACGGTGTTCGTGGACATTCCGGCGGTGGACGTGACCACCCACAGCGCCACTACTTTTGCCGACGAGTGGACGGAGCCCGAGCTTGCCAGGATGTCCGGCGCGTTCACGCTGGACGTGGGCGCGAGAGGGGTGACGCTGTTGCCGTCCGTCGTGGAGGAGCTCGCCCGTTTCGCTCCCGGCGCTCGGAACCTCCTGTCCGAGGGGGAGATCAAGGTGGAGTCGGTCTCGGTCGACGCCGAGCTCCGGGAAGGCGGCGAGCTTGAGCTGCGCGGCCTCAGCCTGGACGCCGCGCTGATGGGCGCGACGCTGCCGGGGTCCGGCCCGTTCGCATTCTCGTTGTCATTCGACGGGTCAGGCGAGCTGCTCGAGGTGCGGTCAGCTGACCCGGGGGTGTGGGACGCCTTGCTGATTGCGACTCCAAGCGATAAGCTGCTTGGA
>CAYWJH010000154.1:0-6302 GCA_964458555.1 uncultured Spirochaetaceae bacterium | reverse complement strand
TGGCACCTTCCGCGCCGCCAGCGCCCGCTCCGCGCGGCACCGACGCGCCGCCGGGTGCGTTCTCGCAGGACGACCTACGGTGGCAGCGAGACGATGCGGCGGCGGCGAGAGAGGCCGACCGCACCTCCGACGAGGAGCTTTTCGCGAGCGACGATCACGACGACGTCGACTCCGAGCGTCCGTCCTGGGTCGTCGAGGGCGAGTTCTCGCGCCAGCCTGAAGACAGCCTCGAGCAGAGTGAGCAGCAGACGCTCGACGAGATGCGCAAGACCGTGCCTGGTTTCTCCGACCGCCTCGCGGAGCTCTTGGAGGCGCTCGAGAATCCGGGAGTGATCGGCTCGGACGACGAGGCGACCGACGGCGCCGGCCCTGCCGACGGGGCGGAGACGGGACGCGACGAGGGACCCGCCACTGATTCGGCGACGACGACCGAGCTGCCCGGTGGCGCGATCGAGTGGGTCGGCTCGGGGAGCCGGCAGCCGGTCGACGAGCTCACCGAACCGAAGCTGACGGCGTCTGACTTCGGCGGAACCGTGCCCGCACGCGTGAGCTATCTCGTCGTCTTCGAGGTCGACGAGAACGGGCTCGTCGTTCCGGGTTCCTTGATCCTGCGTCAGAGCTCGGGCTATACTCTGGCCGACCAGAAGGTGCGGCGCGCAATCTCCACGTGGAGATTCGACCCTGCGCCCGGGACGTCGCCGGTGACGGCGATCGCGACCCTGCACATCGCCCGGGACGAGATCGGTCGGTAGGACGCCCTCCGGGCGCACACCCGCAGAAAGAGAACCGCGAATCGATGCAGATCAGAGCAGTGGCGTTCGACATAGACGGAACGCTCTACCCGAACGCTACTATGTACCTCAAGTCGTTGCCGTTTGTGCTGATGCACCTGCGGCTGATGCTCGCCTTCGCGGCTGTGCGGAACGAGGTGCGCCACCACAGGCCGGTCGACGATCTGAAGCGGCGCCAGGCCGAGCTGCTCGCCGGCCGCCTGCGGATCGGCGTCGACGAAGCTGCCGAGCGCATCGATCGTGAGATCTACGGCAAGTGGGAACGCGTGCTCGACCGGGTCCGGCCGTATCCGCACGTGCGCGAATGCGTCGAGCGGCTGCGCGGCGCCGCATACCACGTGGGGGTGACCTCGGACTTTCCGGTCGAGCGCAAGCTCGAGCGACTCGGTCTCGATGGGCTTTTCGACTGTCGCCTGTGGACCGAGCAGTCGGGATATCTCAAGCCGCACCCCGAGCCGTTTCGCGAGCTTGCTTCGTGTCTCGGGCTCGAGCCGAACGAGATCCTCTACGTAGGCAACAGCTACGAGTACGACATCGTCGGAGCGAAGAACGTCGGCATGCACGCCGCGCACCTGACGAAGCGGCCTCCCGCCGATTCCGTCGCCGATCTCAGCTTCTCAGACTACCGCGAGCTGTGCCGGTTCGTCCTCGGCGAGAGCGGCTGACCCGGCGGGGAGGGCGGGCACCGAAAGGTCGCGCGCGCCTCATGCGGTTCGCGATAGCCCGGCCCAATTCGGTTGCGCCCCCGGCCGGCCCGCGGTATGCTTCGCGACGTGGGTGACTACTTCGGCTTTCTGCGCGACGTCTACTTCTTCAAAGACCTCGCCGACGATGAAGTCCGGAACATTGAAGCGCTCTGCAAACAGGACGAGTTCGAGCGCGGGCAGATCATCTTCCGCGAGAACGCACCCGCCGAACGGTTCTTCATCGTCATTGACGGCATGGTCGAGGTCTGGAAGGACTACGCGTCGCCAAGCCCCGACCTGCTCGCCGTGCACGGCCGGGGACACCTGTTCGGCGAAATGGCGCTCATCGACGACCTGCCTCGCAGCGCCACGGTCGTCGCGAAGACGGACACGCGCGTGCTCTATCTCTTTCGCCGCGAGTTTGACCGCGTGCTGCGCGAAAACCCGCCGGTGGCGCTGTCGATCCTGCGCTCGCTTTCCGCGGTGGTGCGCACGAGCAACGAGAGCTTCGTGGAAGACCTGCGTCACCGGAACGCCGAGCTCGAGCGCGCCTACCGCGAGCTCCAGGTCGCCCAGGACGAGCTTCTTCGCAGCGAGCGGCTCTCGACGCTGGGGAAGATGTCCTCGATGATCCTCCACGACATTCGTAACCCCATCTCGATTCTGCGGGGATTCGGCGAGATGATTCAGCTCGTCGCAGACGATCCTGAGAAGGTTCGAACCTACGCCTCGAGCACCGTTCGTGAGGCCGATCGGCTGAATCAGCTCGCGAACGAGCTGCTCGACTACAGTCGCGGAGAGATTCGGCTCAACGTCGGCGTCGTTCCGGTCTCGACGCTCTTCGGGCGAGTCGTTGAGAGCATGCACGAGCGGCTTACCGCGCGCGACGTGTCGATCGAGGTAGAGAACGAGGTGGGCGAGCCTGTGCTTCTCGACGAAGAGCGGATGTTGCGCGTGCTCGTCAACCTGTGCGATAACGCGCGGAAGGCGATGTCGCGCGGCGACTCGCTCGTGCTCCGGGCGTCGAGCGACGGCCGGGACCTGGCGATCACCGTGCGAGATACCGGGCGGGGAATGGACGAAGCAGTCGTCGAGCACATCTTCGAGCCATTCTACTCGTCCTCCCCCGACGGCGGCACCGGGCTCGGCATGGTCATCGTCAAGAGCGTCGTCGAGGCGCATCGGGGGAGCATCACGGTCGAGAGCGAACCGGGCGAGGGGACTACGGTCACGCTGCGGCTGCCCCTACAGCGCTGACGCTCTATACTGTCATCGACCTTGCAGGTTTCATCAGCGTAACCTCTGCCGTTGCGAAGGCTTCCACGTCTTTCGGTCGATCAGTGCGTTTCGATCGGCGCAAGCCCTTGTAGGCACGACGGATACCTCCCGTCGGACCTGCAAGGTCGATGACAGTTTCACAGAGCACGGCTGCTTTCACGGGAGCGAGAACAGACGTGCTGCGTTGCGGGCGGTGAGCTCCGCGATTTCCTCGCCGGGCGCATTTCGCAGGTGTGCGAGCTCGTCGATGACGAAGCCGAGGTGTCCCGGATGGTTCGCCGTCCCGCGCACCCTCTGCGGGCTCAGGTAGGGCGAGTCGGTTTCGACGAGTAGTCGGTCATCCGGGACGAGTCGGGCCGCCTCGCGCACTTCGTCGGATTTCGGGTAGGTCAAATTCCCGCCGAAGGAGATCATGAGCCCGGCGTCAAGGCACGCGCGGCAGTACTCGGGACCCTGCGAGAAGCAGTGCATGATCCCCCCGGGTCGGTGCGCGCGGAGCAGCCCGAGCATCGTCTGTTCCGACTCGCGGTTGTGGATGATCACCGGCAGGCCGAAGCGCGCGGCGAGGGCCCACTGGCGCTTGAGCGTCTCGATCTGCAGGTCTCGGTGCTCCTGCGACCAGTAGAAGTCGAGTCCGAGCTCTCCTACGGCGACAAGCCGTCGATTCTGCGACCGACCGGCTGCATCGCCCGTGCTGCCGGAAGTCGAGACGCCACCGGTGTCTTCGACTAGCGCGCTTTCGAGTGCGGCGATCTCGGCGGCGACCGTGTCCGGTTCGACCGCCGTTGGGTGCAGCCCTGCCGTAAACGCGACCAGATCGTGCGCCCTGAAGCGCTCGAGTCGCCGGGCGAGGTCGGACGGCTTCACGCCTATATCGATGAGGCGCCCGAGCCCCCCGCTTTCGGCGGCGAGGATCACCGCTTCCGGGTCGAGGTCCCTCTCAGCGAGTAGCGACAGATGCAGATGCGAATCGATGCTGCCCGGGTAGTGGCGTGAGCTGTCCTGCACGGGTCCTCCCTTATGGTAATCAGCCGAGGTGATCGTCGAGCTTTCGCTGGCTGAGGCCGTAGCGCTCGGAGCTCTCGACGTTGCCAATCGGTTCGACGTGCACGAGAACGTCGTACACGTCGTCGACGCACTCGCGGATGCTTCGCTCGGTCTCTTGTGCGATCCGGTGAGCTTCGCGGACCGGCAGGTCGCCGTTGACTTCGATGTCGAGGTCCACGATGTAGACGCCGCCCATCGCCCGTATGCGCGCCCGGTGCGGGTGCTCGGCTCCAGGAACCGCGTGAACGGCGTCGAAGATTCGCTGGTACGTGTCGGGGTCCGGGTGACCCTCCATGAGCTCGGTGTTCGTCTCGAGGAAGAGTCCGAACGCGACCCACATGATCCAGACGCTGACCCCGAGCGCGGTGATCGTGTCGAGAATCGGCAGGTGGAGCGCAAAGGTGAACAACAAGCCAGCGAGGACCGTCAGCGAAATCACGATGTCGGCGCGCATGTTCTTCGCGTCGGCTATGAGCATCGAGCTCTTCGTGCGCCGGCCCACGCGGTACTTGAAGACGGCGAGACCCGCCTTGCCGGCGATGCTGGCGAGGGTCACCCAGAGCGCGAGGCGCGCCGGGAATTCGTGTCCCTCTCCGGTGACGAGCTTGCCGACGGTGGAGATCGCGAGCTGTGCGCCGGCGAAGAAGACGACGAAGGAGAGCGACTTGGTCGCGATCGTCTCGGCGCGGGTGTGGCCGTAAGGATGGTTCACGTCAGGGGGTTTCGCCGTGATCCGCGCGGCGACGAGCGTAATCGTGGACGTGAGGACGTCGAGCGCCGAGTCCACACCGTCGCCAACGACCGCTGCGCTGCGCGAGACGAAGCCCACGATCAGCTTCGCGATCGCGAGTAGTCCGTTCCCGACGATGCCGATCCACGAAGCCCTGACGATCGTGGCGGCTCGCACACCCCTGCGCTCGTCGTCGCTGTCCCTCCGCTCCATCGCCCACAAGCTACCGGCCGGCGGTTTCGCGGTCAAGCTGGGTATAGACGCGGAGCGGTCGCGTGCTGACGAGCGGCCCTGTTTTTGATACGTTGAGTCAGGTATGAATGACGCTCACGACGGTTGTTGCACCCCCGGGCGCGCGTCGCCCTCCGAAGCGGATGGCCCACCGCACCCCAGGTTGGGGAGTAGCCTCGTTCCCGGGCAGACCAATCCCGAAGCCGTAGCCGTCTCACCGAGGTGCACGACCCCATCGGGAAAGGCGGGGGCTCGCCACCACGCGGACGTTCTCGTCGCGCTCGAAGGTGGGGCGTTCCTGATGGGCACCGATGACGAGGAGGGCTTCCCGCAGGACGGGGAGGGGCCGGTGCGCGAGGTTATGGTCTCACCGTTCTCGATCGATCGGCACAGCGTGACCAACGAACGGTTCGCGGAGTTTATCGACGCGACCGGATACGTCACCGAGGCCGAACGCTTCGGGTGGTCGTTCGTGTTCGCGCTCTTCGTTCCGAAGAAGCTGCTGCACCGCGGCATCGCGCGTAAGGTGCCGGGTCTGGACTGGTGGTACGGAGTGACGAGCGCGAGGTGGGATCGTCCGGAAGGGCCCGGTTCGAACATCGACGCGAGAATGGACCACCCCGTCGTGCACGTGAGCTGGGCGGACGCCGTCGCGTACTGCGACTGGACGGGAAAGCGACTACCCACAGAAGCCGAGTGGGAGTACGCCGCGCGCGGCGGCCTCGTTCAGAAGCGGTATGTGTGGGGCGACGAGCTCACGCCCGACGGGCAGCACCGTTGCAACATCTGGCAGGGCACTTTTCCACGGATCAATACGCGTTCCGACGGGTTCGCGGGGACCGCACCGGCCGAGAGCTACGAGCCCAACGGATACGGCCTGTACAGTATGGCAGGAAATGTCTGGGAGTGGTGCTCCGATTGGTGGAGCGCCGCCTACCACGTCGACGGGCCCCGGCTCGACCCCACCGGTCCGCCTGGCGGCAGCGCGCGGGTGATGCGGGGCGGCAGTTATCTCTGTCACCACTCGTACTGCAACCGGTATCGTGTTGCGGCGCGCACTTCGAACACGCCCGACAGCTCAACGGGGAACCTCGGGTTCAGAACGGCGGTGTCAATCTGAGCCGGATTGGCGGGAGCCCCTCTATCGGTTTAGGATAGGCGTGGGAGGCAACCATGATCGTTCGGATCATCACGGTGAAGGTCAAACCTGGTCAAGAGGCCGACTTCGAAGCCGCCACGGTGAAGAACCACGAGGGTTCGATCGCCGAACCCGGTGTGTTGCGTTTCGACGTACTCCGCGACGAAAACAACCCTGGAGCCTACTACCTCTACGAGGCCTACCGCGACGAGGCGGCTACGGCCGCGCACAAGACGACCGACCACTACGCCGCGTGGAAGACCGCGGTGGCTGACTTGATCGAAGGCGATCGGACGTCGGTGGCGTGCTCGGTGGTCGCTCCCTCGGACCCGTCGAGCTGGTAGCTTAAACTGTCACTGACCTTGCAGGTCCGCGAAGGCCAAATCGACCCTCGCGTAGTT
>CAYWJH010000153.1:0-6333 GCA_964458555.1 uncultured Spirochaetaceae bacterium | reverse complement strand
GGATACGGGAGAAGAGACCTGGCGAAGATCGCATCGAAACAGATGCGCAAGCTCATCCACGTTTCGAACCTCTACGCGACCAGGCCGACCATCGAGCTCGCCGAGCTCCTGCAAGGAGTCACGCGTGAGCGGGTGGGCGCGTACGCCGCGGTGCAATTCGGCAACAGCGGCGCGGAGGCCAACGAGGCGGCGCTGAAGTACGCGCGCCTGTACGCGTACAGGACGCGGGGGCCTGGTCATCACAAGATCCTGTCGATGACCAACGCCTTCCACGGCCGCACCATGGGCGCGCTGTCGGCGACGCCGAACAAGAAGTACGCCGAGCCGTTCGAGCCGCTCGTACCGGATATGCTGTCGAGCGAGTTCAACGACACCCGGCAGCTCGAAGCGCTGGTGAACGACTCGTTTGCCGCGGTCATCGTGGAGGTCGTCCAGGGCGAAGGCGGGCTGCGGTTGATGACGCGCGAGTTCGCCCAGCGGCTGAACGAGCTGTGCGCGCAGACCGGGGCGCTTCTGATCGTAGACGAGGTGCAGACCGGGCTGGGCCGGACGGGCAAGCTCTTCGGCAGCGAGCTCGTGGGCCTCGAGCCCGACATCATGACCTTCTCCAAGCCGCTCGCCGGCGGTCTGCCGCTGTCGGCGACGATGGTGCCGACGAAGGTCAACGACCTGCTCCACCCCGGCGACCACGGAACGACCTTCGGCGGCGGGCCGGTGACCTCCGCGGTTGCCGCCCACGTCGTCCGGACGATCGCCGACGGTGAGTTCCTCGCGCGCGTCGCCGAGCGCAGCGAGCAGCTCACGCGGCTCCTCGATCAGCTCGTCGCCTCCTCGAGCGAGGCCGTCGAGCGGCGCGGGACAGGAATGCTGCAGGGCCTGGTCATCGAAGCGCCCGCTGGCTCGCCTGCGAGCTCCGGCGACGCCTCGGGGCGTGTGGCCGAGATCATGAACGCGTGTCGCGAGCGGGGGGTGCTGTTGCTGCGCTCGAGCAGCAACGTTGTCCGTATCGCGCCACCGCTCGTCATAGGCAGCCGCGAGCTGGAACGCGGCATCGAAACCTTGAGAGAAACGCTCCGGGCATAGATCCGGACGGAGGAAGCAATGTCTGAACAGGTCAAGAAAATCGTCCTCGCCTACTCCGGCGGGCTCGACACATCGATCATCATCCCCTGGCTCAAAGAGAACTACAACGGCGCGGAAGTCGTCGCCGTGTGCACCAACGTGGGCCAGGACGAAGACTTCGAGAACATGGAAGCGAAGGCGCTCGCGAGCGGTGCGAGCAAGCTCTACATCCGCGACGTCCGGGAGGAACTCGTCACCGACTACGTCTTCCCCATGCTGCGCGCCGGCGCGATCTACGAGGGGAAGTACCTCCTTGGCACGTCGATCGCGCGACCGCTGCAGGCGAAACACCAGGTGGAGGTAGCGCTCGAGGAGGGAGCCGACGCGGTCGCGCATGGGTGCACCGGCAAAGGTAACGATCAGGTACGGTTTGAGCTCACCTACAAGGCGCTCGCCCCGCACCTCACGGTGATCGCGCCGTGGCGTATCTGGGACATCAGCAGCCGCGAGCAGGCGATCGATTACGCGCGGGAGCACGACATCCCGCTCGGCGACGTCTCCAAGAAGAACATCTACTCGCGCGACTGGAACCTCTGGCACATGAGCCACGAGGGCGGCGAGCTCGAGAACACCTGGACCCGCCCGAGCGAAGAGATGTACCGGCTCACCAGGTCGCCCAAGGACGCACCGGACACCGAGACGGAAGTGGTCATCGACTTCGAACGGGGGCTGCCGGTAGCCGTGAACGGCGAACGGATGAAACCCATCGACCTTCTTGCCACGCTCAACCGATTGGGAGCGGAGAACGGGATCGGGCGGACCGACCTGGTCGAGACCCGGCTCGTGGGCATGAAGAGCCGCGGGGTGTACGAGACACCGGGAGGAACGATCCTCTTCAAGGCGCTGCGCGAGCTCGAGATGATCACGCTCGACTTCGACACGCTCTCGGTAAAGAATCAGCTCGCGCTCAAGTACGCCGATATCGTCTACGCCGGCAAGTGGTTCACCCACTTCCGCGAGTCGATGGACGCCTACATGGAGAAGGCCGCCGAGTATATCACCGGGTCGGTGAGCATCTCGCTCTACAAGGGCAACGCGATCATCACCGGCCGAAAGAGCCCGTACTCGCTCTACATCGAGGACCTTGCAAGCTTCGGCGAGAGCGCCTACGATCATGCCGACGCGACCGGGTTCATCAACCTCTACGGGCTCGCGACCGGTGTCGCGGCGATCGTGCACAAGCACAAGCCCGCCGACGAGGGGCCCGCAGTCGAGATGCGTACGATGGCAGGCTTCCACGAGAAGTAGCCCGCGACGCGCGGCGGGCGCCGGTCCCGGCGCCGCGTAAGGAGCGCCCCATGGCAGTGGAGTTCAGAAACCTCGATGCGCTCGCGAGCTTTCAACGGCTCGCCGAGACAGCGCGACCCAACCTCGCGGCCGAGCTCACCGCCGACCGCGTACGCGGCTACGAGTGCTCGTACGACGTCGGCGCCGGCGAGACGCTCGCTTACAACTACGCGGCCAAGGCGGTGTCTGACGAGATCGTCGCCCGCCTCGCGGCGCTCGCCGAAGAGGCCGATGTGCTCTCGAAGTACCGCATGATCCTCTCCGGCGAGATCATGAACACCGGCGAGCAGCGGATGGTTCTGCACCACCTCTGCCGCGGTGAGCTCGGCGGAACCGTCGAGCACGACGGGCGCGACCTGCGCGCCTTCTACGAAGATCAGCGCGCCCGCTTTTCGAGATTTGCCGACGATGTCCACGAAGGCCGGATCACGGCACCCTCGGGCAGGCGATTCGAGAACGTCGTCCAGATCGGGATCGGCGGATCTGACCTGGGGCCGCGCGCGCTTTTTCTTGCGCTGTCGGGTTACGAGTTCGAGCACCGCGGAGCGAAGCGCCGCGGACCCCTGCTCGACACCCGGTTCATCTCGAACGTCGACCCCGACGACGCGGCTTCGGTGCTCACCGACCTCGACCCGCAGGCGACGCTCTTCGTGCTCGTCTCCAAGAGCGGTACGACGCAGGAGACGCTGACGAACGAGGCGGTCGCGATCGACTGGCTGAAGAAAGCCGGTGTCGACGCCCCGCGTAAGCAGATCGTCTGCGTGACGTCGGAGACGAGTCCGCTTGCGAAATCGGAAGACTACCTCGATTCGTTCTTCATCGACGACTTCATAGGCGGGCGGTATTCGAGCTCGAGCGCGGTGGGCGGCACTATCCTGAGCCTCGCGTTCGGACCGCGCATCTTCGAGGAGCTACTCGCAGGCGCGCACGAGGCCGACCGACAGGCGCTCGAGGCCGACGTGCGGAAGAACCCGGCGCTCCTCGACGCGATGATCGGCGTGTGGGAGCGCAACGTCCTCGGTTGTCCGACGACGGCCGTGTTGCCGTACAGCCAGGCGCTGATCCGGTTCCCCGCGCACCTGCAGCAGCTCGACATGGAGTCGAACGGCAAGCGCGTGAACCGCGACGCCGAACCGGTTCCCTACTCCACCGGACCGGTCATCTTCGGGGAGCCGGGAACGAACGGCCAGCACAGCTTCTACCAGCTTCTCCACCAGGGAACCGACATCGTGCCGCTCCAGTTCATCGGCTTCGCAGCGCCCCAGCGCGCGACCGACGTCGAATTCGACGGCTCGACGAGCCAGACGAAGCTGAAGGCCAATCTCGTCGCGCAGATCGTCGCCTTCGCGCTGGGCAAGGACGACGAAAACCCGAACAAGCACTTCCCCGGCGAACGACCGAGCAGCCTGCTCTGGGCCGACGACCTCACCCCCAGGGTGCTCGGGGCGCTGCTCGCGCACTATGAGAACAAAGTGATGTTCCAGGGGCTCGCGTGGAACCTCAACTCGTTCGACCAGGAAGGAGTTCAGCTCGGGAAGGTGCTCACAAAGCAGGTTCTCGGCGGCGGTGAGATGGGCGGGGTGCTTTCCGCCTATGCAAAACGGGTCGGCATCCGTTAACTGTCACTGACCTTGCAGGTCGATACGGCGTAACTCGTTCTGCTGGCGGGAGCACGACGACCGCACGCACGGCCGGCAAGCTGGGAAGTGCCAACCGGCCGTCAGCAAACGAGATGCCCCTCGACCGACCTGCAAGGTCGATGACACTTACAAGTCGCCAAGCAGTTGGTCGGCCGCGTCCGCCGCTGCCGTCCCCGGCACGGTCCGGCGCGCGCGTTCGAGATAGGCCTGCGCCTCGTCGGCCATCCCCAGGCCGTCGTACGCGATCCCCATGAGGAGCTGCGCAGACTGCCGATCCTCCGGGTCCTGGCCGTCGGCATTCTCGAGTAGCTCGAGGTAGCCGATCGCCTCCTGGTAGGCGAAGCTCTCGACGAGTAACTGGCCGAGCGCCAGCACGTGGTTCGCGAAGTAGTCGGTTTGTGGGTCGGGTCCGTTCTCCTCGAGCAGATCGAACGCCTGCGCGCTCTTGCCGACGAGCGTGAACGCGTAGCCGTAGTAGAACAGCGCCTTGCCGTACTCAGCGTCGGTAATCGCGTAGTCGTAGGCTTCCTGGAAGACGTAGTAGGCGTCCTGGTAGGCGCCCTCGTTGAGCAGGCTCACGCCTTCGTCGATGAGCTCGTCGACGCTCTCGCCGCCGGCCCAAGTGGGCGCGTTCTGGTTGACTGCCTCGCTCGCCCGCGCACCTCCGGCCGCCGTCTGTTCCTGCTGCCCGTCCTCGCGACCGGTGAGCCGGCCGATCCGGTTGAGCACGAGCCCGGCGATACCCGCCGATTCGGTGCGTCCGGTCCCTTCGATCAGGTCGGACACCTCGTAGGTCCCGCTGCGGGAGAGCTTCACCGTCGTCTGCCCGGTCGTGAGCTCGGCGTACGCGTCCCCCCTCAACCGGATTTGGTCCGACGGCTCGAGCCCATCGCCGATGAAGAGATCGGCCCACGAAGTACCCTCGCGAACCTGGAGGACGCCGTCCACGTACCCCACGACGATCTCCTGGGCGACGAGCCCGACCGACGCGAGAGCCGCTATCGTGGCAAGAAGGATAATCCGTTTCATCTTGGATACCTGCCTCACCTCAAATATAGCACCGGAACGGTCGGATACCCACCTTTGCAGCTCGTTCAGCGACGCGAAACTACGATTCCGAGGACGACGCCCACGACGAGCCCGCCGGCGCCGGTGTAGAGAATGTTCCGACGAATCTCGCGCAGCTGACGGATCTCGTTCACGAGCTCGCCCACGAACCCGTCGGGCGGCTGGATGAGGTTCCCGATGGCGATGAGCTCGCCGGTGATGGGGGCTCGCGCGAATATCAGGTAGCCGAGGACGACCCCGACCACACCGAAGACGACTGCCAGCAGAACTACGTTTCTCATACACCCTCGCTTTCTGCGCCCAACCATACCACACGGGCGGCGAAAACGTATATTGGACGCATGAAGACGCACGGTACACTCTTCTTTCACGGCTATGGCGTCCGTGGCGGCACCTGGGATACGGTCCGTGCGGCGCTGGGCACGCGTACCGGGCCCACTTCCGCGCCGGACATCGCGCCAGGGTCGGTTGAGGAGCTGTTGACCCTCGCTCGCGGACGGGCGCGGCGGTTCTCGCTCGAGGCCGATGGTCCGATCCTCGCAGTCGGCCACAGCCTGGGCGGAGTGCTCGCCGCGCTCGTCGCACGCGAGCCGGGGCCGCCCGTGGTGGGCGGGGCCGTGATCATCGCCAGCCCGTACGGCGAGCGCAACGACCTGCCTGGACCGCTCATGCGCTTCGTCCTGCGCCACCAGCTTCTGCCCCCGTGGCTCGTGAGGCCGCGCTTCTTCTCAGACAAGACGCCGATCGAAATCCAGAAGGAGGTCTTCGCGAACGCCGTACCCGAGGCGCCCGCGCTTCGCGAGATCGCCGTGCAGCGCAGGCACTTCCACACCGACCTGTTCACCGAACCGCTTCCCGTCCCATCGCTCGTGATCGCGAGCGAAGCCGATCGGATCGTACCCGCCGACCAGTCGCGCGCCTTCGGCGACGTTCTCGGCAGCGAGCTCATGATCCTGCCCCGGGCCGAGCGCGTGGGCCACGACGATTTCTTCGCCTCGCCGCAGGTCGCCGCGCGCGTCGCCGAGGCGATCGAGCGTTTCGCCCGTAGCCTCGGCTGAGGGGCCGATCTTGGAGAACCGGATCGCCGCGGCGCTCCGCCAGGCACGTTCGCGCGACGATTTCATAGATCTGATCAACACAAACTTCCACGCCTGTGGGCTCGCGCCGCCACCGAACACGCTGCTCGACGCCGCCGCGCGCTACCTCACCGACGACG
>CAYWJH010000152.1:0-6492 GCA_964458555.1 uncultured Spirochaetaceae bacterium | reverse complement strand
GGGCTCGCAGGCCCAGTTTGCCCTCGAGTCGAACCCCGTCGTCGAGGATCGCTCCGCGCTGCTCTGGCGGATGAACCCGGAGAGCCAGGGACCGTCGGGCAGCGTGGGCGACATCGGCACGCACGCGGAGAACCTCGTGAGCTACGTGACGGGGTGCGAAGTCGAATCGGTGTCCGCGGTCCTGCAGACGTTCGGACCGAACGCGGTGATCGACAACAACGCCAGCATCAACGCGCGTCTCTCCGGCGGCGCCGTCGGGCACTTCTGGACGAGCAAGGTCGCGGTGGGGTACCGCAACGCGCTACGCGTCCGGGTGATCGGCGAGCGTGGAACGATCGAATGGTCCGGCGAGACCCCGGATCTGCTCAGCTTCACACCGCTCGGCGGCGCGACGATGACGCTCTCCAAGGGCACGCCGGACCTGCGGCCCGTCGCGCAGGCGTTCCGCCGGATCCCGCCGGGCCACCCCGAGGGCACGTACGAGGGATTCGCGAACATCTACCGGGCGTTCGCGGCGGACCTTGGGGCTTCCGGCGACACGCTCATCCGCGACGACTACCCGCGCGTCGGCGAGGCGGCGCGCAGCATCCGGTTCATCCACGCCTGCGTCGAGTCGAGCAGACGCGACGCGGCCTGGGTGCGGCTCGACGAGATGAAGGGAGGAGAATGAAATGGAACAGAAGAGAAGAAACATCCTGGTCTTCGTGACCGACGATCACGCGCAGTGGGCGCTCGGCTGCTACGGCAACCGTGAGATCCAGTCGCCAAACCTCGACCATCTCGCGGCGACCGGTGTGCGCATGGCAAACTCGTTCACGCCCATCCCGGTCTGCTCGCCCGCGCGGGCGTGCGTGCTGACCGGGCTCTACCCCTCGCAGCACGGCATCCACGACTGGATCTGGTACCTCGGCTCCCGGCCCGACCTGCCGCCGGAGTTCGAAACGGTGAACGACCGGCAGTGGCTCGTCGACGAATCGCTCGCCGACACGCTCGGTGAAGCCGGCTACCAGACCGGGCTCGTTGGAAAGTGGCACGTCGGCCGCGACGCAGTGCCGCAGGCGGGGTTCGAGCACTGGTACGCGCTGCACCACCACTACCCGCCTCGCGGCGGCGATTACTCGGACAACGGCATCCCCGTTCACCGCGCCGGCTACCACACCGACATCATCACCGACGAGGCGATTCGCTACCTGAACGACCGCGACCAGGACAGGCCGTTCTTCCTCTACGTCGGCTTCATTGGCACGCACACGCCGTGGCAGGAGCACCCGGAACGCCTCGTCGCTCGGTTCCGCGACGCGAGCTTCGCGGACATCCCGGACGACCCCGTCTACCGGCTGGCCCGGATGCGCGACGAAGTGCCGAACCGATCGAAGGCTCGCGAGCTTCGCGCGCAGTACTACGCCGGGGTCGCGCACATAGACGAGGGAGTCGGTCGGATCGTCGACGAGCTCGAGGCGCTCGGCCTGCGCGACGATACGCTCGTCGTCTACACCGCCGACCACGGCATCAACCTGGGCCAGCACGGGATCTGGGGGAAGGGTAACGGAACGCGCCCGCTGAACATGCTCGAGGAGTCGATCAGGGTACCGCTCGTCGTGAACTGCCCGGGTACGCTCCTCGCGCACCAGACCCGAAGCGAGCTCGTCGACCATTGCGACCTGCACGCGACGCTCCTGGACTGGGCCGGCGTCTCGCCCCGCCGCGATAAGCCGTCGCCCGGCCGCAGCTTCCTCCCCATGCTCACCCGCGGTGCGGCCCACCGCGGCTGGAAGACCGCCCAGCCCGGCGAGTACGGACCGCTTCGCACGATCCGCACCGAACGCTACAAGCTCGTGCGTCGCTACCCCGACGGCTACCACGAGCTCTACGACCTCGCCCTCGACCCGCGAGAGGCGCACAACCTCTTCGACGATCCCGCGTACGCCTCCGTCGTCGACGAGCTCACCGATGAGCTCGATGCGTTCTACGAGCGCTACGAGGACCCCGAAAAGAGCGGCCTCCGCGCGACCGAGCTACCGGCGCACAACCCGCGCGAGGCGTGGCGAGGCGAGCCGGAGGGCGACGGCCGGCGGGTCGCTTCGCCCTGGTAGCACGACTCGCAATGCGGTAGCCGCTACGCCACCGGCGCGAAGTGCTCGCGGTAGCCCGCGTCGATGCGGTCGAGCTCGTCCTGCGAGAGCCGTACGTCGCCGGCGGCCGCGTTCGCCTGCGCCTGCTCGACGTTCTTCGCGCCCACAAGCGCGGTCGTGATGCCCGGCTGCTGAATCGTCCACGCGATCGTTACGTGCGCGACGGGGATGCCGCGCTCGTCGGCGATGGCGCGCAGCACGTCGACGAGCGCCTGCACGTTCTCCCAGACCGACTCCCGGAACCACGGATAGAAGTCCGCGCGGTTGTCGCCCTCCTCGAACTCCGGCAGCTCGCGGAACTTGCCGGTGAGTATTCCGGCGGCGAGCGTACCGTAGTTGAGGATGCCGATCGAGTTCGCCTCGCAGTAGGGCACGATGCTCTCTTCTATATCCCGCTTCAACAGCGAGTAGTGCGGCTGCAGGCTCACGATCTCGCCGTAGCGCCTCGCCTCCTCCATGAGCTCGATCGAGAAGTTCGACACGCCCAGGTAGCGGAACTTCCCCGCCTCCTGCGCCTTCAGGAGCACCTCCATGGTGTCCTCGAGCGGGGTATCCGGGTCGGGCCAGTGGATCTGGTAGAGGTCGATGGTATCCACACCGAGGCGCCGCAACGAGTCGTCTATCTCTTTGCGCACCGACTCCGGCTCGAGCGTTCGCTCGAAGCTGTCGGGGTGTCGGATGACTCCCACCTTGGTCGCGACGACGACCGAATCGCGTCGTCCCTTGATCGCACGACCCACCACCTCTTCCGAGTGGCCCGCGCCGTACGCCGGCGCCGTGTCGATGAGCGTGATCCCGGCGTCGAGTCCCGCCTGGATCGCGCGGATCGATCGCTCGTCGTCCACGTCGCCCCAGAAGTCGCCGCCGATCGCCCAGGTCCCCATGCCCACCGTCGAAACCCTGAGATCCGTTGTGCCAAGCTTCGTGTACGTCATACCGTCTCCTTTCTTCGCATTCTACAGCGAAAGTCGCACGCGTTTCTTCGGCGGCAGGCGAAACTCCCTGCCGCGGCACTTCGCGGTGAGGTCGAGCCCCGCGGTCTCCTGGCGTGTAACGTAGGCGACCGACCCGCCGTCCTCGAGCTCCACCTCGATCTTCAGCCGCTCCGCGCGGTGCCGGATCACGAAGGAGACGCGGCGCCAGCCGTCGGGGAGCTGCGGATCGAGCTCGATGTGATCGCGGAAGAGGTTCACCCCGGCGAACGCCGTGACGACGATGTCGATCGACCCGGCCATGACCCCACAGTGGATACCCTCGAGCGTCGTGCCGCCCTGCGTGTCGAGGACGTCGCTTCTGAGGCATTCGACGAACCAGCGCCACTGGTCGTTCTTGTGCTCGTCGAGGTAGCGCAGGATCGCGGAGTGCACGATCCAGCTCAGCGTCGAGCCATGACTCGTGCGCTGGACGTAGTACTCGTAGTTGCGGCGCAGGAGCTCCTTCCCGCTCACCTCGTCGTAGCCCATCATGCCCAGGATGTGCCCGACCTGGTCGGGGGCGAGCAGGTAGAACATCATGAGCGCATCGGCCTGTTTGGAGACCTTGTACCGGTCCGGCGAGTCGTTCTCCGCCTTGAGGATCCGGTCCATGCGCCGGATGTTGTCGTACCTGTGGCGGTACTCGTCCCAGTCGAGCTCCTCGAGGTCCATGTACCCGTCGAACTGGCTCATGATCTTCTCGTCGTTCATGACGACCTTCATGCGCTCGACGATCTCGCTCCAGTCCGACAGCTCCTGCTGGTCGAACTGCAGGCGCTCGCGCATCTTCGCCTTCGCATCCTCGGGCAGGTGCTCGTACGTCTCGGCGATCTTGTGGAGCAACCACGCGGCCATCACGTTCGTGTACGCGTTGTCGTTGAGCCCGCCCTCGTCGTACGAGGCGTCCGGGTACTTCTCGTGGAACTCATCCGGGCCCATGACGCCGCGGATGTGATAGCGACCGTCGGCCTCGTCGTACTCTGCGATGCTCGCCCAGAACCGGCCAATCGCGAGCAGCATCTCCATGCCGTACTCGTGGAGAAAGCCCTCGTCGCCGGTTGTGTAGAAGTAGGTGTAGACGTCGTAGGCGATCGAGATCGATATGTGCCGCTGCAGGTTGCTGAGGTCGGGATCCCACTCGCCGGAGCGCGGGTTGTAGTGGAGCTCCTGGCTCTCGGGTCCGCCGGTGTCCGCGCTCTGCCACGGGTACATCGCGCCGCGATAACCCTCCTTCTGCGCGAGCTCGCGCGCCGCCTCGAGCCTGCGGTAGCGGTACATGAGGTGGCTCTTCGCGACCTCCGGAAAGCGCAGCGTGTAGAAAGGAACGATGAAGGTCTCGTCCCAGAAGATGTGCCCGCGGTACGCCTCTCCGTGCAGCCCGCGCGCCGGGAGGCCCACGTCGAGCTGCGCGTTGTTCGGGCTCGCCGTAGAGAGCAGGTGGTAGGCGTGCAGGCGCAGGATCCGCTGCGCGAAGCGGTCGCCCTCCACGACGATGTCGGCGTCCTCCCAGAGCTTCTTCCAGCGTTCGACGTGCCGCTCGTGCTCGGAGTCGTACTCGCCGGCGTCGGCGACGAGCTTCTCCGCGGCGGCGCGCGGGTCGTCGGTGTCGTAGTCCTTGCCGGTGTAGATCGCGACGAGCTTCTCGAGCGTGATGCTCTCGTGCTCCTCGAGGTCCGCTTCGAACTCTTCGGTGACGCGGTCCACGGTCGACTCGAAGCTCCGCCGGATGATGTCGCCCTCCTCGCTTCGGTCACCGTTCCCGCCGAGCGAGGCGGAGGTCCGGCTGCACATGGACACGGCGTGGCGGCTGTTGATGGTGCGCATCTCGAGGTAGGCGCCGTCGTCGCGCTCTTCGGAGATCCCGGATTCGCCGACCGGCTCGAGGTGCCGTTGCTGGAGGTCGCGATAACGCTCGACGAGGAAGTTGCGCACGTCGCCGTCGATCGACGCGCGGACGGTCACCGGGCTCGAGTGGTTCACCGCGGTCACGGTCATCCGCATAGCCGCGAGGTGCGGCCGGTCCATACTCGCGAAGCGTTCGCTCTCGATGCGCGTAATGCGGCCCTCGTTGTCCCGGAGCGTCAGGTCGTGGTGCATCGTCGCCGAACGGAATTCGACCCAGTGCCGGTAGTCGATCACCTCGCAGCTGTGCGGGGAGAGCGCCGCGCCGTCGTCGACGTGGACGGTCGTGGCGGTCCAGTTCGGGCAGTTCACGAAGTCGTTGTTGGAGATCCTCCTGCCGTGCACCTCGGTGCCGGCACGGTCGAAGAGCCCGGCAACGTACGTCCCCGGATTATGCGTATTGTCGTCGATGCCCTCGCTCTCGAGCGACCCGCGCGTACCGACGTAGCCGTTCCCCACCGTGGTAAGCGCCTCACGCAGCCGCTCCTCCTCGCCGTGAAAACCGTGATAACCGAGCATCCAGCAGTCGTCGGGCAGCCGTTCGGCGAACCACTGGTCTATGTCGTCCGGCGAGATCTCGCCCAGGTCGGAGACGACGATGTCCGCCCCGTAGTGGAAGAGGCGGCTCCCGTCGGCACCGCGCGCAACGCCGAGCACCAGACCGAATCCGCCGTTGCGCCCTGCTTCTACGCCCGCGTAGGCGTCTTCGACCATCATGGTTTCGACCGGACTCGTCCCGATACGCTCGGCGGCGAGGAGGAAGATGTCCGGGGCGGGCTTCCCGTTCAGGTCGAGCTCGTGGCTGACGTTCCCGTCCACGATCGCCTGGAACCTCTCCACGATCCCCGTCTGCTCCATGACGTACGTGGCGTTCCGGCTCGAGCTCGCGACCGCGACCTTTACGCCCCGCTCGAGAAGCTCGTCAATGAGCCGAAGCGAGGAATCGAAGACCTCCACGTCGCCCTCGGCGACGAGCTCGCGAAACAGTTCGTTCTTCCGGTTGCCGATCGCACAGATCGTATCGCTTCCCGGGGCGTCGTCGGGATCGCCGAAGGGGAGCGAAATGTTCCGTGACTCGAGGAAGCTCTTCACACCCTGATAGCGCGGCTTGCCGTCCACGTAGGGGATGTAGTCCTCGTCGTGGGTGAACGGCTCGCTGTCGTCGCCCTTGCGTTCGGCGAGGATCGCGTCGAAGGTCTCCTTCCACGCCCTGAAGTGGAGCTTCGCCGTCCGCGTGACAACGCCGTCGAGGTCGAAGACCGCGCCCCGGAACTCTGCGCTGCAACTCATACGTCCTCCCTGGTCTCGTAAAGCGCCGTGACGAGTACGTCGGGCGCAGAGACGAAGTGGCTGCGTGAGACGGCGTCGGCGACCGCCGAGCGGAGCTCGTCGTCGGTCGTGACGAAGACCGCCGCCGTACCATCCGGCCCGGAGCGCTCCGCGGCGAGCTCTACCATGGGCAGATCCGACCACGTGTCGCCGCA
>CAYWJH010000151.1:0-6523 GCA_964458555.1 uncultured Spirochaetaceae bacterium | reverse complement strand
CGGTCATGACCGCGCCGGAAGGAATCGACCTTGTCATCGTCGTCGTCGAGACGAGCGAACCCGGTCTCGTCGGCTACGGGTGCGCGACCTTTACGCAGCGGGCGAGCGCCGTCGCCGACGTCGTGGACCGCTACCTCGCGCCGCTGCTCGCCGGTCGCGACGTCTCGCGCATCGAGGACCTGTGGCGGCTCATGCACGCGAACGCCTACTGGCGCGGCGGGCCGGTGCTCACCAACGGCATAGGCGGCGTCGATATGGCGCTGTGGGACATCGCCGGCAAGCGGGCCGGGATGCCGGTCTACCAGCTGCTCGGCGGCGCCTGCCGCGACCGCGTGGACGTCTACCGTCACGCCGACGGCTCGTCGATCCCGGAGCTCGTCGAGAACGCGCGGTCGCTCGTCCGTGAGGGCCACCGCTACGTCCGCTGCCAGATCGGCGGGTACGGCGCCGCCGGCGCGATGACGAAGGACGCGAACGCGGAGAGCTCGACCGAATCGTCCGCGCCGGGGCAGGGCGGCTCCGGCGCCGCGAGCGCCGGCACCCCGGGCGTCGCCGCCGGTACGACAGGGGAGGGCGCGATGACGCCGCATCCGGGGCCGCAACCGGCCGCCGACGACCGCGTCGCGATCGACCCTGCGCGCTACATGGCGCTCACGATCGAGGCGCTCCAGGAGGCGCGGCGTGCGATCGGCCCACGGATCGAGCTCCTGCACGACGTGCACGAGCGGGTTCCGGTGGGAGAGCTCGCCCGATACGCGCGGAAGCTCGACGACGTGGGCCTCTTCTTTCTCGAGGACGCCGTACCGCCCGACCAGTACGAGTGGCTGCGCAACATCCGCGCTGCGAGCGTCACGCCGATCGCACTCGGCGAGCTCTTCACGACGCCCGAGCAGTGGGTGCCGCTCATCCGGGACAGGCTCATCGACTTCATCCGCGTGCACCTCAGCCACATCGGCGGCATCACGCCCGCGCGCAAGCTCGCGGCGCTCGGCGAGGCGTTCGGGGTTCGCACCGCGTGGCACGGACCCGGCGACTGCTCGCCCTTCGGCCATGCGGCCAACGTCCACGTCGACTTCGCGGTGCCCAACTTCGGCATCCAGGAGATGTACAAGCCCAAGCCGATCATGCGCGAGGTCTTTCCGGGGCTGCTCGAAGTCGTCGACGGAGCGGTCCTTCCGCCCGAGCGCCCGGGTTTGGGCGTCGACTTCGTGGAGGAGCGGGCGAGGGAGTTCCCGCCTGCGCTCGTACCGCCCAAGTGGACGCGCACGCGCATGCCCGACGGAACGCAGATCTGGCCGTAGGCCCCTTTGACTCGGTCTGTCGACCGTGGTAGACCAGAAGCCGGAGGACCTATGGCGATCACGATCGGTGCTCAGTACTACCGTCCACCGTTCCCGCGGTCGGACCATTGGGAGGACGACCTCGCGCGCATGAAGGAGGCGGGCCTCAACGCGGTGCAGCTCTGGCTGGTCTGGGGCTGGATCGAGGCCGAGCCCGGCACCTTCGCGTACGACGACTACGATAAGCTCGTCGAGATCGCGGGGAAGAACGAGCTCGGCGTCGTGCTCAGCACGATCGCCGCGGTGCACCCGTACTGGATCCACCGCGAGGTGCCCGGAAGCGAGATGGTCACCAATACGGGCGCGAAGGTCGTCTCGACGAACCGGCGCGAGATCCACTACGGGATCACACCCGGCGGCTGCATCGACCATCCGGAGGTGCGCGAGCGCATGCGGGCGTTCCTCAAGACGACCGCCGAACGCTACGCGGGCATTCCGAACGTCACCGGCTGGGACGTCTGGAACGAGCTGCGGTGGAACGTCCACTCCGACGGGCTCGTCTGCTACTGCGACCACACGCTTGCTGCGTTCCGCTCGTGGCTCGAAGCGAAGCACGGCGACCTGGACGGGCTGAACCGCGCGTGGGAACGGCGCTATCAGCGCTGGGACGAAGTGCTTCCCGGTAAGCGCCCCGGTCGCGTCTATACGGAGATGATGGCCTTCGAGGAGTTCATCTCGCAGCGCAGCGTCGAGCACGCGAAGTGGCGCTATCGGATCGTAAAGACGGCCAACCCGGGCAAACCGGTCACCGTGCACGGGGGTAAACCCACCGTCCTCTACGGCAGCGATGACTACTTCGGCGCCGAGCCGTCGACGGTGCTCCACCGCGGCAACGACTGGGGTTTCGTCGAGGAGATCGACGGGGTAGGCACGTCGAGCTTTCCCATCTGGGAGGCGATCGACCACACCGACTTCATCGGGCGGATCGACTTCGTGCGCGCCGCCGCCGAGGCGGGCGAGAAGGCGCTCTGGCTGAGCGAGCTCCAGGGAGGCCGATCTGCAGACGGCTTCAACCCGCAGCGCGCCGTGCCCGCCGCCGCGCAGCAGCGATGGCTCTGGAGCGGGCTCGCCGCCGGTGCGGATACCGTGCTCTTCTGGTGCTGGCGCGACGAGATCTTCGGGCGCGAGTCGGGCGGATTCGGGATCATCGGTGCCGACGGACGGGCCGAGGAGCGCGTAGCCGCGCTCGCGAAGACCGGCTCGGTGCTGACGCAGTACGATCCCATCTTCAGCCGCTATCGGCCCGACCGTGCGAAGGTGGGCGTCTGGTTCAGCCCGCGCGCGTACTACCACTCGTGGTGCGAGGACGGCAACGCGAACCGCCCCATGCGCGCGATTCAGGGGCTCTCGCGCGTGATGGTGCGCGAGAGCATCCCGTACACGCTCGTCGAGGAGCTGCACACCGACGCGCTCGAGGGGCTGTCGATCCTCTTCATGCCGCGCGGGCTGGTCGTCGACGAGCCGGCCGCCGACGCGGTCGACGCGTGGGTGCGCTCAGGCGGGACGCTCGTCGTCGAGAGCGAGGCCGGCGCCTTCGGCGAGAACGGCGTCTACCGGTACCCGGCCGAGCGCTTCATCGCCACGCGGTTCGGAATCGAAGAGGTCGGCCGGCGTCCGCTTCCCGCCGACGCGGTACCGGTCTCGGTGGACCCGGGGGCGGGTGCGTCGACCTACTTCCTTCCCGCCGCGCAGTGGGCGACGCCGTACACCAACGGCTCGCTCTCGCAGCAGGTCGCGGTGGGGGAGGGGAAGGTGATCGCCGTCGGGCTCTACAGCGCGGAGGCGCACTACGCCGGGCAGCGCGAAGCCAGTCCGGCGTACGCCGCCGCGGTCGACGAGTACGAGCGGTTCGTCACCGACCTCGTCGCCGGTGCCTCCGGCGAGCGCGCCGCGCGGATCATCGAGGCCGCCTCCGACGCGCCTCTCGCGCACCTGCGCATCGGCGCGGCCGGCAGGATCCCGGTCGTCTACGTGATCACCGAGGAGCCGCAGCGGGCGCTGACGATCGAGGTCGCCGACGTGAAGCTCGCCGCGGCGTTGCAGGGCGGCGTGATCGACCTGCTCTCGCGCAGGACGCTTTCCATGCGCGACCGGCAGATCGTCGTCCCGCCCTCCGACTGGGGCGTTACCATTCTCGTGCCCGGTTCGGCGGCGTAGGAGGGTCCATGGCAGTCTGGAAGATAGGCGGACGCGAGGTACATCCGATCGGCATCGGGACCTGGGGCATGGGCGGTGATCGGCTCGCAGACGGGAACCCGTACGCCGACTACCGTTTCGACGATCGCGAGGTGGAGGCGATCCGCTACGCGGTCGCGCAGGGGCAGAACCACATCGACACCGCGCAGCTCTACGGAGCCGGACACACCGAGGAGATCGTGGGCGAGGCGATCTCCGGGCTCGATCGCGAGCGGCTGTTTGTCGCCACCAAGGTATGGCGGTCTCACTCGCTGCGCAACGCGGTTCCAAAGGCGGCGGAGGAGAGCCTGCGGAAGATGCGCATCGATGTACTCGATTTACTCTACGTGCACGCGCCCTGGGACGCGATCCCCATGGACGACTACATCGCCGGGCTGAACGACGCGCAGGACGCCGGGCTTACCCGCGCGATCGCCGTGAGCAACTTCTCCGCCCGGCAGCTCGACCAGGCGATATCCGCGAGCAAGCACCCCATCGTCGCGAACCAGGTTCACTACAACATGCTGCACGCCGGGCTCGTCGACGAGGAGATGCGTGGCCTCTGCTCGCAGCACGGCATCGCGATCGTCGCGTACCGGCCAGTCGAACGGCGAATGCTCGCCGACCGCACCGAGTCGAAGGTCGTCCTCGACGCGGCCGCCGACCTCGGCTGCACCCCGGCGCAGCTCGCGATCGCGTGGCTGATCTCTCAGCCGGGCGTCGTCACGATTCCCAAGGCGTCGAGCACCGAGCACGTAGACGAGAATCTGGCCGCGATGCACGTGGCGATTCCCGACGAAATCCGCGCCCGCATCGGTGCACAGCGCGGGGCAGTGTGATAGAATCCTACGGCGTGAATCCACGAGAGAAACGATCCGACACGGGCATCTTCACGCGTCACCCCGACAACCCTATCGTCCGGCCCGGCCGGCACGACTGGCGGCTTGCGGTCACGTTCAACCCCGGTGTCATCCGCGACGACGACGGGACCTTCCTGCTCTACGAGCGCACCGCGGGGCAGCTTCGGCCGTTCCACTGCTACATCGGCCTGCTCGAGAGCGAGGACGGGGTGAACTTCACGCAGGTCGGCGACGAGCCGGTCTTCACCCCGGAGATGGCCGGAAGCAGGCACGGTTCGGTGCAGGACCCGCGCGTCGTGCGCGTCGACGGCCGCTACCTCATGACCTACGCCTTTCGGCCCTTCGCCTGGAACTCCTCCCCGAGCGGGGTGAGCGTTCCCGAGTCGTGGGAGGCCACCTACGACGAGTTCGACGGCGACAGCTCGAAGAACATGACGCGGACCGGGCTCGCGGTCTCCGACGACGGGCGCACGTGGAAGCACGAGCTCTGGCTCACGCCCCCGGATCTGGACGACCGAGACGTCATCCTGTTTCCGGAGAAGGTCGGCGGGCGCTACTGGATGTTCCGGCGACCGGCTCAGTGGATCGGCCCCGAGTATGGGACCGATGGCGCATCGATCTGGATCACCTCGAGCGAGGATCTGGAGCACTGGGACGAGGCGACGCTGCTCGCGAAGGCGGCCTCCCCGTGGGAGGGCGGGCGCATCGGTGGGTCGACCCCGCCGGTGCGAACCGACGACGGGTGGCTCACGCTCTACCACGGTGTGGAGTACGTGAGGCAGATTCCGTGGGTGAGATCGGCCACCGGCCCCGCGGCGAACTACGTCTGCTACCGTGTTGGCGCGATGCTGCTCGATCTCGAAGACCCGCGTCGGGTGCTCGCGAGAACGCCCGACTTCATCATGGAGCCGGTCGAATACTACGAGAAGCACGGGCTCTATATCCCCAACGTGATCTTTCCCACCGGCAACGTCGTCGTGGACGACGAGCTGTGGGTGTATTACGGCGTCTGCGATACTGCGATCGCGCTCGCCACGGCGCCGATGCAGCGCATCCTGGATGCGATGAAGCCTGTGTAAGAGAGGGAACACAATGAGATTTTTCCTGGGTGGCTACAGCGCCGACCTGAACGTCGCCTGGCTCGACCCCGCCGACGGGTCGATCGAGATCGTCGCGAAGGTGACGACGCCGGAGAACGCGTCCTTCGTGCATTACGTGCCGGAACTCTCGGTCCTCTACGCGACCGTGGAATCGGGCCATCGCACCGGCGACGCGGGCAAGATCGCCGCGTATCGGGTCGATGCGTCGGGACTGCTCACCGCGATCGATTCGGTCGAGAGCTGCGGGCCGGGGCCCTGCCATGTGGCCGCGGACCCGGAGCGACTCCTCGTAACCGCGGCGAACTACGGCGGCGAAAACTGGGTCGCGATCCGCATCAACGACGACGGTACCTTCGCGGGGCAGGCGGCGTGCGTCCGCCACAGCGGCTCGAGCGTCAACAAGGCCCGCCAGGCGGAGCCCCATCCGCACGCGACGACGTTCTCGCCGGACGGCGACTACGTCTTCGTCTGCGACCTCGGCACCGACGAGGTCGTCCGCTACGCGGTGGGCGATGTCGCGGGCGGCGCTCCGAAGGGAACCCCCGCGGCGAAGGCGAGGCCCGGTTCGGGGCCTCGGCATTTCGAGTTCTCCGACGACGGGAAGTTCGCCTACCTCGTCACCGAGATGGGCAATACCGTGGTGACCTACGCGTACGACGCGTCGGACGGTTCGCTCGAGGAGCTCCAGGAGATCTCCACGCTTCCGGATACCTTCGACGGCGAGAGTGCCGCTGCAGAGGTGCAGCTCCATCCCAACGGGCGCTTCCTCTACGCGTCAAACCGCGGGCACGACACGATCGCGGTCTTCGCGCGCGACCCCGACAGCGGACTCCTCGAAGCCGCCGGCCACTTTGACACGACCGGCAGCGGCCCGCGGCACTTCCAGGTCGACCCCTCCGGGCAGTGGTGCCTCGTCTCGAACCAGGCGACCGACCACGTCGTCTCGTTCCGAATAGACGAGTCGACCGGCATGGGAACCTGGACCGGCAAGAGCGTTCAGGTGCCGACGCCGTCGTGCACGGAGTATTGGCGACAGTAGTCGCCTGCG
>CAYWJH010000150.1:0-6557 GCA_964458555.1 uncultured Spirochaetaceae bacterium | reverse complement strand
TCTCGATGTAGAGCTTGAACTTCTGCGCCTCCGCCACCGACTCGGTCATCGCGTCGTAGAAGCCGTGCAGCGAGTCGATGAGGATGATGTCCTTCGGCTCGAGCCGTAGCGTCTCCGCCACACCCTCGCGGTTGCCGGTCTTGAAGTTGTAGAAGGGGATGTCGACCGACTCGCCGGCGAGCATACGGCGAAGATGATCGTTCAGCAGGTCGATGTCGAGCGCCTGCGGGGTCTCGAAGTCGTAGTCGCCTCTCGAGTCGGTCGGGTGCGTCTCGAGGTCGAAGAAGTAGTTGTCGACGTTGAGGGGAACCAGTCGCCTATCCGGGATCGATTCGGCGACCTTGAGCGTCGTCGTCGTCTTGCCGGAGCTCGACGGGCCGGCGATGATCATGACGCGCACGTCGTCGATCCTGTCTGCCAGAAGCTCCCGGGCCGATTCGATCTCCCGCGCGTAGAACGCCTCCGAGACCTCGACGAGCTCGCGGTAGCGACCCTCCTCCACGTACGCGCGGATGCCGGCGAGCGTGTGGCAGTCGTTGTCCACCGCCCACGAGAGCGCTTCCCAGAGCTTGCGGTAGGGGATGTTCTCCGAGCTGTAGGTGAGGCTCTCCCGCCCGGCGCGCTTGAGCGCGTGCTCGTAACGGTAGACGATGTACGCCTTCGCCGTCCGCGCGTGCCCGCGCTCGATGAGGACCTTCTCGACCGCGTCCTGCGCCTCTTCGACGGTGGGATGGTCGTCGCCTGCGCGGTGGCTCGCCTCCAGACGCTTCACCACGTCGCGCGTGACCTCCTCCGCGGTCTCGCGGTCGCGGCCGCCCACGGCCACCGCGGCGCGCAGGACGGCGAAGGTGATCTTCTCCGGGTCGAACGGGACGACGCGTCCGTCGCGCTTGACGATATGCGTGATCATCGTGCCCAGTGTACCGCCAGAACGCCGATGGCGCCACCCGCGGCGAAGCTCAATCCGAGCCGTCGCCGCGGATAGCGGCGACGAGATCGGACGAGGGGCCGGCCTTGGGAAGGTAGGAGTCGGCGCCGGCCGCAAGCATCCGCTCGCGCGCCTCGTCGTCGGAGTGCATGGAGAGGCCCACCACCCGGGTCTCCGGCGCCTCGCGGAGCAGGCGACGCGTCGCCTCGTCGCCGGACATGCCGGGCATCGTGAGGTCCATCACCACGACGTCGGGCACGAGCTTTCGTACCATCTCGAGCGCGGTCGCGCCGGTGTCCGCCTCGCCCACGACCTCGAGGTCCGGCTCCTCGTTCAGCAGGAAGGCAAGCCCCTGCCTGATGACCGCGTGATCGTCGACGAGGAGCACCGTCGTCGGGCGTGCCGCCTCCGCGCCGGAATCGGGAGCTGCAGCGCCCCCGCCCATCGTGCCCTGCGCGCGCATCGCCTCCGGAGGCAGATAGATCGTGAACCTGCTGCCCGTCCCGGGCGACGAGTCGATCTCGAATACGCCGCCGATCGCCTCGATCCGCTCCCGGATGCTCACCAGTCCGAGTCCGGTGGGCGTGTCGCGCTTCATGACGTCGTTCACGTCGAACCCTCTGCCGTGGTCCCGCACGACGAGACGCACGCCGTCGGACGCCGGTTTCACGTCCACGGCGGCCTCGTCGACGTGCGCGTGCTTGACGACGTTAAACAGGAGCTCCTGAATCGCGCGGTAGACCACCATGCTCGCGAGCTCGCTCAGCACGATCTCGCCGGCGTCCTCGTTGACGTTCACCCGCAGCCCGTGAAGCCGCTCGGTTTCGGTCACGAGCATTCTCAGAGCGGGAACGAGGCCTCTGGTACGAAGCATGGGTGGGTTGAGCTCGTGCGACAAGGTGCGCGAGCGCTCGATCGCCTGTTCGATCAACGTGACGGCCGTCGCGAGCCGTTCGGCGACGAACGCCTCTCCGCCGCTCCGCCTGGCCGCCATGTCAATGTGGACCTTGATGCCGGCGAGCGTCTGCTGGAGATCGTCGTGGAGGAGGGCGGCGATCCGGTTGCGCTCTCGATCCTCTGCTTCGGTGAGCCTGATCACGAGTCGCCGCAGCTGCTGCGCGCCGCGGCCCCGCTCGCCATGGTAGGAAGCGACGACCGCGGCGAACCGGTGGAGCAGCTCGACGGTGGCCTTGGAGATGACCTCAGAGTGTTGGGAGCCGAAGACGAAGATCCCCGCCTCGCGCGCGTTCGGGTCGACCGGAAGCGCCACCAGCGCCTGAAAACCGAGCGCGACCGCCGGCGACGCGCCGTCCGCGTTGCCGGCGAGGTCGTTCACGACGACCGGCGCGGTCGTCTCCTCCGATCGCTCGCACGTCTCCTGAACGACCGGACTCGCGAGTAGCGCCGGCACGTCCGAATCGGAGGCCCCGGACCACACAAGCGGAGCGTACTTCCCCGACCGCGCGTCTCGTTCGACGCGTACGTAGAGATCGACCTCCCAGCTGGCAAGAAGCTGTGCAAGTAGTTCTTCAACCGACTCCATCTTCTCCATGATACCTACACGAGTCGTTCGAGCAATCAACCATCCGGGTTACCTGTGCCCGTCCGGGCCGGGTCGATCGCGACGTCGACGTTCATCTGCTTCCACGGCAGGTCCGTCGGGTCCTTGACGCCGAGGACCGGGATCTTCTGTCCGTTCACCGTGAGCTCGTTGTCGTTGATCGCAACCACTTGCGTCTCCTCGGTCTCCTGAAGCACCTTGAACGCCGCGCGTGCGGTTTGTCCTCTGTTTACCGCTCGCCCTCGAGCCGGCCGAGCAGCGTCTCCAGGCGCTCGAGCGCGGTCCCAGCCGCCTCGTAGCGACCGTCGGCGACCGCCTGCCGGTAGTCGGCGAACGCCTGGTTTGCCTGCTCGACGAGCTCACCGCTCGGTATCGCCGCAGCCGAAGGTTGCGTCTCCTGCGGCCCGGCGGCGGCCTCCTCGGGCGGCTGGGCGCCACCGGCCGCTTCTGCCTCGGCCGCCTCATCGCCCTCCGGAGCGACACCGCCCGGCGTCGCCGACAGCTCGCCGAGGAGCCGGCGCGTCGCGGTCCGGAAGTCCGGGTCCCAGACGACCCGGCTCTGATCGGCGAGCGCGACGCGCTTCATCTCCGGGAGCGCCGCGTCCTCGGCCTGGAGGAAGATCGGCTCGACGTAGAGGATGTAGAGCCCCTCCTCGTCGAAGAGCGGGATCGCGAGCAGGTTGCCGCGGATGACCTCGCTCCCCTGTCGGCCCCAGAGGCTGAGCGCGCGCGACATCTCGGTGTTCTGGTCGATCCTCGCTTCGATCTGCCGCGGGCCCAGGACCTCGACACCCTTGGGCAGCGTGTACACAGTGAGTGTGCCGTAGCGCTCGTAATCGCTGCGGCCGGCCATCCACGCGTTGATGACGTTCTTGTTCGACGGCGTGAAGGGAAGCATCAGGACGAACTCGACCTGCTCGCGGCCGGGGTACTGAAGCATCACGTAGTACGGCTCGACCGGCTGGAAGCTCTCGCGGTAGCGCTCGGTTGCGAACTCCCAGACGTCCTCGCGCTGGTAGAAGACCTGCGTGTCGGTCATGTGGTAGGTGCTGTAGAGCTCGGCCTGGACGGTCAGCAGGTCCGACGGGTAGCGGATGTGCGCCTTGAGGTCGGACGGCATGTCCTCGATGGGCGTGAGGAGCTCGGGGAAGACGCGTTCGAAGGCGGAGACGATGGGGTCGTCGGGCGTGACGACGTAGAAGTCCATCGACCCGTCGTAGGCGTCCACGACGACCTTCACCGAGTTGCGGACGTAGTTCACGCCGCGGAACGAGGCGAGCATCCCGTCGTACGGCTTGGAGTACGGGTAGGCCCGGCTCGTCGTGTACGCGTCGATGATGTAGACGATCCGCCCGTCCTCGGTGACGACCGGGTACGGATCGCGGTCGTAGCGCAGGAAGGGCGCGACAATCCGCGCGCGGTCGACGATGTTTCGCCGGAACATGACGCGGCTCTCCGGCGCGATGTAGCTGCTGAACAGCTGTCGGTACCCGTCGATCCGCCACGCGAAGGCGAACCGCCGCAGCAGCCCGCCGATCGGTACACCGCCCTCACCGTCGTAGTCTATGTAGACATTTTGGTCGCCGGACGGGTAGTCGAACTCCTGCTGCGTCGTCTTCACGTAGACGTGGTCGTTCGTGCGCTCGCCGTAGTAGACCTCCGGTCGCGTGAGGTCGAAGCGTGCCGATTCCGACTCGGGCGGGATGTTGCGAACCGTGAGGTCGGGACCGCCCTGCGGATGGAAGGCGTTCACCGGCAGCGCGACGAGCCCGTAGCCGTGCGTGTACTTGAAGTGCCGCCCCACCCACGTCTGGGACGCGGCGTCGAGGTTCGACTTCTCGAGCTCGCGCACGCTCAGCATCATCTGCCGGCGCTCGCCGTCGTAGGTGTATCGGTCTATGTCGACGTCGTGAAACTCGTAGTAGAGCCGGATCTCCTGCTGCTGCTCGAGGTTCGCCTGCAGCGCGCGCCAGTCCCACAGCCGCACGTTGTCGAGCGTGGGCTCGTTCGCCTCGAGGACTTCGCTCGTGATGTTGCGCCCGACCGGGTACTCCGTCTCCTCTACGTTCCCCTCGTCGATCGCGTAGGCGTCCCGCGTGAACGAGACGTGGTACGGGATGTATTCCGATTCGAGCGTGATCTCGTTCGGGTCGAGGACGAGCGCGCGGACGAGGCCCGGCACGATGGATCCGATCACGAAGAGCGCGCCCACGACGATCGCCGGGGCGACCCAGCTCCGCGAGGTAAAACGGATCTCGCCGGACGCGTCTTCTTCGGCACCATCCCCGGCTCCCTCCTCTTCCTCGGGCGCCGCGACGCGCCTGACCGCGAGCAGACGGAACAGCAGCCGTTCGCGAACCGTGGAAGCCACGAGCACCAGTCCCACGAGCAGGAGTGCGATCGCGGAGATCACGTTGATCGGCACGAGGACGTTGGCCTCGAGCCAGCCGACCCCGGTGACCGCTCCCCGACCGCTGTACATCAGCTCCGGGATCGCGAGCGCGTTCCCGGCGGCGAGCAAGAGCACGAAGACGCCGGCTGCGCCTTCGGCCTGCGCGCGGACGCGGCGGTCGCGCGCGAGCAGCCCCACCGGGCCCAGGCCCTGCCGCAGCTCGGGTTGTACGATGCTGATCACAACGACGCCGGCGAGCGCGTACGCGATGAGCACGCTCGTGAGCTGCGCGCGAATCGCCTGCATGAGAGGCAGCGCGAAGAGGTAGAAGGTCGTATCGAGACCGAAGATGGGATCCGCGGTACCGGACGGCACCCGGTTGAGGAACACGAGAAGCGGCTGCCAGAGCGCGTTCGCGATCAGACCGAGGATCACGCCCCCGAGGACCACGCCGGCGACGAAGACGATCTTCCTCGCGAGCGCGTGCCGTCGGTCCACGATCGAGCGGAGCCCGAACCCGAAGACAAGCGCGCCGGCAACGGCGCCGATCGCGAAGAGTAGCAGCCGGACGCTGTATTCGGTCCAGAACCGCGGACCGAAGCCTATCGCGGCGAACCACCAGAACTCGGTCGCGAGCCCGAAGTAGACGTTGACGGCGATCAGGATGAGGAGGTCCAGGCCCAGGACGACCGCCCCCCGCACGAACCGCGTCCGCGCACCCGGCTCGGCGCGTTTGCGAAACGCGAAGATGAGCGGGATCGATCCGAGCGCGACCCAGAGAATGCCTGCCAGCAGGAACATGGAGCCTCCTGATTCCGAACGTACGCCCGGACGACGGCGGCAGCGATAGCCCGGTTGGATTAGCAAGCCGCGCGCGGTACGGATAGGCTGCATGGGTTACGGCGCGCCGGACGGACGGGCGGTATTCTGCGCCGGGGCGCCCACGCCGAAGGCGGGTCTCGCTTTTGCGGCGCACATGTAGTAATCTTGAGGAGACGCATGAACGGAACGGCGATACAGGTAGGACTCGTTGACGACCATCAGGTACTCAGGGACGGGCTCAAAGCTGTGATCGCAGCCGCCGACCCGCCCATGGAGATCGCGCTCGAGGCGTCCTCTGCGCGCGAAGCGCTCGACGCCATCCGCGACAGCGGCGTCCAGGTGTTGCTGACCGACATCTCCATGCACGGCATGGACGGCATCGAGCTCGCCAAGCGGGTCCACGAGATCGAACCTCGGGTGCGGGTGATCGTGCTCTCCATGCACCGCGACGCGGAGCTCGTCGAGCGCGCGATCAAGGCGAAGGTCTGGGGCTATCTACTCAAGGAGAACGCCGCAAGCCAGGTGACCGACGCGATCGAGGCGGTCCACCGCGGGAGCACGTACTTCAAGTCGGGAATCCCCGACGACGTCGTATCCGAGTACCGCTACGGCACCTCGGACGACAGCAAGGTGGAGACGAAGCTCACGCCCCGACAGACCGAGATTCTCGAGCTCATCTGCGACGGCCTGACCGAGCGCGAGATCGCCGAGACGCTCGGCATCTCGCACCACACCGTTCACGTCCACAAGAACAACATCATGCAGACGCTGCGCTTGCACTCGAAGGTCGACCTCGTCAAATACGCGGTGCACCACAAGCTGGTACAGGTGTAGGGCCCAATCTGAGGCTGCGC
>CAYWJH010000149.1:0-6709 GCA_964458555.1 uncultured Spirochaetaceae bacterium | reverse complement strand
TGTCCACGCCGGAGAGGTTCGCCCACAGGAGGCAGTCGGTGACGGTCTGCGCGTCCTCGGTCGGGACGCCGCATTTCTGCAGCACCGACTCGCCGTAGGCTCGCAGCGATTCATACGGTATTCGCTTCATGATCCACCATCCTACCAGACCGGCCGTCGGGTGGAAATGGCTCGAGCGTCTGGTGCAAAAAAGTATCCTTTCCTGAATGTTGCCGATGCTCGATAGACCGTAGAATGGTCAGTGGAGGCGCCCGTGACCGAGGGGTACGACCGGATCAAACGAACATCGCTCTGCTTCGTGGATCGGATGAAGATCGGCCACGACCCGGGTATCTACGCGAAGGAGCCCGGCGGCGGGCAGAGCTTCTACGGGTCGTACCACGCGGCGCATATCCTCGACCTCTTCGGCGAGCTCCATAGTCTGCCGGGGTCGGATCTTGATCGATGGGCCGATCTCTTCCGCTCGCGGCAGACGGGAACCGGATACTTCCAGAACCGTCCCGACGAGGACTCAGGACCGCGCCCGCCGGAGCGGCTCGAATCGGTCTGGCACACGACCCGCGGCGCCCTCTGGGCGCTGCGCGTGCTCGGCCGGCGCGCCGAGCGCCCGCTCGCCTTCCTCGATCCGCTGCTTTCGCCCGGAGCGCTCGCCGACTGGGTGCGCGCCTACGACTGGACGACCGCGTGGGCCGCGGCGAACCAGGTGCTCGCGTGCGCGACGGCGCTTCGCGCGCAGCGCGACTGGTTCGGTGACGACCGTGTCGAGCGCGCCGTGGAGGAGGGGCTCTTCCCCGAGCTCGACGCGCTCGCCGACCCGCAGACCGGTTACTGGGGTACGCAGTACGGCGGCAGCCTCCTCGACGGGCTCTTCGGCGCGATCCACATCGCGCCCATCTATTTCGCGTGGGACCGCCAGATTCCGCACGTCGAGCGCAACGTCGACTCGACGCTCTCGCTCCAGCGCCCGGACGGCTCCTGGTGGCCGGGCGGATCGGACTGCCCGGACTTCGACGGAGCGTACATGCTGCTCAACCTCTCGCGGCTGACCGACTACCGCCGTGCGGAGATCGACGCTGCGGCCCGCGCCTACCTGCGCCACGCGGAGATGCACGAGGATCCCGAAGGCTGCGGCTGGCTCCTTCACCGCCGCGGCAGCACGCCTGCGGACTGGAAGCCGCGCCCCCACTGGATCTGGCGGGACGGCGATCGTACGGTGCGCGCGGAGTACCGCGACGACGACCCCTCGCGCACGCACATCATGCTCGGAAGCTGGTTCTATCCGTTGTCGATCGCGCTCGTCTCGCTCATGCTCGGCGACACGGGCTACGAAGGTCCCTACCGGCTCAACGGGGAGAGCCTGCACCAGAGGAACGTTGCGCAGGCGGAGGTAGCGATTCCATGACACCGATCGCGTCCATCATCGAGGGCCGACACCGTCCGGCGCCGATCGACCACCGCGGCCTGCTGTTCCCGGAGAGCGACCTTCGGGCGGCGACGATCCGCGCGACCACCCCGCGCTACGAGGCGGTGTGGGGCAGCGTCGTCGAGCGTGCAGACGCGGTTCGCGCGGCAGGCTCGCTCGCGCTGCCCGAAGACACGGCGACGCTCTATTACTACGCCCGGGGCCGGCTCATGGACCTCGCGCTCGCGGCTGTCGTGACGCGCGACCACGGATACGTCGAGGCGTACAAGACCGTCGTCGAGGATCTCGCCGGCCGTGAGCTCAACTTCTGGATCGGTCCCGAGTACCCGAACCGCCCGCGTTTCCAGGTCTACGAAGGCGGCAAGCGCTCCACCGGCGAGCTCGAGACCGCGGCGCTCGCCTCCGGGCTCGCGATTTCCTTCGACTGGATCCGGCAGCTTTTGCCACAGGCGACCCGCGAGCTCATCTACGGCCTGCTGATCGGAACGGCCTATCCGCTGCTGCGCAACTCGACCCTCTTCCAGTCGGAGCGCTGGGTGATGAACCACCTCTGCGTCATCGCCTCCGCGCTCACGCTCGTCGCCTTCACGGTGGAGGGGATCCGGGCCGATGTAGAAAGCACGCGCGGCGACGAGCCTTTCCTCTTCCCTGACGCCGACGCCGAGCGCATCGCCGCCGACGGCATCCCCATCGACGACGATGTTGCGCTCGTCTCGAGCGCGCTCGGGAGCTGGATGGCGACTATCGATTCGGACGGCAGCTACGGCGAAGGGTTCCACTACTGGGCCTATCCGGTGAACTGCCTCTCGTTCGCGCTCGAGGCGCTCGCGAACGTGCGCAGTATCGAGCTCCCCGAGATGAGCTGCATCGCACGCTCGCTCGAGTGGGCGGTCTCCAACCAGGTAGGCCTCTACGAGCATCCGGAGTTCGACCGCCCGGTGGCGATCTCGGTCAACACCTACGACTGCCCCTACGTCTTCCAGATGGAGGCGCCGGAGGTCCTGCTCTACCTCAGGCGGTTCGCGAGTCCGCTTGCCGCCTGGTACATCGAGCGGTTCCTGCTGCCCGACCCGCCCCGGCCGGATGCGCTGCACACCGCCTTTCACTACTGCCCCGCGGCGCTCATTGCGCTCGACGATCCCGACGTCGCGCCGCGCTCGCCACAGGAGCTCTGTCTGCCCCCGTCGCGCGTCTTCCACGACACCGGGTTTGTCCATCTGCGCGGTGGATGGGACGGCATGACGGGTGCGGCAGGCGACACGGTCTTCGCGCTTGCCTCCGGCGGGGGCGGGAGGGCAAACTCGCACCAGCACCTCGACAAGAACAGCGTCAGCCTCTTCTCACGCGGCGAGTACTGGATCGTCGACCCCGGCCACTCGTGCTACCGCGGCGGGACGCACAGCGCCTACGATCGGCGCACCTACGCGCACAACACGCTCTGCTTCGACGGGGCCGACCAGGATCTCGCCTTTGTCGAGATGGGGATGAAGCCGGAGGAGCGCAAGCCGGTCATCTCGCACCACAACCGCGCGGAGATCGTCTGCAAGCGTCACTACCGTTTCTTTGACTACGTCGCCTCGGACGGCAGACGCTGCTACGAGCCGTGGCTCGCCGCGTTCACCCGCCGCATCTGGTTTGTCCGCGACGACTACTTCGTCATCTGGGACCGGGTCGACGCGGGTGCTCACGCCGGTGCGCCCACGCTCGGCTTCAATCTGAACAACCGGGACGGGGCGCTCACGATCGACGCGGAGGGCCCAAGCCTGCGTGCCCGCCGCCCCAACTCGGATCTCAGCGTCCAGGTGCTCGCCCCGGCGTCCGCGGGGTTTGACTTCTCCGACGGGAGGCTCCACCTCGCCTACCAGATCGTCCCGGGCACGCCGGTCGAGGGGGCCGCAGGTACCGCGCGCCGAATCGACTTCGTCCTTCCGGGCTCGCAGCGCGTCTTTGACCTCGTGTGGCTCGTCGCTCCGCTCGATACGGGCGAGACGGCGCCGGTAGTCAGATCGATCGCCGCGCCCGGTACGCGCGCCGCCGGCGCCTCCTCGGCATCGCAACCGCCGTCCGGCGACGTCTGCGCCTGCGACATCGACTTTCGCGGGCGCACCGTCACGATGCTCCTCGGCGAGCGATCGGTGGTGCGCTTCCCGGGAGACGTGGAGTACACCGTGTAGCGCATTCGGCTACCGCCTGATGTACTCCGACGGATTCACCGAGCTGATCCGCTTGAACAGCCGGCTGAAGTAGAAGACGTTGTCGAAGCCGACCGCGCTCGCGGCCTCCGAGACGTTGCACTCGCCGCTGAGCAACAGGTCCTTCGCCTTGTCGACCTTCACACGGTTGATGTAGTTCACCGGCGTGTGGCCGGTGACCTGCTTGAAGAGCCGGCGGAAGTACGCGGGGCTGAGGCCCGACTCCTCGGACAGATCCTCCACGCTGAAGCTCGACGCGTAGTCGCGCTGTATCGCCTTGACGATATTGTTGATTGCGTGAAAGTGCGGGACACGGCTCGCCGCAATGACGTGGTGCGTCTCGCTGATGACGAGCGAGAGGAGCTCGAGGACGAGGCTGCGACAGCGCATGAGGTGGCCCGGCAGCTTCGACGACCACGCATGCACGAGCTCCGTGAAAGCCGCCGAAACCTGATGGACGTTGAGCGTTGTCGTGTGCTTCTGAATCCGTTGGGCGATATCGGGATCGGACGGAGGATAGCTCTCCAGATCGAATGCGACGTAGCAGAAGCTCCACGGGTTGCTCGGCTTGCTCGCACCGGAATGGACAAATCCCTTCGGGAAGAAGAGCACGTCGCCCTTTCTCACCGTACAGCCGTGCCCGCCCCACGAGTAGTTCGCCTCCCCGGCGAGCGCGTAGGCGAGAAGGTGGAAGTCGTCATTCCTGAGGCTCTTGATCTGCCACAAGGGATCAGGGTCGCGTCGGATCACGTAGCCGACTTTGGAGACGGTGAGATCGTAGTCGTCGTTCGTGTCGTAGACCATGGCACCTGATCGCAATTATAGGAGCCACCCGCGGTGATGTCCACGCCGGGCAACGTTGGTGTATCGGATACGACAAACAATTGCCGATTCATGAATGTCGGACTCTATGAGGGTCCGGGTATAATCGACTGAGGCCCGCCAGAGCGGTGCCCTCACGTAGGATGGTGACGATGAGTGGAATGGATCTGAGCAAACTGAGAGCGTCGCGTGAGCTCCGCCACCTCGTGGAGTTCGAGGTTCCCGTCGAAGAGATGTGCGAGCGCTACGAGGCGCTCTACTCCGGGGCGATCAACGACGTGCTGCGCGAGCGCAACCTCCTCTACCAGACGCTCCCGCACGGCATCCTGCCGTTGCGCGAGGAGATGGTCGTCGCGGGCGTCGCGTTCACGATCAAGGGCTCGAAGAACCTTGACGTGACCGACGAGATGGTCGAGCGTGCGGCGATGCTCGAGGCGATCCCGAAGGACTCCGTCGTCGTGTGGGACACCAGCGGCGACGACGAATCGGCACAGTGGGGCGAGGTGATGACGATGGCCGCGAAGCGCCGCGGGTGTCGAGGCGCGATCGTCGACGGGGGTGTGCGCGATACGGCGAAGGTGCTCTCGCAGGGCTTCCCGCTCTTCGTGCGCTACCGAAGCTCGAACGGGATGCTCGGCCGCTTCCGGATCATCGGCCATCAGATGCCGATCGAGATCGGCGGCGTACACGTCTATCCCGGAGACTTTGTATTCGGCGACATCGACGGGGCGCTCATCATCCCGCGCGATATCGCTTACGAGGTCCTGCTTCGAGCAGAGGAGATCTCCCGCAACGAGGAGGAGATCAAAGAGTGGGTGAATGACGGGCTGAGCGCCCAGGAAGTCGTCGATCGCGGCGGCTATTTCTAGATCGAGATACGAAACATCGAGAGGTCGATATGAGAAAGCTAGAAAACGCAGTTATCGTTATTCCCGGCGCCAGCGGAGGCGTCGGACGTGCTCTCGCGAAAGAGCTTGCGAAGGACGGGGTGAAGTTCGCGATCTGCTCGATCGATGAAGCCGGGCTCGCAGAGCAGAAGAAGGAGCTCGAGGGTCAGGGGGCCGATGTTCTCTCGAAGGTCGTCGACGCCACCGACGAGGCTCAGGTGAAGGCCTTCTTCGACGACGTCATGTCGACCTACGGCCGCATGGACATCCTCGTGAACCTGCCGGGCCTCAGCCGCGTCGGCAAGATCTGGGATATGCCGGTCGAGGACTACGATACGATTATCGACGTCAACCTGAAGGGCATCTTCCTCTGCAGCAAGCACTTCGTGCCGCACGTCACCGAAGACGCAAACGGCCTCATCGTCAACATCGCCTCCATGGCGTCCAAGCGCGCGAATCCGAACGCGCCCATGTACTGCACCGCGAAGGCCGCGGTCGCGATGTTCTCCGACGGGCTCGCGCTGCAGCTCAAGGAGAAGAACGTGCGCGTCACGACGATGAACCCCGGCCCGATCAATTCGACCTTCTGGGGAAACCGGGACGTGCCGCGGGAGAAGTTCATGCAGCCGGTGGACGTTGCCGCGACGATCGCCTTCGTCATCAGGATGAACCCGAACGTCGTCTTCCACGACGTCGCCTTCGAGTCGTTCCTGTTCTTCAAGTAGCTCAAGGAGGCTCACGGTGTTCACCCTCTTCGACGCCGATCGGGTCACCGATGTCTTCCTGCCGGCCGGGGAGTCCGGCGTCGTGGCGCGTGCGGTCGCCGACCTCGTGCGCGACGCCGAACGAGTCGGCGGCCGTCGACCGGTCGTCAAGCGCTTCGCGCCGCGCGACGAGAGCGGCTATCTGCTCGTGCTCACCCTGGGCACCGACGGGGTCGACCGGATCCTCGAGGATTGCGGCATCGACGCGGGCGCGATCGGCGGTGGGTGGGAACGGTACCTGATCCGAACGTTCGGTGGCGATGGAGAGAACCTTGTCGTCGTAGGCAGCGATCCGCGCGGCACTATGTGGGGAATCTACCACCTGTGCGAGCACGTGCTCGGCGTGGATCCGGCCTACCTGTGGACGGACAACGAGCCGACGCGGCGTGAGCGCATCGGCATCGACTCGACCGACTTCGTGAGCGAGGAGCCGGCCTTCCGCTACCGCGGCTGGTTCCTGAACGACGAGGACCTCCTCTGCGAGTGGCGCGACGACGGCGGACGACGCTACATCGATTACCCCTTCTACGAGAACGTCATCCACCAGGACGTCCTCGCGCGCGTGATCGAGACGGCGCTTCGGATGCGGCAGAACCTGATGATCCCCGCCTCCTTCGTCGA
>CAYWJH010000148.1:0-6891 GCA_964458555.1 uncultured Spirochaetaceae bacterium | reverse complement strand
CTAACCGGTGAGGCGGCTTCGCCGCCGAACATACTCGGGCTGGGCGGATTTGAACCGCCGACCTCTTGTCCCCCAGACAAGCACGCTAAACCCCTGCGCTACAGCCCGATGCAAGTTTGTAAGCTACCGGAGCAGGCGGTGGTTGTCAAGATTCTTCAGATGTTGTCGGAGATTGCGGCTCATCCTTCGGCCGTGCGTGCCCAATTTGCGGACCGGAACGGGAGCGCCCCGGTGACTCCTCACCAGGGCGCCTTTCGTCTTGTACCCTCTCCGGGTATTCGTACGTTCGGTCGGGTAGCCCGAAGCTTCCCTTAGTAGTCGACAATGATATCCATCGCTCCGTTGGTGGTGAGATTGGCGTTTAGAAGCAGGTTTTGATAGGTCGTGCCGTCGTCCAGGTCGATGGCCGCTGTGTTCGGCGAAATCGAACCCTCGTTGTTGCGTACAGCAAGATGTAGTTGCATCCTCGGTTGTCCAGCGTAACAGGGCGGGGCTCCGGAATCCCGGTCAGCGTATACTCGTCGAATACGACTGTTCCGTTCACGATGACCGTCACGACATCGCCGTCGACTTGTCCTCTATCCCACGCGTAGATTTGCAGGTCTCGCGACTCCACGTACGCTTCGCCTTGATCCTCGACGGGTCGGCCGTTGTAGGTCTCTGGCGTGTTCGGGGTTGTCTGTCGCGGTGCGAACAGATCACACGACGCGATTGCGACTACGGCAACCACCACCAGGCTCATCATTCCAACTCGTTCATCAGATACTCCTCTCAAAATCCTTGCTGCTCGATTGATGACAAAATTCGTGAGAGATATGCATCGGACGCCATTTGGTAGTCAACCCATCTCCTTGTTTTTCTTTGCGGGTGGTCAGTCGGGCGTACTCTGCGCTGAGCGGGAAGCCGCTTCCTCGACGCACAGGATGTTCTCCAGGAGTTGGCTGGCGAGCAGCTGCACGTGGGCATCCTCGGGATCGACCGGTGGCCTGGTACACGCCCGTGGTGTCGCACGATCCGCTCGTTCGTTTCCCGCGCTCGGCGAGTTGTGGAAGGCGGAGGGAGAAGTGGTGAACGGGACGCGTAGCGCATGTGTCGGCGCTGCTACACCGCGACGACGATAACCAGCGACTCAAGGCCCGAAAAGTCCGTGGCGTTACGGGTGTAGAGAGCCAGGTTGTTCGCCGCGGCTACCGACGCGATGAGCAGGTCCGCGAACCGTGATCGTGCCGACCGGCCGGTCGAGCGGGCCGCCGCGAACACCCGGCCGTACATTCGTGCCGAGGCATCGTCGAACGGCAGTGGGTTCCACACACTCGCTGCCCACTGGAGGCGTTCGAGTCTCCGAGCGCGTTCCAGCGCATCGTCGGTCGCGAGAGGGCCTGCCGCGAGCTCGGCGAGCGAGATCGCGCAGATTGCTGACTCTTCGGGAAGCGTGTCCACGTCGATCGCGTCGTGATCGATGATGACCGACGTGTCGAGCAGGCCCCGGCGCGTCTCAATCATTGGCGGCCTGATCAACGATTGCGTCGATATCGGCCTGGAAGCGAGCGTAGTCGACCCTGGATGCTGTCCGTTGAGCGCGCCGGAGCTCCTCGCGCGACACGAACCGTCGTACGGCGATCGGCCGCAATTCTGCGACCGGTAGGCCGTTGCGCGCTACAAGGAAGGACTCGCCGGCCTGCACGGCTCTCAGTACGGCGGCAGAATCGTTGCGAAGCTCGCGCTGTGAAATCGTCCTGCTCATGCGATGAGTGTAGCAGTTGTAGCACTTTGTAGCAAGTGGCTCGGTTCGGATATTGCCCTCGACGCCGCCCCGCAACTCACCCACCATGACCTCGAGCGCACTGGCGGGTCGCTCGTGACGAACCAGTCCGACTGGCACGTCTTGCGAAGGATCAACCTGCAGGGTCGATGACAGTCTACTTGAATACCGTATGGGGGTATGGTATATTGAGGTCATCATGATGGACGAACGGCTCAAGCAGAGCGTGGACAATCGGTTGAAACGGATCGAGGGCCAGATCGCGGGAATCCGGCGCATGATCTCCGACGATCGCTACTGCGTGGACATTCTGACGCAGACGAGCGCGGTGGTGTCCGCGCTGAGGGGCGTGGAGGACCTGGTGATGCAGAACCACCTCCAGACCTGCGTGACGGACGCGATCCAAGGCGACGATCCGCACGAGAAGGACGCGAAGATCGACGAGCTCATGTCGGTGATCGGCAAGTTCAGGAAGCACGGGTAGAAATATGACGACGAAGGAACGGTTCAGCATAGAAGGCATGCACTGCGCGAGCTGCGTGGCGGCGGTCGAGCGATCGCTCGCGAAGGTGCCCGGCGTCGAGACGGCAAACGTGAACCTCGCGACCGAGACCGCGCAGGTCGACTTTGGCGACGGCGGGGCGCAGCGCGACGAGCTCGTCCGCGCGGTGGAAGCCGCCGGGTACCAGGTGGTCGATCGCGGTACCGAGGCCGGCGCGGAGACGGCCGTGGACGACGAGCTCGCGCGCGACGAGCGCAAGATCGCCGTGGCGCGGCGGAAGATGTGGATCGCCTGGGCTGCGACGATTCCCATCATCCTCTGGATGCTCCCGGAGATGATCGCCGGCGTCGCGATTGGCGGGATGACCGCGTTCAACGTAGGCATGGTCGCGCTCAGCGCGATCGTCCTCTTCGGCCCGGGGCGCGAGACGTTCCGCAGCGGCTTCACCTCCGCCGCGCACCTGACGCCGAACATGGACGTGCTGATCGCGATGGGTACGCTCGCGGCGTTCGCGACCGGGATCGTCGCGGTGCTCGCGCGGTTCGGCCTTGCGCCGGCGTTCGCGAACTTCGGCGGCGTGGCGGGCATGATCATGGCCTTCCACCTGACGGGCCGGTTCATCGAGACGAAGGCGAAGGGCCGCGCCTCGCAGGCGATCAAGAAGCTCCTCACGCTCGAGGCGAAGGAGGCGCGCGTCGAGCGCGACGGCGAGGAGACGAGCGTACCGGTGAGCTCGCTCCGCGTGGGCGACGTGATGGTCGTGCGTCCCGGCGAGAAGATTCCCACCGACGGTGTGGTTGTCTCGGGCGACAGCAGCGTCGACGAGTCGATCGCCACCGGCGAGTCGATGCCGGTCGCCAAGCGCGAGGGCTCGGAGGCGATCGGCGCGACGATCAACCAGAACGGCGTGCTGCGGATCCGCGCGACGCGCGTGGGCGCGGACACCTTCCTCAGCCAGGTGATCCGCATGGTCGAGGAGGCGCAGGGCTCGAAGGTGCCCATCCAGGCGCTCGCCGACCGCATCACCGCGGTCTTCGTGCCCATTGTGATCGGCGTCGCGGTGGCCACGCTGGCGCTGTGGCTGCTCTTCCCCGCCTTCTTCGGGGGCATCGCGACGTGGCTCTCCGGGTTCCTGCCGTGGGTCGACCCGTCGATGGGCGCCGGCGCGCTCGCGCTCTACGCGGCGATCGCCGTGCTCGTCATCGCCTGCCCGTGCGCGCTCGGGCTCGCCACACCGACCGCGCTCATGGTGGGATCCGGGTTGGGTGCCGAAAACGGCGTGCTCATCCGCAAGGGCGCGGCGATCCAGGTGCTCAAGGACGTGCGCACGATCGTGCTCGACAAGACGGGGACGATCACCGAAGGTAAGCCGGGTGTCACGGACGTCGTGGCCGCGCGGGGCCGGGGGACGGCCGGCGGCCCTGACGGTCAGGTCGCAGCTGACGGCTCCTCGCGCGGCGAGGCCGAGCTGCTCGCGCTCGCCGCGTCGCTCGAGTACGGGAGCGAGCACCCGCTCGGGCGCGCGATCGTCGCCGAGGCGCAGGGGCGCGCGCTCGACCTCGACGAGGTCGACGGGTTCGAGGCGGTGACCGGCCGCGGCGTGCGCGGGTCGATCGGCGGTGCGGCGGTGCTCGTCGGGGGTGACGCGCTGCTCGAGGACTCGCACATCGGCCTGCCTCCCGATCTCGTGGAGGAGAAGCAACGGTTCGAGAGCGAGGCGAAGACGGTGATGTGGGTCGCGCGCGATGGAGAGGCCGTGGGCCTGATCGCGGTGGCCGATCGGCTCAAGAGCGACAGCACGGCGGCGATCGCAGAGCTCGCGTCCATGGGCCTTCGCACGGCGATGATCACCGGCGACAACGAGCGCACGGCGGCCGCGATCGCGCGCGAGGTGGGAATCGACTCGGTGATCGCGAACGTCATGCCCGGCGAGAAGGCGAACGAAATCGCGCGCCTGCAGTCCTCCGGCGAGCGCGTGGCCATGGTCGGCGACGGCATCAACGACGCGCCGGCGCTCACGCAGGCCGACGTGGGCATCGCGATCGGCACCGGTACCGACGTCGCGATCGAATCGGGCGACATCGTGCTCGTGCAGGGCGAGCTCTCGGCGGTCGTGAAGGCGGCCAAGCTCAGCGAGGCGACCTTCCGCAAGATCCGCCAGAACCTCTTCTGGGCGTTCTTCTACAACGTCGTGATGATCCCGCTCGCGATCGTCGGCGCGCTCCACCCGGTCCTCGCGGAGATTGCGATGGCCTCGAGCTCGATCAACGTGGTTACAAATTCGCGACGCCTCCAGCGCGCCGACATCCGGCCGTCGTACGCGGCGGACCCAGAGTAGCCGCCGTGCACGCTCGGGCCCGCGCTCGGCTCGCACCCGCTGTCACGGCGGCGCGTGCGATGCTATGCTTGGCGTATGGACAAACCCCGCATAGCCCCCAGCCGCCGCGTACCCTTTGCCTGGGAGATCGACGGCGAGCCCACGCTGCTCCTCGGCGGAAGCCGCGAGGACAACCTCTTCCAGATTGCCGACGTCGAAGAGCACCTCGACGCGATCGCTGAAGCCGGCGGCAACTACGTCCGCTGCACGATGTCCTCGCGCGACCCCGGCGACGTCTGGCCGCACGAGCGCGACGAAGCAACCGGCCTTTACGACCTCGAGCGGCCCGGCTGCGAGTACTGGCGGCGCTTCGAGCGATTCCTTCGCCTGACCGCCGAGCGGAGGATCGTTCTCCAGATCGAGCTGTGGGACCGGTTCGACTTCTCGCGCGAGCCGTGGTTCGACAACCCGTTCAACCCGAAGAACAACGTGAACTACACGAGCGAGGAGTCGACGCTTCCCGAGCGCATCGACACGCACCCGGGAGAGAAGGAGAACCCGTTCTTCCGCAGCCCGCCCGAGCTCGAGGACCTTCCCGAGCTGCTTCGCCTCCAGCGCCTCGTCGTCGACCGGTTGCTCGCCGCCACGCAAAGCTACGATCATGTGCTCTACTGCATGGACAACGAGACCAACGGCGACGAGGAGTGGGCCTCGTACTGGGCCGATTATCTGCGAGCGTACGCAGACCGCGAGCGGCCCGACCGCCCGCTCTACCTGACCGAGATGTGGGACCCGCACGATCTGGACGATCCCATGCACGAGCGGACCTGGCGCCACCCGGAGCGCTACGACTTCGTCGACGTCTCGCAGGGCAACCACAAGCAGGGTCAGGAGCACTGGGACCGGGTCGTCTCGGCACGGAAGCGTCTCGTGGACCACGATCTCGTCCGTCCGCTGACGATGGTGAAGATCTACGGAGCGAACACCGGGTACTACGGCACGAACCGCGATGCGATCGAACGGTTCTGGCGCGCGGTGCTCGCCGGCGTGCGGGCGGTACGGTTCCACAGGCCGGCCGCGGGTCTGGGGTTCTCCGAGCCGTCGAGCGCGTGCATCAGGAGCGCGCGCCTGCTCGAGGAGGCGGTGCCTGTCGTCGAGCTCGAGCCGCGCCTCGATCTGATCGAGCGACGCAGCGCGAACGAGGCGTACTGCGCGGCGCACCCCGACGGCCCCCGCGTCCTCTTCTTCTGCGACGGCGGGGACGTGGATCTCGCGGGACCGGGCGGTGGCGCCGCCCGCCGCGTACGCTGGCTCGACGTCCTGAATGCCCGCTGGGCAGCGGAGACGCCGGTTGCGCCGGAGGACGGGGCTACGAGCACCCGCATCGTGAGCCCCGAGCCGTCGGGCTACTGGATCGTGCTCGTGGAGTAGGGGCCTCGGGGCGTCACCGCAGGCGGCGCGTGAAGTGGAGGTTGAGCGAGTCGTCGTTCACCGTCGGGGCGCGCGGCTGGACGGGCACCCCGTCGTAGCAGACGCCGCGCGCGTCGGGGACGTAGCCGCGAAGGACGTACATTCGCTGCGCGGGGCCGTAGTCGGGATAGAGCCCCACGCCGATCCCGGCAACCGGGGAGCGCTCGGCGATCGCCCCCTCGGCGGCGTCGAGCAGGCGCGAGCCCACGCCGCGCCGCCGGTACGCGGGTAGCACGTTGAGGTCGACGATCTCGGGGATCCCCGCCGCTCGAAACGGCTCGTAGGGCGACTCCCACACGACGGTGACGTAGCCGGCGAAGGACCACGCGCCGGCCGCTCGCTCAAGCGTCTCGTTGACCTCCGCCACCAGCGGGAGTCGCTCGCCGCGCTCGGCCTCTGCGAGGTAGCGCTCGTACTGCGAGGCCGGCTTGTTCCAGCCGATTGCCGTGAACGCCGCTTCGAGTACGGGCGGATCGCCGGTCTGCATGCGCCGGATACGGACTTCCACGGCCGCTACTGGAGGTCGTAGGTGACCTGGACGCGTGCGGTGTAGCGGGCCGAGCCGGGCGCGACGGGGCCCCCACCGCGGCCCATCGCGAGCGCCTGTCCCTCGTAGGGAACCGCGCCGCCGACGATCTCGCTGATCTCGACGGCCCGCCCGACGGAACGGCCCTCGGCTGCCGCGAGCGTCTCCGCCCGCTGTCGCGCGTCGATCATCGCGAGCTCACGCGCCTGCGCGTCGAGGGTGCCGGGGTCGGCGAGCGAGAAGGCGATCCCGTACATCTGGTTGGGATCGGAAGAGCGTCGTGTAGGGAAAGAGTGTAGATCTCGGTGGTCGCC
>CAYWJH010000147.1:0-7014 GCA_964458555.1 uncultured Spirochaetaceae bacterium | reverse complement strand
CATCTGATCGAGGAGCTCCACCTCGTGCTCACCAAGGTGTTCGAGCGATGCCGGGCTCAACGGGAATCTGGCAGCAAGCTTCTCGCGAGCGTGATTCACCCACTTGCGGTGTGATGCACACTCTCGCAGCGATGATTCAATGGTAGCGCGTGCAGTGGGCTTCACAGTGGGACAGCCTCCCGTTGGATCTCGCGCTCGAGGAGATCGCCGTCCCGGACGAAGGGAGACACTACCATGTCTATCTTCTGATCGCCCAGCGCGAGTTGAATGTCCGTGATGGCTTGTATCTTCGCGCGGTTGGCGTCCTCAGCAGAGAGGTTGGTCGTGACGTAGAGATCAATATCACCGCCGCGGCGCTGGTCATCCACCCTGGACCCGAACAAGTAGACGCGAGAGTTCGGGCCAAACCAGCGTGAGACAGCTTCCTTGATGACCTGGACATCTCGCTCACTCAGTCGCACCCGGACACCTTTCCTCCAGCATACTCCACTCAGCGCGCCCGCACCACCAGGTCGGCGAGCGGGGGAGGTGGCGTCAAGCTGGTAGCGAAAGCTCGGGCCTGCTTTTTCGGCCTACCACGCTACGAGATCTTGCGCAGGACCCGGCTCGGCTACCCCCGCTCGAACGCCCGCACCACCGCGGTACCGGCCTGCGCCGGATCGTCTACGGTCGTATCCACCACGACCTCCGCCCCGGCAGGCTCCTCGTACGGCGCGTCCACACCCGTGAGCCCGCGGATCTCCCCGGCCGCCGACCGAGCGTACAACCCCTTCGGATCGCGCCTGCGGCACTCGTCGAGGTCGCACTTCACGTACACCTCGACGAACCGTCCTTCCGGCACGAGCGACCGAGCGAACGCCCGGTCCTTCTCGTAGGGAGAGATGAAGCAGCACAGCACGATGTGCCCGGTCTCGAAGAAGAGCTTCGCGACCTCCGCGACCCGGCGGATGTTCTCGCGTCGGTCGTCCTCGGCGAAGCCCAGATCGCCGCAGAGCCCATGACGCACGTTATCACCGTCCAACCGGACGACCTGCTTTCCCTCTTCGAAGAGCTGCTTTTCCAGAGCCTTCGCGATCGTCGATTTGCCCGAACCCGAGAGCCCGGTGAACCACACGACCATCGCCTTGTGCGCGTTGCGCTCTTCGCGCGCCTCGCGGTCCACCTCGCCAATATCCCAGACGACGTTCGGCGAGACGCGCGGCGCGTGCGAGGTCTGCTCGACCTCCGCGGTGACCTCTGCGAGCGTACGCGAGTCGGTGCGCATCATGCCGGCCGCCACCGTCCGGTTCGTCGCGGGGTCGATGATCACGAACCCGCCGTTCGCGCGGTTGTCGTGGTACGCGTCGAAGAACAGCGGCTGCGCGGTGGTGATCGCCACGCGGCCGATCTCGTTGAGCTCGAGCGTCGGCGCCTCCTCGCGGTGGAGCGTGTTTACGTCGATGCCGTAGAGGAGCTCGCTCACGTAGGCGCGCACGACGCGCGTGCCGTGCTGGAGGATGTAGTGCGTGGTGGTGGAGAGCTCCTTCGCCTCGTCCATCCAGCAGAGGATCGCCTCGAGCCGATTGTTGACCTTGGGGACGTTGTGCGTGCGCACGAGCATCTCGCCTCGGCTGACATCGATCTCGTCCTCGAGCGTGAGGACGACGGCCTGGCTCTCGAACGCCTCGTCGAGCGCGCCCGCGTGCGTGTGGATCTCCTTCACGCGCGAGCCGCGCATGCTCGGCAACGCGACGACCTCTTCGCCCTTCCTGATCGTGCCGGAGACGACCGTGCCGGCGAAGCCGCGGAAGTCCTGGTGCGGGCGGATCACGTACTGCACGGGGAAGCGGAAGTCGACGAGATTGCGGTCCGCGCTGATCGTAACGTGTTCGAGGTGGTGCAGGACGCTCGGCCCGTCGTACCACGGCATGCGATCGGTATGGTTGACCACGTTGTCGCCGGCGAGCGCGCTGATGGGGATGAACGTGACGTCGTGGATGTCGAGCTTGCTACTGAAATCGGTATACTCTTCGACGATCCGTTCGAAGACGTCCTGCGAGTAATCGACGAGATCCATCTTGTTCACCGCCACCACGACGTGCGGGATACCGAGGAGCGAGGCGATGAAGCCGTGGCGCTTGCTCTGCGTGAGCACGCCGTTTCGCGCGTCGATCAGGATGATCGCGAGGTCCGCGGTGCTCGCGCCGGTGACCATGTTGCGCGTGTACTGCACGTGGCCGGGGGTGTCTGCGATGATGAACTTGCGCTTCGGCGTTGCGAAGTAGCGGTAGGCAACGTCGATCGTGATGCCCTGCTCTCGCTCGGCGCGAAGCCCGTCGGTGAGCAGCGCGAGGTTCACGTCCTTCTCGCCGCGCAGCTCGCTCGTGCGCTTGAGCGTGTCGAGCTGGTCCTGGAAGATCGCCTTGCTGTCGAAGAGAAGCCGCCCGATGAGCGTGCTCTTCCCGTCGTCCACGCTCCCTGCGGTCGTCAGGCGCAGCAGGTCCTTCGTCAGGTACTCCTGCGTGATCTTCGAGAGCGTTGTGGACGCTGTCTGCGTTTCTGGTGCGTCTCTCATCAGAAGTACCCCGCCTTCTTGCGGTCCTCCATCGCGGCCTCGCTGCGCTTGTCGTCGGCGCGGCCGCCGCGCTCGGTCGTGCGCGTGGCGGCGATCTCCGCGACGATCTCTTCCAGGTTCTCCGCGCGGCTCTCGGTAGCCCCGGTGCACGTCATGTCGCCGATCGTGCGGAAGCGAACGTAGCGCTCTTCCACCGCCTCGCCGGGCTGGACCCGGACGTACGGTCCTTCGGCGAGGAGCACGCCGTCGCGGATCACGACGCGCCGGTTGTGCGAGAAGTAGAGCGAGGGCATGCCGATGCCCTCCATGAGGATGTACTGCCAGACGTCGAGCTCGGTCCAGTTCGAAAGCGGGAAGACGCGGAAGTGCTCACCGGGCTTCTTCTGCGCGTTGTACGCGTTCCAGAGCTCCGGGCGCTGGTTCTTCGGGTCCCACTGGCCGAACTCGTCGCGGAAGCTGAAGAACCGCTCCTTCGCGCGCGCCTTCTCTTCGTCACGCCGCGCGCCGCCGAGCGCGCCGTCGAACTTGTAGTGGCGAAGCGCGTCGAGGAGCGTCACCGTCTGCAGCGAGTTGCGCGAGGCGTTCGGCCCGGTCTCTTCGTGCACGCGGCCGGTGTCGATGGAGTCCTGCACCTTCGCGACGATGAGCTTCACGCCCAGGTCGGAGCAGAACCGATCGCGGAAGGCGAGCGTCTCCGGGAAGTTGTGCCCGGTGTCTACGTGCATGAGCGGAAAGGGGATCTTCCCCGGATGAAACGCGCGCGCTGCGAGCGTGGCGAGCAGGATCGAATCCTTGCCCCCTGAGAAGAGGAGAACGGGGTTTTCGAGCTGCGCGGCGACCTCGCGAATCACGTAGATCGCTTCGGCCTCGAGCTCGTGCAGATGGTCGAGTTTGTATGCCATAGGTTTTACCGTATCGCTACGGCGCAGGGTTACGCTGCGCCAAGATCGTCGAGCAGGTCTCGAACGATCGTCTCGTACTCACCCCGCACGTGCGCGAGGTAGTCGTGATCGATCACCGCGAGCGTCTCGAACAGATTGACCGGAAACGACGAGAGCCGGTAGTCGAGCTCCTCGGGATCGACCACGCACTTGCGCGCGGCGATTGGCATCGCCTCGCGGGAATCAGGCTCGCCTGCTTCTGCGAGGACACACAGGTCAAAGACGTCCTTCGGCTCGTCGCGGCCGACGAGCGCACAGATCTTGTTCGCGAAGATGTTCAGCAGGTTGTCGAGACGGTAGCCGTCCTCGGACACTTCGGGGCGGCCGTGACGGTGGACCCGGTCGTTCACGAAATCGACCTTCAGCCGACCGTTAACGAAGACGCGGACGAAGTCGCGCGTGTCGACGGTCGTCGCCACCGTGCAGTCTGCGCCACGGATCCGATCAAGGGCCGTCCGCACGTCGTCACGGTAGAGCGCGTGGTCGGCCGTGAAGAGGTCCAGGTCGTCCGAGTAGCGCTTGCCCGCGTAGAACCGATGCAGACACGTACCGCCGGTCAGGTAGAACTGCGTGTCGCCCCCGAACACGGCCTCGAGCACACGGTCCTGCAGCTCGTAGAGCGCCTCGTAGTCCACCTATCTGCTCCACGAGCGCTCGGGAACGAGGCTCCGGTCGCCGGTGAGGTTCGATCGGATGAGCCGATGTCGCAGATCCGACCATCGGTCCTGATCAACCGTCGCGGCGAGGATCGATTCGATCTCCTCCGGCGAGAACAGCCGACGGAGCAGCCGCGAGGGGTAGCGCGCGTCGTCCGCGATGCGACCGAAGAAGAAGCGCTTGAACGCTTCCTCGTCCTCGTCCAGTCGCCGGACGATCTCCTCCGCGGACAGCGCGTAGTCGCCCCAGAAGCACTGCTCCAACGCCTGCCTCGCCGCCGCGAGTCTCGCGTCTTCGCCTGTCGGACGGCCCTGCTGCTCCATGGTCATTCCCCTACCGCCGCTGTGGGCTGCATCACGATGTGGCTTCCCTTGCGACACTCCGCGACGAACCCGTGGCGAGACGTACTGCTCGTCGTGGAGGCGCTCCTCCACTTCCTCCGGCGCAGCATCCTCAAGAAAGAGCTGCCCTGCCTCGCGCACATTCTCTCGGGCCTCCTGCACGGTGTCGCCCTGGCTGACGACGTCCAGCTCCGGACACAAGGCGACGTACATGTCTTCTTCCCTCTGGATCACGGCCGTAAAGGCCTTCTGCATCCTTGCCTCCTCCTGCAAGATACCTCCGCTACCGGGAGGTTGCCAGAGCAATCGGCGCGACCGCGTCGAAGAGCTCGAGCAGCGGCTCCTTGTAGCGCACCACGTGCCCGACGGTCCTCCGCAGGTACCGGCAGCTGCGCCACACGATGAGGTCTATCCCCTCCGGCGTGACGAGGTCGTGGTCGTGGGTGATGTCGGCGGATGCGCTCGCGCCGCGCGGCGCGAAGCTGGGGCGCGAGGAAGAGCTCGTAGTCGTACATCTCGATCATCTTCTCCGCGACGAACTCCGGCCGCTGTCTGCGCAGGAAGACGCCGGTGGTGAGTATCTCCTTCAGGGTGAGCCCGTGCATGCGGTGCAGGTCGACGAGGTCGATCGTGCGATCGAGCGCATCGGCGAGCTCAAGCCTGCGGCCGACCGAGAGCGGCTCCTCACCGGCGACGGCCACATCCACGTCGCTTTCCATCTCGCCGCCGGTGCGAAGCTCCCCGCGCCGCGGCGGGGACGAAGCGAGGGGGAGACCTCCCCCTTCAGGCCCTGAAAACACAGCTCCGCCGGTGGCAGCGCGGGAGCTGCCGGCGGGCGGGCGGGCCGCCTCGTACCGCGGCGAGCCTGCGCGGCCGGAACACGCGCAGCGCCGGGATCGGTACGCTTCTGTTCGGTCCGTGAACAACTATAGCGCCTGCGGGAGAAATATCAAGGGGCGGGCGCGGAATCGTCGGAAAGGACGGGGCGTGGTGCCGCGCGGCAGGCACCCCTACGCGCTCTCGAGCCACTCGAGGTACTGCCGCCGATGCGCCTTCATGAGCGCCGGCGGGTCGAGGTGGTAGGGGCAGCGCGCGCGGCAGTCGCCGCAGTCGATGCACTCCTCGACCTTCGCCATCTCGGCCTGGAACTCCTCGGTGGCGAATCTGGCCGACGGCAGTCGGCGGATCATGAGGCCGATGCGCGCGGCGATGGGGATGTTGATGCCCACGCGACACGGGAGGCAGTAGCCGCAGGCGCGGCAGAACTCGCCGGCGAGCTCGGTCTTCTCGCGCTCGATCTCCGCCTCGAGCGCGGGGGTGAGCTCGGGCGGATCGGCCTCGAGCGCGAGGATCTCTTCGAGCTCGCTCATCCGCTGGATGCCCCAGATGGGGACGACGTTGCCGTACGGCCGCAGCCCGGCGAAGGCAAGGCGCGCGTTCGAGAGCAGCCCGCCGCAGAGCGCCTTCATCGCGATGAAGCCCACGTCGTGCCGGGCGCAGAGCTCGGCGAGCTCGAAGTCCTCCGCCGAGGAGATCGCGCTCAGGGGGAACTGGAGCGTGTCGTAGAGACCGCTCTCTACCGCTTCGACGGCGAGCGAGCGGGTGTGGTTCGTGATGCCGATGAACCGCGTCAGCCCGCGCTCGCGCGCCTGGAGGAGCCCGGCGTAGGTCGATTCGGGATCGGCGGGGTCGGGCAGCTCCGACGGGTTGTGGAGCTGGAGGACGTCCACGTGGTCGGTCTTCATGCGCCGGAGCGACTCTTCGACCTTCGCGATGACATCGGCCCGGTTCTTCGCGCCCGAGCACTTGGTGGCGATGAAGAGCTCGTCACGACGACCGGCGAGCGCATAGCCGATCTTCTCCTCGCTGTCCGAGTAGCCGCTCGCGGTGTCGATGAAGGTGATGCCGGCATCGACCGCGCGCGTGAGGATCGCCTTCGCGGTATCGAAGTCGACGCGCTGGATGGGAAGCGCGCCGAAGGCGGTCCTGGAGACATGGAGCCCGGTTCGGCCGAGTCGTGTTGTCTGCATTGGTGAAGGATAGCAGAGATGCGGCGGCGGGCGGTAGGGGTTCGCGGGGAGAGGCGCGGGGTCGAGCCGGGCGGCCGGGACCCCTACCTCTTCTCGAAGAGCGCGAGGAGCTCGTCGGCGGAGCCGAGGTCGATGCCGCCCGCGTTCTCGGCGATGAGGTCGGCTGCGAGCGCGCGCTTCTGTTCCTGGAGCTCGAGCACCTTCTCCTCCACGGTGCCGGCGGTCACGAGCCGGGTCACGACGACCGGACGCCCGCGGCCGATGCGGTGCGCGCGGTCGACGGCCTGGCGTTCGACCTGCGGGTTCCACCACGGGTCGCAGACGAAGACGTTGTCGGCGGCGGTGAGGTTGATGCCGGTCCCGCCGGCCTTGAGGCTGATGAAGAACACGACAGGCTCCGCCGATCGCTGAAAACGGTCGATGAGCTCGTCACGGTCGCGCGTCTTCCCGTCGAGGTAGAGCGTCGCGACGCCCTGCGCTGCCGCGCGGTC
>CAYWJH010000146.1:0-7042 GCA_964458555.1 uncultured Spirochaetaceae bacterium | reverse complement strand
CCGACCGACCTCCTGCCTATAGATGACCGCGGTCACTTTTTTCTTGACCGCAGTCAGATTTGCGGTCACACTGGATGGTGCGGCTCGAGCCGCAGGAGCGCACCGTGAGAATCATCGTTCCCATCAAGCAGGTCCCTGAGACGTCGAGCGTTCGCATGGACCCGGAGACCGGCACTATCGTCCGCGAAGGCAGCGAGGCCGTGGTGAACCCGCTCGACCTCTACGCGATCGAGGCCGCGCTTCGACTGCGCGAGGAGCACGGCGGTCGCGTCGACGTCCTGAGCATGGGTCCGCGTCGGGCGGAGATCGCGATTCGGGAGGCGATCGCGATGGGCTGCGACGGCGGACACCTCGTCTCCGACAAGAAGTTCGGCGGCGCCGATACGTGGGCTACCTCGTACGTGCTCGCGCAGGTGATCCGCGGGATGGGCGAGTTCGACCTGATCGTCGCCGGCGAGCGCGCTACCGACGGCGACACCGGGCAGGTCGGTCCCGGCATCGCCTCGTGGCTTGACCTACCGTGCGCGACGTACGTCGCGCGCGTGGGGTACCGCCCGCGCGGCGAAGCCGAGCCATCCGGCCGCGGCGTACTCGAGGCGGAGCGCCTGATCGAAGAGGGCTACCAGCGGCTCGAGGTGGATGTGCCCGCGCTCATCACCGTCGTCAAGGAGATCGCCACGCCCCGCCTGCCTACGCTCGCGGGGAAGAAGCGAGCGATGCGGGCCGAGCTGAAGCTGATCGACCGCGACGGCGTCGACGTCGAGCCGAGCTACATCGGCCTGAAGGGGTCCCCTACGAAGGTCGTCCGGATCGAGACGCCAAAGGTGACGCGAGGCGGTCGCGTCGTCGACGCCCGCGACGGCGTCGAGCGCGCGGTCGGCGAGCTCGTGGCGTTTCTGCGCGAGCGCGATCTCGCCGGGAGGAGTGACCGATGAGCTACGTCTGGACGATCGCCGAACAGTACGAGGGACGCCTGAAGGACGTCTCGTTCGAGCTCCTCGCGCGCGGACGACCGCTCGCCGACGCGATGGAGACGAAGCTCGCTTCGCTCGTCGTCGGTGCCGGGGTCGACGAGGACCAGCTACAGGAGCTCGTCGCCCGCGGGGCCGACGAGGTCTACACGGTCTGCGACGAGCGACTCGCCGAGTTCGTCTGCGAGACCTACAGCAGAATTCTCGTGGGTCTGATCCGGACCTACTCGCCGAGCGTCGTGCTCGCGGCGGCGACCACGATGGGGCGCACGCTCATGCCGTACGTGGCGGTCCGCGTAGACGCAGGCCTCACCGCCGACTGTACCGGACTCGAGATCGAGCCCGGGACGGACAACCTCCTGCAGACGCGCCCGGCGATCGGCGGGAATATCATGGCCACGATCCGTACGCCCGATCACCGGCCGCAGATGGCGACCGTCAGGCCGCGCTCGACGCACCCGCTCGAGCGCGACCCGGATCGCGCGGGCAAGATCATCGCGGCACCGGTGGGAGCCGGCCCCGACGGCGGGCTCGGCGAGGAGCGCGTCCGCGTGACGGGCTACCGGCGCGACGAGGCGGACTTCGTGAATCTCGAAGAGGCCGACGTCGTGGTCTCCGGGGGTCGCGGGCTCAAACGCGGCGACAACTTCCGGCTCGTCCGCGCCCTCTCCGAAGCGCTCGGCGGCGAGGTCGGAGCGAGCCGGGACGCGGTCGACCGGGGATGGATCGCCTATCCCCATCAGATCGGGCTCAGCGGCAAGACCATATCCTCACGCCTCTACGTCGCCGCGGGCGTCTCCGGCTCGATCCAGCACCTCGCCGGGATCAAGACGTGCGAAACGATCGTCTCCATCAATTCGGATCCGGACGCGCCCATCCACCAGGTCGCCGACTTCGCGATCGTGGGCGACCTCTTCGAGGTGATCCCGGAGCTCGTCGGGCAGCTCGGCGGGGAGGTCGGCGAGACGGGTCCCGGCGATGCCCGGGCCGCAGCCGGCTCCGGAGCGCCCGCCTCCGCATCCGCAGCCGCGACGCACGCCGCGTCGACGACTCCGGGCGCCGCCCGCCCGCCCGGCCACCGCTACGCACCGGTGACCCCGCAGGTCGTCGCCGACCTCGCCGCCATCGTCGGCGAGCGGAGCGTCTTCTCGGACGCCGAGCGCCTCGAGACCTACTCGCACGACGAGACCAACGCGGCGGAGTTCGGGCACATGCCGGAGGTCGCCGTGCTCCCCGAGACGACCGAGCAGGTGGCGGAGGTCGTGAAACTTGCGAACCGGCAGCACATCCCCGTCACGCCGCGCGGCGCCGGGAGCGGGCTCTCCGGCGGGGCGATCCCGTCGAGCGGCGGGATCGTCGTCTCGCTCGAGCGGATGAATCGGCTCCTCGAGCTCGACGTCGATAACATGGTCGCCGTCGTCGAGGCGGGCATGGTCACCAACGAGTTCGCCGCCGCGGTCGCCGAACGCGGGTTGTTCTTCGCCGGCTATCCCATGAGCCTCGAGACCTGCTACCTCGGCGGCAACATCGCGGAGAACGCCGGCGGCGGGAAGGCCGTAAAGTACGGCGTGACCGGACGATACGTCGCCGGGCTCGAGCTCGTCACGCCCACCGGCGAGGTCGTAGAGCTCGGCGGCAAGGCGTCGAAGGACGTCTCCGGCTACGATCTGAAGCAGCTCGTCGTCGGAAGCGAGGGTACGCTCGGCATCGTCACGAAGGCGACGATCAGGCTCGTCGGTCACCCGCGCGTGAGCTCGGACCTGCTCGCGCTCTTCGAGACGCCGCGGGCGGCGATCGACGCGGTGCCGGCGATCATGGCGAAGGGCATCGTACCCACGAGCATCGAGTTCATGGACCGGCTCTCGGTGCAGACGAGCTGCCGCTACCTCAACGAGAGCCTGCCCTACGAGAAGGCCGGCGCGATGCTGTTGATCGAGGTCGACGGCGCGCGCGAGGAGCAGGTCCAGTCCGATCTCTTCGCGATCGGCGAGCTCTGCGAGGAGCACGGCGCGAGCGAGGTCTACGTCGCCGAAGACTCGACAACGAAGGAACGGATCTGGAGCGTCCGTCGAAACATCGCGGAGGCGTTCAAGGTCTCCAGCCCCCAGCAGTCGCTCGAGGACATCGTGGTGCCGACCTCGCGCATCCCCGAGCTCATCCCCGAGCTCGAGCGGATGAGCGAGCAGTACGGCATGCAGATCCCGTGCTACGGCCACGCCGGCGACGGCAATCTCCACGCCACGCTCGTCAAGGATCCTCGGATGGACGACGCGAGGTGGCGCGAGCGAGAGGACGCCTGTCTCCGCGATCTGTACAGCGTAACGACCAAACTGGGCGGTAAGATTAGCGGCGAACACGGAATCGGCGTCAAGCGCAAGGGCTACCTCGCCGAGGTGACGAACCCCGTCGAGCTCGACCTGATGCGCGCGATCAAGCGCGCGTGGGATCCGAACAACATCATGAACCCGGGCAAGATTTTCGATCTGGAGGATGTCGATGGCTGAGCACACGACGGCGCCGCCAGCCGCGCTGCGGGCGATCTTCGGCGAACGGTGCGTTGCCGACGACGAGAAGACGCTCGACCGGTTCTCGCGCGACCAGGTGGGCGACGACGACTACGCCCGGCGCCCGCTCGCGGTCGTCTCGCCAACCACGACCGACGAGGTCGTCGCGCTCATGCGGTGGGCCAACGAGACCGGCACTCCCGTCACCCCGCGCGGCGCGGGGAGCGGCCTCGCCGGTGCGGCCATCCCGGCCGCGGGCGGTGTCGTCTGCAGCTTCGCTTCGATGAACCGAATCCTCGAGATCGACACCGAGAACCTCATGGTCGAGCTCGAGCCGGGCGTCGTGACGAACGCGCTCGACGCCGCGCTCGAACCGCACGGGCTCTTCTTCGCCGGCTACCCGATGAGCGAGGACATCTGCTTCATCGGCGGCAATGTCGCCGAAAACGCCGGCGGCGGGCGGGCGATCAAGTACGGCGTGACCGCGAGCTACGTGCTCGGCGCGGAGGTCGTCACGCCCACGGGAAGCGTGCTCCACCTCGGCGGAAAGCGGCTGAAGGACGTCACCGGCTACAACCTGCTTCAGCTCCTCGTGGGCAGCGAGGGGACGCTCGGGGTGTTCACGAGGATCACGCTCCGCGTCATTCCGCGACCGTCGCGCCGGGCGGTTGCGCTCCTGGGGTTCGCTCGGGCATCCGACGCAGCGCGGTGCGTGAGCGCGCTGCGCGCGGCGTCCGACGTGCAGCCCTCGTCGATCGAGTTCATGGACGGGCCGACCGCGCGCGAGACGAACGCCGCGATGCCGCGGTCCTCGCGCTCGACGCTGTCCGAGGGATCGGAGGCGCTCCTCCTCGTGGAGGTCGACGGCGACGAATCGGTCGACGGCGAGCTGGTCCGGGTGCGCTCGCTCGCCGAAGCGGGTGGGGGCGAGGTGATCCACGCCGGCGGCGGGGAGCACGAGATGGACGAGGCGTGGAAGCTGCGCAAGCAGATTCCCTGGTACGTCAAGCGGGCCGCCGGTCGCTACCACAGCCTCGAGGACGTTGTCGTCCCGCCGGCGGCGGTAACGCGGCTTGTGGACTTCGTCGCGGACCTGCGGAGGCGCTACGACGTGCCCATCGCGATGTTCGGCCACGCCGGCGACGGGAACTTCCACGTCACGCCCATGAAGCCCGAGTCGGCCTCGCCCGAGTCGTGGCCGTCGCTCGTCGACGCGCTGCTGCGCGAGCTCTACGGCGAGGTCATCTCGCTCGGCGGGACGATCAGCGGCGAGCACGGCATCGGGCGAAAGCGCGTGAAGTACCTGGCCGACTTCGTCGAGCCCGCGCAGCTCTCGACGATGCGCGCGATCAAGACCGCGCTCGACCCGAACGGCGTGCTGAACCCGGGCGTGGTGCTCGAGACCCGGACCGAGCCCGGGCCGAACCACTGATGGGACGCCGCGAGGAGAACAACCGCCGCACGAAGGCGGCGATTGTCTCGAACGCGCTGCGACTCTTCAACGAGCGCGGCTACGACGCGGTCACGGTCGAGGAGATCACACGCGCTGCGGGCGTGGCGAAGGGCACCTTCTACTCGTACTTCCCGGTGAAGAGCGACATCATCGTCGAAGAGTTCTGGAAGATCGACCGGTACTACGCCGACTACGCCTCGCGGAACCTTCGCCGCTACCGGGGCGCCGAGGAGAAGCTGCGCGCGTTCACGCGCGCGCAGATGCGCTACGTGCGCGACGAGGTGGGCAACGACAGCCTGAAGATCCTCTACGTCAACCAGACGCTGCAGCGGGGAGGCGACAAGGTCATCGTGAACCCCGACCGTCGGTGGTACCGGATCGTCGCAGACGTGATCGCCGAGGGCCAGGAGGCCGGCGTCTTTCGGACCGACGCCGATGCCGGAGCGCTCGCCTACGGGTTCAACCGGTCGATGCGGTCGGTCTTCCTCGACTGGTGCATCACCGACGCCGCCTTCGACCTCGTGCGAGAGGGACTCGCCTACCTGGACACCTGGCTCCTGCCTGCCCTTCGGGGTGGCCGATAGGCCAGGGCCCCGGAGGGCGATCCTTGACGGCGCGGCGGTAGCCGCGGGCCGGCTTCCTACTCGAACAGGCTCGTATCCACGCCCACCTTCGACCCGACCTCGCTGAGCTGGCCCACGAGCCCCGGCTCGAGCGGGATACCGTCCCGGCCGCGCTCCGCGCGCGTGATCGCCTCCGGTTCACCCGGGTGGCGGATCGGCGTGTCGGGGTCCTGGCGCGGAAGCGCGTGGAGCTCTTCGATGTAGCTCGTCATGCGGGCGCGAACCTCGTCGATCGAGTGGAGCGCCCCGATGTCCCACATCGTGATGAAATGGCCGAGCTTGCGCGGCGCGTCGAGCTCCTCGTACATCTTGGTGATGTGGGGTCCGTAGGGCATGCCGGAGAACATCGCGCTCAGCAGGTCGATGACCATCGCGAGGCCCGCGCCCTTGTAGCCGGCGATGGGCGTCATCCCCAGGAGCGCGTGCGGGTCTGTGGTGGGGTTTCCGTTCTCGTCGAAGCCCCAGTCGTCGGGGATGCTGCGATTCTCGGCGCGCGCGAGCGCGATCTTGCCGAAGGAGACCTTCGTCGTCGCGAAGTCGAGCACGAACGGCTCGCCGGTCGTGGGGAAGCCGAACGCGATCGGGTTCGTGCCGGCGAACGGCGCGCGAGCGCCGTGCGGCACGATCCGGACGTCGGTGTGCGTGGTCACCATGCCCACGAAACCCGCGGCGGTGATGTCGCGCAGGTAGTAGCCGGCCATGCCGAAGTGGCTCGAGTTGCCCACGACGACCGTCACCGACCCCTGCTCGCGGCAGATGGGGATCGCCTCGTCCACACCGCGCTTCGTGACCGCGTGGCCGAGCCCGTCGTCGCCGTCGACCTGCAGGATCGCCGGTCGCGGGCGGGCGAAGGTGACCTCGGGTGCCGCCTTGATCGTGCCGTTGGACAGCCGGTTGACGTAGTGCGGCAGCCGGATGATGCCGTGGCTGTCCACGCCGGAGAGGTTCGCCCACAGGAGGCAGTCGGTGACGGTCTGCGCGTCTTCAGTCGGGACGCCGCATTTCTGCAGCACCGACTCGCCGTAGGCTCGCAGCGATTCTGAGGGAATCTGTTTCATGGTTTGCTATCGTAGCAGAGGTCCGCGGCGCTGCATACCGGTTGGCGTTCCTGTGTCGAAAGCCCACATCGATCTTAGAACAGTGCTTGCGGAGGGGGCGCTGCTTTGAAAACTCCGCCCCCCTTGCTCGGGACACGGAGGACTCGTCAGTAGACGATTCGCTACTTCATGCGGTGGAAGCTCTCGAAATCTATGTCCTTGACGACGACATAGTCGTTCCTGGTCAGGATGAAATGAACCACCTCGGCCACGTCCTGTGTAGTGAGGAAGGTCTCTCGAGGAACCTGGCGATCGCCCCAGAAAGGGCTGTCTACTGCCGCCGGTGAGATATTCGTCACCTGTACGTTCTTCTCGACCGCGTTCAACTGCGTTGCGGCAGACAGCATCGTGACAGCGGCCTTCGAGACACAGTAGAGCGGAGCCGTACCGTTCG
>CAYWJH010000145.1:0-7197 GCA_964458555.1 uncultured Spirochaetaceae bacterium | reverse complement strand
GTGAGCGTCACGGTCGGCACCGCGGTCGTGTCGTCGGAGTGTTTCCCGCTCAGCGTCACCGTGCCGCTCAGGTACTGCCCGGCGTCCGGGGAGTCGATATCTCCGTCGGGCCGGTCGATATCGACGGTGTTTCCCAGACCGGCCTGGAACGGGTTCGAGCAGCCGGCGAGCATGATGAGGCCCGCGACGACGACGAGGGCGCTCCGGCTGACTCCTATGACGATGCTCCGCTTCATATCACGTCTCCCAATGACCGAGTACGGTCATTCTTTCCCAGTATCGGCGCGCCCCCGCTCGCCTCTGCAGCAACTACCGGTCGGGTGGCCGACGAAAGCGCCCTGCTGTATGCGGTGATCCGACGAACCGAATCGACCGGCGGAGACGCTCCTCCCGGGTTTCTCATGCATCTACCAGCACAGCTTGTGCCACGTTTCGCGGATACGTTGGTAAATCAAGCTCATGTAATGAGATATCACCGGCAGAATCGCTTTTCTTACTTGACCAATAGGATTTACACCCGCGCGTGCCATGCACGTTGCATGGCCTACACGCCGCGCGATGCACATCGCATGGATCGATCACGTATTTCGCGTTCCCGCCGGGCTTCCCGGCCCGATCGGTTCGTTGGTAAACTCTGAGCCTTCCAGGGGTCCGCGTGTCATCGATCATCACGACCGTCAGCAAGCGCATCGACAAGGCCATCTTCGGCTACCGGCTCATTCGTCCCGGCGACCGCGTTCTCGTGGGCCTCTCCGGTGGTAAGGACTCGGTGACGCTCGCGCACCAGCTCGCGCAGAAGGCGCGCGGGTTCTCGATCCCCTTCGAGGTCGCCGCGGTCCACATCCGCACCGAGTACGCCGATCTCACGGGTATCGATCGGCTGCGCGAGCTCGCCCGTGAGCTTGGCATGCCGTTCGAGCAGATCACCGTTTCGCTCGAAGGCCGATTGAAGCCCGGGCGGAAGATGAACTGCTACTGGTGCGCGACCCAGCGGCGCACCGAGCTCCTGCGCTACGCACAGGCGCACGGCTACACGCGCATCGCGCTCGGCCACCATATGGACGATATCCTCGAGACCTTCCTCATGAACCTCACGCACAAGGGCGAGATCTCCACCATGCTGCCGTCGCTTCGCTACGACAAATACCCGCAGTGGGTGATCCGGCCGCTCGCCTGGGTGACCGAGGAGCAGACCGACGCGTACGCGCGCGAGATCGGATTCGAGGCCGTTCGATGCCGATGCGGCTACGACACGACGAGCCGGCGTAAGGACGTTCGTCGGATCCTCGACTCGATCATCGAGCGGGAGGGCGAGCGCGCCCGCACCCAGATGATGAAGGCGCTGCACAACGTACAGATGCGCTACATGCCGGAGTTCGCGCCGGAGCACACCGAGTGACCCCGCTCTTCACGCGCGAGGAGGTCGAGTCCGGCCGGCGGACCTTTCACCGGTTCATGGGCTTCAACGTCCTCGCCTTCTCCATCCTCACGGGCAACGTCATCTCGGTCTTTGCGCTGAAGCTCGGCGTCAGCAACTCCTACATCGGTCTGCTGCAGTCGTTCATGCACCTCTCCATGGTGTTCATCGTGGTCGGCCGCGTGCTCATGCAGTCGATGCGCTCGGTGACCGTGTTCGCGCTCGGCTGGTTCGCGCGCTATTTCTTCGCGGCGCTGCTGCTCGTCATTCCGTTCGTCGTGGGCCGGGCCGATGGGCCGGCGATCGCGACCGCGATCGTGCTCGTGGCGGCCGGCGGCTTCCACATCTTCCGCGGGATCGGCGTCGCCGGGCAAGTCGCGATCGTCGCCGGCCTCGCGAGTGGCTCCGACCGGGGCAGGTTCCTGTCGGTGAACAGCATCCTCGCGAATACGATCGCGCTCGCAGGCGGGCTCGCGATCGCCGCGCTGCTCGGCGCCGACGCGCCGGTGGGTCGGTTCACCGCGGCCTTCGGCTTCGCGATCCTCTGCGGGTTCGCGAGCGTCGCGCAGATCCGCCGGCTGCCGGAGCCAAACGTCACCGAGCGCGCCGACTTCGCCTCCTTCCTCGCCGACGTGCGCTCGGTCGTCCACGACGAGCCGGTGAAGCGGTTCCTGCTCTACCTCTGCGCCTTCGCCTTCGGGTCGAGTATCCTGATCGCCTTTCTCGTCGTCCTCTCCAAGCGCGTCTACGGGCTGCCGGATAACTTCACCGTGCTGCTCGTCGCGATCGGCAACCTGGGCGCCATCGTGGCCGGCGTACTCAACCGCCGGCTCGTGGACACCTCCGGCGGTCGGCCGCTCATCGTCTTCTACGTCGCGCTCATGCTCGCCGTATCGCTGGCGATGGCGAGTGCGACGGGAATCGCACGCGCGACGGGCCTCGTCATGGCGGCGGGGTTCTTCCTCGCGATGGCGGCGCAGAACGGTGTGCTCGTTTCGAGCCAGTCGTATTACTTCGGGCTCTACGGTGAGCAGAAGCACCGCAATCTGGGACTGCTCTTTTCGCTCGTGATGGGCTCCTTCGGCGCGGTGGGCTCGTACTCCGGCGGCGTCGTGCTCGACGCGCTCGAGACGGGCATGGATCTCTCGCTCGCCTTCCGTTGGCTCTTCGTGGCGATCGCCGCGATCGGCGCGGTGACGCTCGTGCTGAGCCTCCGCCTCGTCCCCAACCGTGCGCGTCCACGTCGGCGCGTGCGCGAATTCCTTTGGCTCCGGGCGCGCCGCGCCTGGAACCGTCTCACCGCGAGAGTGCGGCGGCGCTGAGCGGCACGGGGCCCGCCGGGGCTACCTCGCGTGCGGGTCGTGGTCGATCGGCCCGAGGAGCAGGCGCAGCTGCCCGATGCGCGCGAACGCCTCGACGAGCGCGTCCTGCACGCCCTCGTAGCGCGCGGCGCCCGCGCACCTCTGCGCCGCCGGCGCATCGGCACCGGCCCGCTCCCACAGCCCCGCGAACGCCCGCGCGTACGCGTCGTAGCCGAGCAGAGCCGCGATGGCTGCCTCGCGGTCGGGCGGGCTGCGGTGCGGCGGAACGGCGGCCGCGCCACCGACCGGCGGCTGCTCGAGCGCGAGGACCACTTCCGCGTTCATCGCCTTCACGAGCGCCCCGAACCCCTCTTCGCGCAGGTCGCCGAGCACGGTGAGCTGCATCTGAGCGGGCAGGTACGAGAAGTCGATCGCCTCGCCTGAGAGGAGCTCGTCCAGATCGGCGTCGAGCCGCTCGCGGGCGACCGGCGGGATCACATCCTCGAGCGCGGCGAGGCGCTCGTTGTAGCGCATCCGGAGGTAGGCCTGCATGGACGTTATGCTCGGTGAGCGCATGGGAACGCGGAACGTGTCGTAGAAGGTCGCGGGGTAGCCTGCGAACAGCGGGTCGAGGCTCTCGAGCACGTCGAGCCGCCGCGCGAGAAGCGGTTTGCGCCAGCGAAGCGCGTTCACGAACAGGAGGCCGAAGCCCTCCTGCACCGAGGAGGATACGACGACGTCGGACGCGGCGGCGATCGCCTCGTAGGAGAGCGCGTACTCGGCGTCGTGCGGCGCGATTCCCCAGATGCCGTGGACGCGGCGGTCGCCGTAGGCGTAGCGCACGAGGTCGGAGTAGGGCCGCTCGGCGTCGGAGACGCCGGGAAGCGTGACGATGAGGTTCGTCCCGGGCGCGAGCCGGGTGATCGCGGCGGCCTCGAGTACGTTCTTCCGCCGGATCGTGCGCACGGGGTAGAGGACGAGCGGGCCGTCGGGATGGAAGCGCTGGCCGGTGTCGGCGGCGTAGTCGGCGAGGCGCGCGATGACGCGATCGCGGCCGGCGGCGGACGGGGCGTCGCCGCCGGGCGCCGCGTCCGTCGCGTCGTCCACCGGGTTGAGTAGCAGACCCACGCGCTCAGACGGGACGCCGGCTTCCACGAGAAGCCGCCGGTCGCGCGCGTTGATCACCGCGTACCGAACGTTCGCGCCGGCGGGGTAGGGCGATTCGCCGGCGACGCGGGTCAGGTAGGCGAGATTCTCGTAGCGCGCGCACTCGGGGAAGTCGTGGACGTGGAGCAGCATCCGGGGCGCGTGCTCGCTCGCGGCGAGGCGGCAGAGCGCGAGCGTGAACGCCGGGTTTTTGCCCACGTGGTAGTTGTGCACCCACCACAGCGCGTCGTCGTCGTTGTAGCGGTCGGTGAGCGTTCGCTCGATCTGCGACGCGCGGGCGAGCGCGCCGTCGGTGGGCTCGCTCGGCTCGGTGTAGCCGATCTCGGGCAGCACGTCGATCGTAACGGGTACCGAGAGATCGGCGAGGCGGTCGCGGACGCGGTCGGTGGCCTCGGCGCGGCCGGTGACGAGGACGACCGAGCCCACGTCGTCGCGGTGGGAGACGACCGCGCGCACCGAGTGCACGACGACGTCGGTGACGCCGCCGGGCAGGAGGTGGTAGTGGAAGACGACGATCCGCATGGAGAGCAAGAGTAGCGGTTTTGCCGGGCGTTTCCAACCATCGGCCTGTCGCCCGAGGCGACGATGTCCGTTGCGCCGACGGGCGCGGCGGCACTACTATGGAGGTATGAGCACGACGACGCGGAAGCTTCTCGATTTCATCTACGGCGGGGCCGGCGGCGAGGTAGACGAGCGGCTGGATGCGCTTCTAAACCGGTACCACGAGCACCTCAGCACCCCCGACGGTTTCGAGCGCGGCGCGATCCCGCTCGAAGAGCGGGACTCGATCATGATCGCCTACGGCGACAGCTTCCGTGGCGAGGAGGGGCCGCCGCTCGAGTACCTGCTGCGGTTCCTCGACGACGAGGCCGAAGGCGTGGTGAGCGGCGTGCACGTCCTGCCGTTCTCGCCCTATTCCTCCGACGACGGCTTTTCGGTCATCGACTACCGCGAGGTCAATCCCGACCTGGGAAGCTGGGAGGAGATCGAAGCGATCGCCGAGGAGTTCGTCCTCATGGTCGACCTCGTGCTCAACCACTGCTCGGCGCAGGGCCCGTGGTTCCAGGCGTTCCTGCGCGACGAGGAGCCGTACAACCGGTACTTCATCACCGTACCAAAGGATACCGACGTCAGCTCGGTCGTGCGTCCCCGAGCGCACCCGCTGCTCACGCCCTTCGAGACCGACGCCGGCACGAAGTACGTCTGGACGACCTTCAGCGCCGACCAGGTCGACCTCGACTTCTCGAACCCGGACGTCCTGCTGGAAATGATGGACATCTTCCTCGGATACATCGTGCGGGGAGCGCGCGTGGTGCGGCTGGACGCGATCGCCTACCTCTGGAAGGAGCTGGGGACGAGCTGCATCCACCTGCCGCGCACGCACGCGGTGGTGAAGCTCATGCGCGCGATCGTCGAGGAGGTGGCTCCCTGGGTCGTCGTCATCACCGAGACGAACGTGCCGCACGAGGAGAACATCGCCTACTTCGGCTCCGGCGACGACGAGGCGCACATGGTCTACAACTTTTCGCTGCCGCCGCTCACCCTCGACGCCTTCCTGCGCGGCGACGCGTCGTACCTGCAGAAATGGGCGTCGACGCTCGCCACCGGTTCGCGCACGACGACCTTCTTCAACTTTCTCGCCTCGCACGACGGGGTCGGCCTGCTCCCGGCGAAGGGGATCCTCAGCGAGGATGAGATCGACGCGATGATCGAAAGCGTCGAGGAGCGCGGCGGGCGGATCAGCTACAAGTCGACCCCGGACGGCGAGATTCCCTACGAGATGAACGTGAACTACCTGAGCGCGATCGCGAACGAGGCGCTGCCCGACGAGCAGCGTGCGGCGGTATTCCTCGCCGCGCAGAGCATCATGCTCGCGCTCGCCGGCGTCCCCGGTATCTACTACCACAGCCTGATCGGAAGCGAAAACTGGGGGGAGGGGGTCGAGCAGACCGGCCACAACCGCACGATCAACCGCAGGAAGCTCGACTACGACGCGCTCTCCTCCGAGCTCAACGAGCCGGATACGCTGCGCAGCCTCGTCTTCGAAGGCTACAAGGGGTATCTGCGTTCGCGCGCGAGCTCACCGGCGTTCCACCCCTCGGCGTCGCAGCGCATCGTGGAGACGCCGCCGCAGTTCTTCGCGGTCCTGCGCGGCGAGCGCGACGCGGCCGGCGAGGAGAGTGCCGAGCGTGTGCTCTGCCTCGTGAACGTGGGCGAGGAGGAGGCGGAGGTCTCCTTCACCGACGCCGAGCTGGGACTCGGCGAGGAGAAAGGGTTCTGCGACCTTCTCAGCGGCGACTACGTCTTTCCCTCGCGCGAGCACGGCAATCGCGTGAGCCTCGAGCTCGAACCGTACGAGGTCCTCTGGCTTCGGTTCTGAGCTTTGCTCAGAACCGAAGCCCGGCAAAAATACTGAGGGGTCTATTCCCCGAAGAAGCTCTTCACGAGGTACCACAGCTTGGTCTCGAGCACCGTGTAGCTGAAGTACTTGAGCGCAAGCTGATAGTTATGATCGGTCATTTTGCGGATGCGCTCGGGGTCGGCGAGGACCGCCTTCGTCTCGGCGATCGTATCCCTGGCGATGAAGTCGTCCATCTCGATCACCTCGAAGCCGAGCGGTTTGATGTCGTGGCTGTAGATCGAGTAGTTGTTGACCATGATGGGCTTGCGGAAGTAGATCGCCTCGAGGAAGGCGTTGCCGAAGCCTTCGATGATCGACGGGTAGGTGACGAGGTCTGCGTGCGGGTAGACGTCCTGGAGCGAGTAGATCTTGCGCCCGTCGGAGGAGGTGCCGCGGTAATCGTCTATGACGTCGTCGACGAAGAGCGCCTTGATCCCCAGAAGCTCGGCGTACTCCTTCACGCGCGTCTGGTATTCGTAGCCTTCGTCGCCGGATGCGTGCGAGATCACGAGCGTCGCCGGGAGCTCCATCCGCGCGACGAGCTCGATCGCGTGCTCAATCCCCTTGCGCTGCACGACGCGCGTCGGTTGGAGGATCAGCAGCTCGTCCTCGCTCACGCCGAGCGCCTCGCGGACATCCGCGTTGTACTCGTCGATCCCCGGTGCCTCTTTCTCGAACTCCATGACGTTGGGGATGCGCGTGCTCGAGATGCCGGTGCGCAGCGCGAGCTGGTTCGCGCCGGAGGTATTGATGACGACGTGGTGGATCGAGTTCAGGTGCGGCGGGTAACACTGATTGAGGTAGTCCCAGACGCAGTTACGCAGGAAGCGCTTGCGCTCCCAGAAGAAGTCGTGATGGTGCGCGATCGTGTAGATGCCGGTCTCCGCGATGAACTCCGTGATCGCCATGCC
>CAYWJH010000144.1:0-7244 GCA_964458555.1 uncultured Spirochaetaceae bacterium | reverse complement strand
CGGCGATACCGGTGCTCGGCTTCGCCCATCTGACCGCGGGCGTCGAGTACCTGTTCATACCGTTCGACGAGTTCACCATCAAGACCCCAACGGTCCGTACTCGCGTATCTACCATGAGGGGAATTTAGGAGGATTGACCTTGCAGCTCGGTGTGGTGACGGAGTTCTAGGCCCCGCGCGGGCGGGCCGTTGCGGGCTGATCCGCGCCGCCGGGCGGCCCACCGTCCTGGTTGGCTACCACCCGTCGTACCGGAAGAGCTGCTTCTCGTCGGGCCGCTTCTTCTCGACCTTCGACGGATCGGCGGGGTAGCCGAGCGGCATGAGCTCGACGATCTCGACGTCGCCGGGGATGCCGAGTACTCGCCGCACCGCGTCCGGGTCGAAGGAGCCGATCCAGCACGTCCCGAGCCCCTCTTCGACCGCCGCGAGCGTGAGGTGATCCATCGCGATCGACGCGTCGATGAGGTAGGCGGGCTGCCCGCACTTCATGAGCCTACGGTCGGTCTCCGAGCAGCCGACGATGACGACCGGCGCCTCGCCCACGAACGTCTGGCCGGAGGCCGCCTCACTCAGTTGCTTGCGGATCTCCGGGTCGCGAACGACGACGAGCCGCCACTCGCCGGCGTTGCGCGCCGTCGGCGCGAGGCGGGTCGAGGCGAGGACGCGTTCGAGGACGTCGTCGGGGACCGACCTGTCGGCCCAGCTGCGGACGCTCTTCCGGGTGGCAATGGCTTCGTGCACGTTCATGCCTTCATCGTACGCGGTGCGGCCCGGCGGTGCAATCGCGCCCGTGCGTGCCGTGTGGCGCTCATGATATCATGTCTTCCCGGAGGTCCACCATGAACTGGGAACAACTCACCTCGCCCGAATTCGCGAAGGCGGTCGACGCGTGCAGGGGCGTCTGCCTCGTGCCGATGGGCGTCATCGAGAAGCACGGCGACCATCTGCCGCTGGGGCAGGATACGATCTACATCCACGATGTCGCCTCGATGGCCGCAGAACGCGAGACCGCGATGGTCTTTCCGCAGTACTACTTCGGCCAGATCCACGAGGCGAAGCACGTCCCGGGCACGATCGCGATGGACGGCGAGCTGTTGACGATGCTGCTTACGAACGTCTGCGACGAGATCGCGCGCAACGGGTTCGCCAAGATCGTTCTCGTGAACGGGCACGGCGGCAACAACCACCTCATCCGCTACTTCCTGCAGCTCAATCTGCAGCAGGCGCTCCCGTACACCGTCTACGCGGTCGGGATTCCCGGTAGCGGTGAGCGTTCGAAGAAGGTCCTCGAGGCGAAGCGCGACGGTCACGCCGGCGAGCAGGAGACCTCCGCGATGCTGCACCTCCACCCGGAGCTCGTGAAGCTCGAGGCGTTCAAGGACTACGGTCAGGCGCTCGGCCGCACGAAGCACCTCGTCGACGTCGGGATCGAGACTGGGATCTGGTGGTACGCCGACTATCCCGGGCACCTCGCCGCAGAGGCGGTCTCGTTCACGAAGGAGAAGGGTGAGGCGATCGTCGAAGACCACGCGGAGCTGCTCGCGAAGCAGATCCGGGCGGTCAAGGACGACACGTCGGTGCCCGAGCTCTACGCGGACTTCTACGAGCGGATCGACGCGCCGAGCAACCGGTATCCCTGATCGCCTTTCGGCTGGCTTTCCACGGCGTGCACCAGTAGCTTACACTCAGGTATGACCGACACGATGCCCGTTCTCGTCAGCGATCTCCTCTTCGACAGCTGGGAGGCCCACGCCGATCTCCCCGCGCTCGGCTACGCCGGTGAGGACGCGTATACCTACCGCGACGCCGCGTCGCTCGTCGCGGGACTCGCGTCACGGCTCCGAGACGCGATCGCACCGAGCGGACGCGGCGAGGTGTCGGACGCTCGCGTGATCGTCCTGTCGGAGAACACGCCCACGTGGGGGATGGCCTATCTCGCGGTCAACCGAGCCGGCGCGGTCGTCGTTCCGGTGCTTCCGGATTTCCCCGCGGCCGATATCGCCTCCATCGTGTCGCACGCCGAACCCGCCGCCGTCTTCGTCTCCAGGCGCCTCGCCGCGAAGGCGCTCGAGGCGGGGCTCGACGCGTCGAGCGTGAGTGTGTTCCTGCTCGAGAATCTCGAGCCGATCGACGCGCTCGACGCGGAGACGGTCGAGGCGTCGCTCGCGAGCCGCCCGAAACCGCGGGTTGTTCCGGGGGCGCCGGACGAACGACATCGGCCCGAACGAGGTCCCGACGACCTTGCGGCGATCATCTACACGTCCGGGACGACCGGCCATTCGAAGGGCGTCATGCTCTCCAACCGAAACCTCGTGTTCGACGTGATGAAGACGCGCCCGATACCGGGGATGCGACCGGGCGACTGCATGCTGTCCATTCTGCCGCTCGCTCACACCTACGAGTGCACGATCGGCCTTCTCATCCCCATCTCCATGGGGTGCTCGATCAGCTATCTGCGACGACCGCCGTCGGCGACGGTGCTCATGCCCGCGCTGCACGCGGTGCGACCGCATCTCATGCTTTCGGTGCCGCTCTTGATCGAGAAGCTGTATCGGCAGAGCGTGCTCCCCTCTATTCGGGGCAAGCGTCTGTCGAGTTGGCTCTACCGGAGGAGCTTCGGGCGCAAGCTCCTCAACAGGCTCGCCGGCCGCAAGCTGCGGCGCGCCTTCGGCGGGCGGCTCTACTTCTTCGGCGTCGGCGGGGCGGGAATCGACCCGGAGGTGGAAGACTTCCTCGTGGAGGCGAAATTCCCCTACGCCGTGGGGTACGGCCTCACCGAGACGTCGCCGCTGATCGCCGGGGCGAACACGCGCACGATGCGTCCCCGCTCGACAGGGTACCCGCTCGAGGGCGTGGAGGTCAGACTCGCCGAACCGAACCCGGACACCGGGGAAGGCGAGATACTCGTGCGCGGACCGATCGTCATGCAGGGCTACTACAAGGATCCGGAGCGGACGGCAGAGGTCATCGACGCCGATGGATGGTTCCACACCGGCGACCTGGGCTCCTTCGACGACGACGGGCGGCTGTACATTCGCGGGCGAGTGAAGAACATGATCCTGGGGCCCAGCGGTGAGAACATCTTCCCCGAGGCGATCGAGTCGGTGATCAACAGCTTCGACTACGTCGAGGAGTCGGTCGTGTTCCAGTACCAGGGCGAGCTCATGGCGCGGGTGCACGTCAACTACGAGGCTCTCCGCGAGCAGTGGCAGAGCATCTCCGACGCGGCGAGCGGCGTTCCCGAGTCGGCGAACGATTACCTCGCCGATCTGCGGACGCGGGTCAATCAACGCCTCTCCGCCTTTTCGCGGCTCGGCGACGTTATCGAACAGGAAGAGCCGTTCGAGAAGACGCCTACGAACAAGATCAAGCGCTTCCTCTACGACCGGCTGCACCCGGAGGGGCGAAACCTGCGCGACGAGAACGACACCGCACACTGATCTCTGCTACCATCGGTGGTCATGACCGACGACATCGCGTGGGTCGACCCGAGACAGGGCGCGTACGCTCTGGTGATCGGCGGAGTGCTCTGGTAGAGTAGCGTCCAGTATCGCACCTATGCCGTCTTCATCCCGTCCTGCATCAGGCGTCGCCGCGAGCGACGGCCAGGCCCCCATCCGCGTCAGCTACCGCCGGCTGCTCGCGTTCTTTCTGCCGCTCGCCGCCACGCCGTTTCTCATCTCTTCGACGCACAACATCATCAACGCGGCGCTCGCCCGGCTGCCGTCGCCCGAGCTGACGCTCGCGATCTTCAGCGTCGTGAAGAGTTTTTCGAACGCGATCAAGGCCCCGGCGCTCATGTCGGGTCAGATCACGACCGCGATGGCAGACAGCCGGCAGAGCTACCGGCTCACGAACCGTTTCGTCTGGACGCTGGGCGGGTTCTTCTTCGCCGTGCTCGTCCTTCTGGGGTACACCCCGTTGGGCGGGGCTTTCCTCCGCGACGTGATGGGGCTCACCGACCCTGAGGCGATTTCGCTGGGCTACCAGGCGATGAGGATCACCGCCTTCCTCCCGATCGTCGAGGTCCTCCGTGACAGCAATCGCGGCATCCTCATCGCGCGGCAGCGCACCGGCTTCGTCTCCTCGGCGACGTTCACGCGGCTCGTCGTCATCGTCGCCTTCATCGTCTGGATGGTGGCGTCCGGGCTGCTGCCGGGCATCCAGGTAGCCGCGCTCACCTGGGCCGGAGGAATCGCGGTCGAAGGGTTGGTCGTCTTCGGATCGCTCTTTCTGCTCTTTGGCTCGCCGATGCGCGCGGCGGAGGGCGTGCCGACGAGGAGCCATCGCACGCTCACCGTCCGCTACGTGCTGACCTTCTTCGTGCCGCTTGCCGTGATGATGATCGTCCGCGGGACGCTTCAGCCGCTCGTCCAGGCGGGGATCGCGCGCGGAGCAGCGTCGGCGACGCGAGCGCTCGCCGTGTACGGGGTCACCTGGGGGCTCGTCCTCAACGTCGTCGCGCCGCTGCAGCTCCTGCACAATACCTCGCTCGTCTACGCGCCGGCTCGCGACCATCCGTCGTGGCGACGAGTCTTCTGGTTCTGTATCGCAACCGGTGGGTTCATGAGCGGGGTTCTGATGCTCCTTGGGCTGACGCCGCTGGGCTACGTCGTCTTCGAGCGGATCCTGGGAGTGAGTCACGAGATCGCCGCCGAAGCGAGCCGCGCGGTGCTCGCCTTCTCGTTGCTTCCGCTGTTCTGGGGAGCACGCGAATCGTACTGGGGCGTGATGATGCGGCGCCACCGCACCCGCGGCATCGGCATAGGAAAGGTCGTGAACATAGCCGCCGTCGCGCTCGCGATGGTGGTGCTCTTCGTGCTCGTGCGCGACGTGGTCTGGATCCCGCCCTCGGTGGTGGGTGCGATCTCGCTGAGCTTCGGCGAGCTCGTCGAGACGGTGCTCGTCATTCGGCTCGCGATGCGCGAGGACGCGAAGGCGCCGGACCGCGACACGCGCTGAGCTCGGTGGTAGAATCCTGGTGGAGGTCACGATGGGATTTAACGGACTCGGCATGAACCTGGGCAATCTCAGCCGCGTATCGGAGGCGCAGTCGCGCAGCATCAGCCCGGAGAACTTCACCGGCGAGAAGAACGCAGGTGCGCGGGCGACCGAGGGCACGGGCGCGGAGTGCGCGCGCGACCTGGGTCAGGGGTGGAAAATCAGCCCGTCGGTCCGGGTCGAGCCGGGCGAGACGTTTACCCTCGCCGACATTGAGGGTGCCGGCGCCATCCAGCAGATCTGGATGACGGTGACCGGTCACTGGCGCTTCGGGATCCTGCGCGCCTACTGGGATGGCCAGGAGCAGCCGTCGGTCGAGTCTCCGGTGGGCGACTTCTTTGCCTGCGGCTGGGGCGAGTACGCGCAGGTGAGCTCGCTCGCCGTCTGCGTCAATCCCGGCAGCGCCTTCAACAGCTACTGGGAGATGCCCTTCCGGGAGCGGGCGCGCCTGACGTTCACGAACATCGGCACGGAGACCGTGACGGTCTACTACCAGATCAACTACACGCTCACCGACGTCCCGGACGAATGCGCCTACTTCCACGCGCAGTTCCGCCGGGTGAACCCGCTTCCGTACAAGGAGGTCTACACGATCGTCGACGGCGTGCGCGGGCGCGGACACTACGTGGGGACCTACATGGCGTGGGGCGTGAACAACTCGGGCTGGTGGGGCGAGGGCGAGATCAAGTTCTACCTCGACGGCGACGAGCACCCGACGATCTGCGGTACCGGTACGGAGGACTACTTCTGCGGCTCGTACAACTTCGAGTCCAAGCGGGCCGATGGGGGACGCGAGTACCGCGAGTTTACGACCCCGTACGCCGGTCTCCCGCAGGTGTTACGCCCCGACGGGCTCTACCGGTCGCAGCAGCGCTTCGGGCTCTACCGCTGGCACATCCCCGACCCTATCCGCTTCGCAAGCGACCTGCGCGTGACGATCCAGGCGCTCGGGTGGCGAAGCGGCCGCCGCTTCCTGCCCATGCAGGACGATATCGCGAGCGTCGCGTACTGGTATCAGGAGCTGCCGACCGCTCCCTTCCCGGCGCTGCCCGACAAGGACTCGCTGGAGGTGCTATGAGCCGCCCGATGCACGACACAGCCTGCGAGCCCGCCACCGCCCTGCGCCTCGCGCTCGACGGGACGAGCGCGCCGCACGCCTTCCGCGCGAACTCGAAGGAGGCCGCGCGCGCCTGGCAGGCGGCGACGCGCGAGGCGCTCGGCACCGCGGTCGGCTTTCTCGATTCGCCGCGGGTCGAGGCGGAGCCGGAGCGCGTCGAGCTCGTCGACAAGGGCGACTACACGCGCGAGAAGGTGGTCATCCGCACCGCCCCGCACACGAGTATGCCGGTCTACCTCCTGCGACCCGCGAACGTCGAGCCGCCGTACCCCGTGGTCGTCGCCTTTCACGGTCACGGCTACGGCGTGAAGGACATCGTGGGGCTGTGGGAGGACGGGTCCGAACGCGACACCCCCGACGGGTATCACCGCGACTTCGGGATCGCGCTCTGCCGGCAGGGGTTCGCCGTGGCCGCGCCGGAGATCTCGTGCTTCGGCGAGCGGCGCACCGACTTCGGCTACCTCGACAGCGACCTGGGCTCTCCGGTGCCCACGACGTGCGAGAACACCGCCGCGCTCGCGACGCACCTGGGCGGTTCGGTCGCGGGGCTGCGCGCGCGCGACGGGCTTCGCCTCGTCGACTACCTCGAGACGCTCGACGACCTCGACACGGACCGAATGGGCGCGATGGGGATCTCCGGGGGCGGGATGCACACGCTCTTCTCGACCTGTCTCGACACGCGGTTCCGCGCCGCGGTGATCAGCGGGTACTTCTCGACGTTCCGCGACTCGATCCTCGCGATGCACCACTGCCCGTGCAACTTCGTCCACGGTCTCGGATCGTTCGGCGAGATGGCCGATCTCGCGGGCCTCATCGCCCCGCGCCCGCTCTTCGTCGAGGCCGGCGACCACGATCCCATCTTCCCGCTCGACGCGGTGCGCCGCGGGCTCGAGGGTGCGCGTCGCGTGTACCACGTCTTCGGGGCAGAGGCGAAGGTCGAAGATGGGATCTTCGAGGGGCGCCACCGAATCGACGGCGAGGCGGCGTACGCATTCCTGCGGCGGCAGCTGCACGCCTGAGGCGCGCAGGTGGCAACCGAAGCGCCCGCGTCTGCCGTCTACGCCCCGCCGACCTCGAGCTCGAGCAGCTCGCGCAGCTGCTCCCAGTGCGTGCGCGCCCGCTGCCCG
>CAYWJH010000143.1:0-7247 GCA_964458555.1 uncultured Spirochaetaceae bacterium | reverse complement strand
CCCTCGCCGATGCCGCTCGTCGAACCGGTCACCACGGCGACTTTACCGTCAAGCCTTCCCATACAGGTCTCCTCCTACTCGAACCGGTGCTTGCCGCGCAGCGCGACGAGCCCGGCGATGAAGCCGGCAGCGTGCGGGATCCAGTCCTCGTCGGTGTACAAGAGCGGCTCGTCGGCCTCCCGGCTCGCGGGCACCTCGAACCGGAACTGCGGGTTCACGTTGAACCCGTTCGGGATCGTCCCCGCAATACCGGTCCAGTTGCCGACCCACCGACGCCCGACGCCGTAGATCTGGCTGTACGGTACCGCCTCGCCTTCGGCGACCTCTTCCTTCCATACGAGGCACCCCTCGAAGCTCTTTCGCGTGATGCCGGCGTTCAGCCCGCAGAGCCACTGCAGGTTTCCCACGACGATCTGCCGCATCGCCTCGCGGTTCTCGTTGGAGGCGTACCCTTCGAGCGCGGCGGCCAGCTCGGCGCCAAAGCCGAAGGTGGTGTTGATACCGTGCCACGGCCCGCAGAAGCTCATGAGGCCGGCACCGGGAAAGTAGCCGATGGGCAGGAGGTAGAACGGGTTCGCCGAGCACGCGGGGACGAGGTAGCCGTTGACGAATCGACGCATCGTCTCCTGCCACTTCGCGACGTCGGGATGGTCGCGCCACCAGCGGCTCATCGCCGCGAATGGAACGAGGAAGTGCGGGAAAGTCCCACCGGTGTCGTGACCGAAGCCGTTGTGACAGCTCGACTTCTCGGTGAGATCCGAGGAGGCGAAGGTGGTGAAGTGACCCCAGAGCTTCGGGTCGCCGTTGGTACCGCCTTCGGCGCGCTCCTCGGGTACCTGCCTGCTCATGACCTCGCGGCCAAGCCGCAGCGCGTGCTGCTTGTAGCGCACCTGTCCCGCCACGTAGAGCTCGACGCACCCCCAGAGCATCATCACGAGGTCGCGCGTCATGAACTCGTTCGGCACCTTGAAGTCCGCGCCCACGCCGTGGGTCATGTGCGAGAATCCGTCGGGCGAGTGGGGCTCGGCGTCGAGCAGGAGGTAGTCGATCGCGCTCGTTGCGCGGTCGAGATACTCGCTCGCCTCCTCCGGATGGACGTCCGCGAGCACGCGCGAGGCGTAGGTGAACGCCACCACCGCCTTTGCCGTGTCGCCGGGGACGATGTCCATGTGGTTCGGGATCTCGTGGATCACCGCGCCGTCGGGCGCGCCGGTCTGATCGGCGGCGTCCTGCAGCCGCTCGAGGTACGCGAGGCCGTGCAGGATCTGCTCGTGGATCCGATCGATGTCGTTCGCGGAGATCCACTCGAAACCGACCTCGACCAGGTCGCAGAGCGCAATCACCATCGTCGCGTGGCTGTTCGCCTCGCGCCACGAGGCGCCGCAGTCCTTCCAGCCGATGCCGTTGCGCGCGCGCCGCTGCCGCTCCTCCATCTGGTCGAGCGCCACCGGAACGACGGTCTTTTGCCAGAGCAGATGCCGGTCGATCTCGATCGGCTCGCTCCTCAGGAGCTCCTTCCCCTTCGCGCGGACGACGATCGCGTAGGTGCCGGCCTCCTCGATCCCGGAGAAGTCGATCTCCCACCAGTGCGCGTTCCACGTCTCGCCCCAGTAGCGGACGTCGCCCCTGCGGGCGGCCTCACCGACGGCCGCGTCGGCGCGCGCGGCCGGTTCGGCGGCACCGGAGCTCTCGCCCGCCGGCGCTCCACCGGCGTCCGGACCCGACAGCCTCACCACCTCGAACACCGCGCTCTCCGGGACGTAATCCTTCGACCCTCCCCGGATGATCGCGCGCATCGGATCGCCCAGGTCGTAGCCCACCTGCGAGTACAGGAAGCCGTTGACGTCCATGGCTTACTCCCAGGTGTAGAGCACGCGCATGATCTCGCGACTGACGAGCTTGGGGTACGCCTCCGCGCAATCGCGGAAGGAATAGGTCGTCGCCGGGATGATCTCCGGGTGCAGCTTGTCGGCGGCCATGAGGTCGAGCGAGTCGATGAGGTCCTGCGTGTCGCAGTCGCGCGGCGTGATGAGATCGATCTCCGGCTTGAAGAGCGACATGTAGTCGAGCGTAACCGGGTCCTCCACGGTGCCCTGCAGCACGAGGCGGCCGCAGTTCGCCGGGTCGTCGTCCCAGGCGCGGGCCTTGAGGTACTTCGACGTCGGCTCGAGGACCGACGCGAGACCGGTCGCGTCGAACGCGACATCCGCGCCGCCGCCTGAGATCTCGTGCGCGTGATCGACGGCTTTCTCGTCGCCGGCGTTCAACGTATGAAGTGCACCCGCGCGCTTCGCGAGCTCAAGCCGGCCGTTATCCATGTCGACGGCGATGACCTTCGCGCCCTTGGCGATCGAGTGCTGCACGACGAGGTGCCCGATGATTCCCAGTCCCACGACGACCACCCACTCGCCGGAGGCGACCTTCGCGCGCTTCACCCCGTGCAGCGATATGCCTGCTACCTTCGCGTAGATCGCACGATCGTCGCTCACGCCCTCGGGAACGAGAACGAGCGAGCTCTCGTTGGTGAGCGAGTGCGACACCTGCGACCCCCAGCTCCGCGCGTACGGCGACGGATCGGAGAGCTGCTTGCGAACGATCATGCGCTGGCCCGGCTTCACGGACGTGCCGGGCCCGGCCTCGATCACCTCCCCCAGGTTCTCATAGCCGGGAATAAGCGGGAACTGGGCTCCCTGCTGCTTGCCGCGGAAGACCCGCGTCTCGGTGCCGGTGCTCACACCGGTCAGGCGAGTCTTCGTGAGCAACTGCCCTTCGCCTGGAGCCGGCACGTCGATCTCGCCGACGGTCGCCTTCAACGGTTCCGGAAAAACGATGCACTGTGCTTTCATGGATTGTCCTCTCAGGGACCATCGTAGACCGATTTCGGGACGAATGCAATTGGCTTAGCCAATCCAATTGGGCTACACTGCGCGTATGCCCGACCGCACGCCCAACATTGTCTACGTCTTCGCAGATCAGTGGCCAGCGCACGTCGCCGGGTTCGCATCGCATCCCGACGTACTCACGCCGAACCTCGACCGGTTCGCGGCCGAAAGCGTGAACTGCCGCCGCGCGATCGCGAACACGCCGGTCTGCACCCCGTCGCGGGCGAGCCTGCTCACCGGGCTGCTCCCGCATCGGCACGGCCTCTTCCTCAACGACGCCCCGCTCAATCCCGCCTTGCACACGGTGGGCGAGCACTTCGCCGCGGCCGGCTACGACACGGGCTACATCGGCAAGTGGCACGTCGACGGACACGGTCGGCGCGCGTATATCCCTCCCGAGCGCCGGCACGGCTTCCGGCACTGGAAGGTGCTCGAGTGCACGCACGACTACAACGCGTCCATGTACTACGACGGCGACGATCCGACGCCGCGGTTCTGGGAGGGCTACGACGCGCTCGCGCAGGCCGACGATGCGGCGGAGTTCGTTCGCGGCGCAGAGGGGCCGTTCCTGCTCATGCTGAGCTGGGGCCCTCCGCACAATCCCTACGACACCGCCCCCGAGCGGTTCCGCGAGCTCTACGATGCGGCCACCCTCGAGCTGCGTCCCAACGTCCCGGAAGAGCACGCCGCCGCCACGCGCGAGGTCCTCGCCGGCTTCTACGCGCACTGCACCGCGCTCGACGAGGCTTTCGGCCGGGTGCTGAGCGCCCTCGACGAGGCCGGCCTCGCCGAGGACACCATCGTCGTCTTCACCGCCGACCACGGCGATCACCTGGGCGCGCACTACCTCGCCGAGAAGCAGAGCCCGCTCGACGAGGCGCTTCGCGTTCCGCTCCTCGTCCGGTGGCCCGACGAGCTTCGCCCGCACGCCAACGACACGGTGATCGGCGTGGTCGATCACTTCCAGACGATCTGCGGGCTCGCCGGCCTGGTGCAACCTCCGGCGGCGCAGGGTCGCGACCTGAGCGCCCACCTCCGTGAAGGCACGAAGCCGGAGGAGAACGTCGCGCTCTGCGCGAGCTACCACGCCTTCGGCACCTGGCCCAGGCAGTCGGAGCGCAAGCCGGTCCCCGAGCTGTTCCGCGCGCGCGACTACCGCGGCGTGCGCACCGAGCGCTACACCTACTGCGAGGATCTGGACGGGCCGTGGCTCCTCTTCGACAACGAGGCAGACCCCTACCAGCTCGACAACCTCGTCGGTCGCGCGGGGCGCGCCGCGCTCGAGGCCGAGCTCGCGGCGATGCTGCACGCGCTCCTCGAACGGTACGGGGACGACTTTCGCCCCGGCATAGACTACGTGCGAAGGTGGGGATACGAGGTCGACGATAGCGGCACGATCCCGATCGTCGACGACTCGGGGGGACAGCCGGGGCCCGGACCGCGGTAGAGACCGTGGCGGCGCCTCCAGCCCGGTGCCGCCACGGTTGCAATTGCCGCGCGGATGCGGTTGAATTCGAGTGTGGGCTCCCGGCACGACGATTGGTTGCGACAGGCAGACGCCGATCTCAGGCACGCGAGGAATGCATTCGCGTCGGAAGACTACGAGTGGAGCTGTTTCGCTGCGCAGCAGGCGGCTGAGAAGGCGATCAAGGCCGCCTTCCTCGCCTCCGGACGAGAAGCGTGGGGTCATACGCTGACGATCCTGCTCGGACGCTTTGACGAGATTGCCGGCGTGCCCGAAGAGCTCGTCGATGCGGCGCGCGTTCTCGACAAGCACTACATCCCGACGCGATACCCCAACGGCTTCGACGACGGCGCGCCGACCGATTTCTACACGCGCGACGAGGCTGAAGCCGCAGTCACGCGGTCAGGAGAGATCATTGAATTCTGCAGGCGTCAGATACACTGAACCGTCGTTGATCGAGAACGCGGTAGAGATGCTCGTTCGTCGACTGGCGGAGCGACACGAGGAGATCACAGACGTCTACTGGTTCGGGTCGTGGACGCGCGGGACCTTCGGCCCTCGAAGCGACGTCGATCTGTGCATCGTGGTCAGTCAGGACGACGAGCCAAGAAGAGCACGCGCAGTACGCTACATCCCGAAGCGATTCCCTGTCGATCTCGACCTCGTCGTCTACACGCTCGAGGAGTTCCAGACGCTCGCCGATACCCACCCCGAGTGGTACGGGACGATCAGTCGTGGCAGGCACGTCTTCTCGCGAAGCTGATCGCCCTACGACACGTTCAGATAGTTCCCCCCGCAGACGGTGATGCACTGCCCGGTGATGTAGTCGGAGAGGTCGGTGACGAGGAACTCGACGACCTTCGCGACGTCCTCCGGCGTGCCGAGCCGACGGAGCGGGATCCGCTCGGCGGCCTTGATCCGGTCGGGGAACTGCGCGTTCGCGCGACTCGTCGCGATGAGCGACGGCGCGATGCAGTTGACGTTGATGTTGTCGGGGCCGACCTCCGCGGCGAGCGATCGCGTGTAGCGGATCACGGCGGCCTTCGCGATGCCGTAGTTCGTGAAGGTCGCGTTTCCGCCGAAGGCCGCGGTCGAGCTCGTATTGACGATCCGGCCGCCGCCGCGCTTCTTCATGGACGGGATCGCCGCCTGGCACGCGTAGATCGCGCTCGAGGCGTTGATCGCCATGATGAACTCGTAGTCGTCCATGTCCATCGTGCTCGCGGCGCTGTTCTCGATGGGGCGCAGCATCCCGCCGGCGACGTTGACGAGGATGTCCACGCCGCCCCACTCGTCGACGACGCGGTCGACCATCGCCTGCACCGCGGCACGGTCGGTCATATCGGCCTCGATCCCGATGGACCTCACCCCGCGCGCGATGCACTCGTCGGCGACCGTCTCGGCGCCGAGCTCCTCGTTGAACTCTTCGTGACCCTTGAGGTCGATGTCGTTCACCGCGACGTCGGCGCCGAGGTCCGCGAGACGCAGCGCGACGCCGCGGCCGAGCCCACGCGCGGCGCCGGTTACGATGGCGGTCTTGCCGGTGAGTTTACGTTCCATGCTATGCCTGTGCCTTTCGCTCGATCTCCGCGAGATTCGCCACGCTACGCTCGAACCGCTCCATCTCCCACTCGGCGGCGTTCGTGAGGTCGCCGTGCTCGATGGGCGTCTGCCACTCCCTCGGATCGCCGTCCGGCTCGCCGCGCTCGCGCATGATCCGCAGCACCGGCACGAGCGTCCGTACGTCGCGCCGCGCGTGCCCTGCCCACCACTCGTCGGTGAGGAGCTTCACGTGCCGCTGGTTGAGCGACGCCATCTCGATGCTCCGCGGCACCTCCGGCTTCGACTCGAACAGCGGCCACAGCGCCTCGAAGTCTACGACGCCGTCGCCGATCGCGCAGTGGACGAGCCTGAAGCCCTCGTCGGTGAGGATCATGCGGTAGTCCTTGAGGTGGACGTCGACGAGGTACGGAAGGATCCGCGTCGCGAACTCAACGGGGTCCTCTCCCACGGCGAGCGGGTTGCCGGCGTCGAGGGTGACGCCCACGTTCGGGCTGCCCACCGTCTCGCAGACGCGCACGAGGTCGATCGAATCGGCGTCCTGGTGGTTCTCGAGGCCGATCTTCACACCGAGCTCCTCGGCGCGCGGCGCGAGCTCGCGGAGCTTGGCGATAATGCTGTCGAGGTGGCGCTGCCACCCGTCGTAGCCGCCCATCGGCTCGCGATTCCCCTCGAGGAGCGGGCTCGTCACGCACCGGAATACCGACGCCCCCGCCTCCGCGGCGAGCTCGAGCTGTCGCTTGACGTCGTCGGCCCGCGAGAGATTCGGCCCCGCGACGACAAACTGCATCCCCCGGTCGCGCGCGCGCGCGGCGTAGTCGCGGATCTCGCCGGGATCGAGCGACGGGGAGACGTAGGAGAGCGAGACCTCGAGCGTCGACAGACCGTGCTTCGCGGCGAGGTCGGCGAAGCGGTTCGCGTCGAGCGGTGACGGATTGGACGGGTTCACGGTCAGGTACTGGATACCGTAGACGCAGAGCCCGAAGGTGTGTTGTGAGGATACCATGGTCTGTCCTTGTGATCGAATCGGACTGGCTTGTCAAGCTCGCGCGGCACCTGTGGTACGATGAAGCGGGAGTGTGACATGGGAGAAACGGTCAGATTCGGCGTATCGATGGATCGGTCGCTGGTGGCGCTGCTCGACGGGCTCTCCGCGACGATGGGACACGAGAACCGCTCGCAGACGATCCGCACCCTCGTGCGACAACGCGTTGTGGAGACCGGGGCGATCGAGGACGATCGCCGGGTCGTGGGAACCGTGACGCTTACCTATCGCTACGGCACGCGCCTGCCGACGCTTCCGGTCGGCGACTTCCCGTCGCTGCGCATCACGACCAACA
>CAYWJH010000142.1:0-7262 GCA_964458555.1 uncultured Spirochaetaceae bacterium | reverse complement strand
AGACTGTAAATCTGTTGGCTCAGCCTTCGAAGGTTCGAATCCTTCTCTCCCCAAACACCCATGCTAACTGCCATGCCGGCCCGGCGGGTCAGCATGGCGCGTGACGTACGCGGCCGCTTCTACGAGAGCGGCCTTCGTTTTTGCTGCACCCGGTGTAATCTCTGCTGCCGTTTCGACAGCGGGTACGTCTGGCTCTCGCGTCGCGACCTGAACGACCTCGCCGCAGGGCTCGATCTCGCGACGGACGAGGTCGTGAGCCGCTACTGCCACGTCGTCGACATCGCCGGTTTCAAACAGGTGAGCCTTCGCGAGCAGGAGAACATGGACTGCGTTTTCTGGCGCGACGGCGCGTGCTCGGTGTACGCGTCGCGGCCGCTGCAATGCCGGAGTTTTCCGTTCTGGGCCCACCAGCTCGTCGATCGGGAGACGTGGGACCGCACGGCGGATCATTGTCCCGGGGTCAACCATGGGACGCGGCACGACGCCGAAGAGATCGACTCATGGCTCGAAAAGCGTCGATTGGAGCCGCCGATCAATGCCGATAGCTTAGAGTGATGAAAGTAAGGTTCTGGGGCGTTCGCGGATCGATACCTACTCCCGTTACCCCGGACGAGGTTCGACGCAAGATTGCCAGCGTCGTCCAGCGGGTCCGTCCGGAGGATCTCGAGAGTCCGCTCGCGCGCGAGCGGTTTCTCGCGAACCTGCCGCCCTGGCTCTTCGGGACCTACGGAGGAAACTCCTCGTGTATCGAGGTTCGCCTCAGCGACGGGAGTTGCATCCTGATCGACGGTGGCTCGGGAATACGCGAGCTCGCCGGGTCGCTCGCCGGCGAGATGGACGGCGTGAGCGATTTCCATATCTTCATCACCCACTTCCACTACGATCATCTGCAGGGGCTGCCTTTTTTCGGGCCGGCGTATAATCCGTCGGTCAAGATCACCTTCTACAGCCCCGTGCCGGGTTTCGATCAGATCGTGCTCAACCACATGCGCCCGCCGTACTTTCCGGTGACGATGGAGGGCGCGATGGCGAGTACTATCCGGTTCGAACAGCTCGAGGGCGAACCGGTACAGATCGGTACGGGCACGGTGACCTGGCGCAGACACAAGCATCCCGGGGGCGCGGTCGCCTATCGGATCGAAGATCGCGGCAAGGCGTTCATATTCTCGAGCGATACCGAGCTGCAGGAGAGCGATTTCGAGAAATCGGCAGAGAACCAGGCGTTCTACGGAGGGGTGGAGATGATCATCCTCGACTCCCAGTACACGCTGGGCGAGGCGATCGAGAAGTACGACTGGGGGCACAGCTCGTTCAGTCTGGGGGTTGACTTCGTCACCGCCTGGAGGATCAGGCGACTCTACATGTTCCATCACGACCCGACGTACGACGACCGCAGACTCTACAAGAACCTCCAGTCGGCGCGCTGGTACGCGCGCAACCTTGGAAACACCGACCTGGCGGTGTACCTTTCGGAGGAAGGGCTCGAGGTCGATCTATGAGCGACTCTCGTCACCGAATCGCGTTCTCGCACGCCGAGCTGGTCTCGCTTTACCTCGCGCTGAGTCGGCGTGAGGACGAGCTGGACCGGGTGCAGGCCGATGTGCTGGAGCGGGTGGCCGCGGAGCTCTACACCGAGCTCTCGGTCTCCGAGATGGAGGCGATCGACTCCTACTACGAGGCGATCCTCGCCGCCCGCAGCCGATCAGATCGCGTGTAACCAGCGCGAGTCGACGTTTTTTGTTGAGAGAGATGAGGATGAGCCGACCAATTCGAATCGCACTTGCGTTTCTCGTCATCGCCGCGGGCCCGCTTGCCGCCCAGTACTCCCCGCCGACCGGCGGAGAGGATCTCTACGATCTGTACTCGCCGCTGATGCTCGCCGAAGGCGCGCCGGCGGTCGCCGACGAAGGGCCGCAGGCGGACACGCTGAACCCGGCGGTCAGCGCGCTCGTCCAGCGGACGACGCTCGATGCGAGCTACCTCGCGATAACCGGATTCGGGTCACCCGTCGCAGGCGGCGGATGGCAGGGCCACGTCCTGAACCTCGGCGTCGTGGCGCCCACGCGCGTCGGGGTGTTCAGCGGGTCGGCGCACCTCCTCGCGATGCCGTTGGCCGGAATGCGCTGGGGCACGACGGTGGCGATGCACGGCTCGGCGGCGAAGGAGCTCTATCCCGGGTGGCTCGCCGGCGTCGGGATGCGGGTCATGGGAGGCGGCGCGGACCGATTCGACGTGGGCGCCGCCATCGACCTCGGGGTCGTGCGCGAAATGGGCGCGCTCGGTTTCATGGAAAACCTCCGATGGGGGGTCGCGCTGCAGAACGTGGGGAAGTGGTACGAGCCACTTGCTGGCGCGAGCGCGCTCTCGAGCCCCTTCACGCCGGTAGCCGGCGTGAACTTTGACGCGTTATCCACCGACTGGCTCACCGTTCGCGCGAGCGGCTCGGTTTCCGCGCCCGCCTTCCAGAACGTCCGCCTGGGCGTCGGCGCGCGGGCGACCTTCTTCGACGCGGTGTCGCTTCATGCCGGCTGGAAGGCCGACCTGCGCCAGTTCGTCGACCCGCAGATAGATCGCCGCAGCCTCATCCCGAGTTTCGGTCTCTCCGCCTCGTTCAAGGCGGGGCTGGGCGACGAGGGGTTCGCGGCCGACCGCGGCTGGACCGAGACGGAGGTGCATACCGCCGTCGCCGCCGCGCCGCTGTACAACGACGTGTGGGCGATCGGCGGCGGTGTCAACGCCCCGCTCGGGATCGTCGATACCGAAGGACCGCGGGTCGCGATCGAGTACGGACAGCCACGGGCCATCTCGCCGAACAACGACGGTACGCAGGACGCGCTGGTCGTCCCCATCGACATCCGCGACGAGCGTTTCATCGTCGGTTGGGCCTTCGAGGTTCGCGATGAGCGCGACGAGGTCGTGCGGACGATTCGCAACAAGGACGATCGGCCCGAGAACACCGGTTTTCAGAACGTCGTGGACCGCATCGTTGAGGTGCGTAGCGGTGTGCCGGTCCCCGAGCAGATTCGCTGGGACGGCCGCACCGACGACGGTGAGACGGCCCCCGACGGCGAGTACGGCTTCCAGCTTTTCGCGGTGGACGACAACGGAAACCGGGCGGCGAGCGCCGCGTACCGAGTCGTCGTGGACACCGTGCCTCCTCGGATAGACGTGGCTGCACCCGCGGCGGAGGAGCGCATCTTCTCGCCGAACGGTGACGGCATCAAGGATACCTTCCCCATGGTCCAGAGCGGGAGCGTCGAACGCGAGTGGCTCGCCGAGATTACCAACGCTTCCGGCCGGACAGTTCGTACGCTTCGCTTCGTCGACAGCGCTCCTCGCGACTTCGAGTGGGACGGCCGCGGGGACGAAGGCGCGATCCAACCCGACGGGGTGTACCGCTATCGGATATCCGCGACCGACCGCGCGGGCAACCGCGCGGTCGCCGAGTTACCCAACATCATCCTGAACACCGAGTCGACGCCCGTGGGCCTCGAGATATCGAGCTCCGAGTTCTCGCCGAATGGAGACGGCCGACAGGACTCGCTCACGATCGGGCCGGACGTGCCAGACAACGTCGGAATCGTCTCGTGGGAGATTGCCGTGCGATCGATCGACGGCGAGCGGGTCCGCACGTACGCGGACACCGCCGGATCCCCGGCGCCGGTCGTCTTCGACGGACGCACCGACACCGGGGCTCGCCTCGAGGAGGGCGATTACTTCGCCGAGCTCGAGGTCGTCTACCGCAACGGGAACCGGCCGAGCGCGCAGTCGGCGCGGTTCACGATCGACGTGACCGCTCCGCTCGCCGATGCTCGCGCCGACGTCTCGCTCTTCTCGCCCAACGGCGACGGGAACATCGACACGGTGACCTTCTTCAACGAAGCTTCACGCGAACAGCGGTGGCGGGGCGTCATCATCGACCGCGACGGGAATAGCGTGCGAACGTACACGTGGACCGCAATCCCCGAGCAGCGCGTCGTATGGGACGGTCGTCGCGACGACGGCCGTCTCGCCCCGGACGGACGCTACACCTACGTGCTTGCGACCGAAGACGCGGCCGGCAATATCGGGTCGTCCGACCCGGTCGTCGTGGAAATAGACACGAGCAAAGGGGAGATAGGCGTGCGCGCCGAGTTCGATGCGTTCAGCCCGAACGCGGACGGCGTGCGCGACCGCCAGCGTCTCTTCCTCCGCGTCGACCGCGCCGACGAGGTCGCGCGCTACCGCGTGGATGTCCGAAACGAGGACGGCGAGAGCGTGCGCGCCTTCGACGGGCGCGGCGAGGTCGCCGAGAACGTCGTGTGGGACGGCGGGCTCGGTACGACCGGCCGTCGTGTCCCCGACGGCGTCTACCGCGCCAGGATCGAGACGGTGTTCGAGAACGGCGTGGAGCTCGAGGCGCAGACCGCGCCCTTCGTCGTCGACACCATTCCACCCTCGGTGACGCTCGAGACTCCGTACACGCTCTTCAGCCCGGACGGAGACGGGAACCGCGACGTCGTGCGGATCGAGCAGGAGACGAGCGACGAGGAGGAGTGGCGCGCGGCGGTCCGCGACGCCGACGGCGGGGTGGTCCGCGAGTATCTCTGGCGCGGCACCGCCGAGTCGTTCGTGTGGGACGGTACCGACTCGGCGGGCAACGTCGTGGACGATGGCGTCTATTTCTACGAGATTTCGGCCACCGATCGGGCCGGCAACACGGCTGTGCGCGGCGCCCCGCAGCTGACCGTCGACACGCGGGTCCCGCGGCTTTTCGTGACGTCGACGGCGTCTGCGTTCTCGCCGAACGGCGACGGCACGCGCGACGAGCTGGCGTTCGACCTCTACGCCGACCTGATCGACGGCGCGAGGCAGTGGCGGCTGACGATTCGCACGCGCGACGGGCTGGTCGTGCGCCGGTACTCGGGGGCCGATCTCATGCCCGAACGACGGGTCGAATGGGACGGTCGCGACGGGCGCGGCGAGCTTCGCGAAGGGACCTTCGTCGCCGAGTTCGCGGTCGACTACGAGAAGGGCAACGAGACGCGGGTGGTCTCCTCCCCGGTGCGCGTGGACGTCACCGCGCCGGAGGTCGAGGTCAGCCTCGACCCCATCCCGTTCTCGCCGGACAACGACGGCGTCGACGACGAACTGGTCATCGGACTCGACGTGGAGGATGCGAGCGCGATCCAGGCGTGGCGTTTCGAGATTCTCGACCGCAACCGACGCTTCTTCACCGAGTTCACCGGGCGCGGGATGCCCGCGTCACGGCTCATCTGGGACGGCCGCGCCTCCGACGGCGAGCTCGTGATCTCGGCGGAGGATTATCCCTACCGCTTCACGATCAGCGACGAGCTGGGTAACGTGACGGTGACCGAGGGGATCATCCCGGTCGACATCCTCGTCGTGCGCGACGGAGACCGGTTGAAGGTCCAGATCTCGAACATCACCTTTGCGCCGAACAGCCCGCAGCTCGTGCTCGGCCCGGACGACGAGCGTGGCGCGAAAAACCGAGCGATACTCGAGCGGCTGGCACAGGTGTTCGACAAGTACTCGAGCTACAATATCCGGATCGAGGGACACGCGGTAAACGTGACCGGGACCGAGCGCGAGGAGCGTGAGGAGTTGCAGCCGCTCAGCCTCGCGCGGGCGGAGACCGTTCGAGACGCGATGATCGAGGCAGGTATCGCCGAGCGACGAATCTCCGTGCTCGGGCGCGGCGGCACCGAGCCGATCGTGCCGCATACGGATCTCGACAACCGTTGGAAAAACAGGCGTGTCGAGTTCATCCTGATTCGCTAAGCTACGGCGTAGATGAGGGGCAGGATTCCCGATGCGACCATCGACGAGATCGCTCGTCGGGTCGACATTGTGGAGTTGATAGGCAGGCATGTGACGCTCGAACGGAAGGGCCAGCGCTTCATGGGGCTGTGTCCCTTCCACGCCGAGAAGACCCCGTCGTTCAGCGTCGACGCGGACGCCGGGCTCTACTACTGCTTCGGCTGCCAGCGCGGCGGCGGCGTATACAAGTTCGTCATGGAGATAGAGGGGCTCACGTTTCCCGAGGCTGTCAGACAGCTCGGCGAAGAGGTGGGGATCGAGGTCGCCGGGGGTGAGGAGGACGACGAGACGAGCCGTGCCTCGCGGGCGCTCGGGGAACTCTACAATCGCGTCGCGAAAACCTTCGAGCACTTTCTCAGGACCGAAGAGGGGAGCGAAGCACGGAAGACGCTGCACGACCGGGCGATTTCCGCCGAAACGATCGAGCGTTTCGGCGTCGGGTACGCTCTGCGGGACCCCTACTGGCTGCACGGCTTTCTGAGGAAAAAGGGCTACTCCGAAGAGTTCCTCCAGACGAGTGGCCTGTTCACGAGGGCGAACCCACGGCGCGCGCTCTTCGCCGGGCGGATCGTGTTCCCCATCCGCTCGCACCGGGGCGATGTCCTCGCGTTCGGCGGACGTATCATCGCGGGCGACGGCCCCAAATATCTCAATTCACCCGAAACCACGATCTACCGGAAACGGGAAACCCTGTTCGGAATCGACGTCGCGCTGAAGGCGATGCGGAGCGAGCGTCACGTCGTCCTCGCCGAAGGCTACATGGACGTGATCGCTCTCCACCAAGCCGGTGTTGAGACGGCGGTGGCACCGTTGGGGACGTCGTTCACCGAGGAGCAGGGGCGTTTCCTCGCCAGATACGTCGACGGCGCAACGCTGCTGTTCGACGCCGATGCCGCGGGATCGCGCGCGACGCGGCGAGCGGCGGAAATTCTTGAGCCGCAGGGAATTACGGCGTCGGTCAGCGTGCTCGAGGAGGGCACGGATCCGGCGGATCTCCTCCGGGCGAGGGGTAGTCAGGCGGTACTGAATGCAGTATCTTCACCGCTAACGGTCTTGGAGTTCCTTGTGCGACAGAGCCTGCAGGAGCACGCCGCATCGAACCGGGTGGGTGCGATGACGCCGGAAGGCAAGGACGCAGTGCTGCGCGGCATCTACCCCGTTGTAGCGCTCATGGACTCCGAGGTCAAGCGGGAGGAAAGTCTTCGGCACGTTTGCGACCTTCTCGGCGTGGATGAAGACGCGGTGCGCCGCGATTTTACCGTTTTCCGGCGCTCTGGAGGCGGCCGCGGACCGTCTGCGGGCGCGCGAGACCGCGCTGGCGAGCACCGTTCTGACGCGGCGGGAGCCCGTCAGCCGACAGCTGCACGAACGAGGGGAGACCACGTATCCGGGAACACGCGTACTGGACTGTCCTACGACCTCTTCCTGATGCTCGCAACCGT
>CAYWJH010000141.1:0-7288 GCA_964458555.1 uncultured Spirochaetaceae bacterium | reverse complement strand
TGCGTGCCCTTGGACGGAAAACCCAGCGCGTGCGAGATACCGGCGTTCGACGTGAAATCCGCGCCGCCGATGAGCGCGGCTCGAGCGCCGGCGTTGGCTCCGCGCCAGTGTCCGCGCCGGAGCCCGAAATCGAGGATAAGGCCGCCTCTCGCTGCCTGGCGGATTCGCGCCGCCTTCGTGGCGACGAGCGTCTGGTAGTTCAGATGGTCGAGCAGCGAGCTCTCGAGAATCTGCGCCATGGCAGCCGGACCTTCCACCACGACGACCGGAACGTTCTCGTGCACGACGCGTCCTTCCGGTACCGCGCGGGAGTTGCCGTGCGGCCTGTTCGTCAGGAAGTTTGAAGAGAGGAGGAACCGATGAGTAAGGAGAACCAGAAGGTCGAACGATCGGGAGTAACCGTGGAGTGCGTCCAGGGCAATATCGTCGAGCAGCCGGACGTCGACGCCGTGGTCAACGCCGCGAACGCGCAGTTGCAGATCGGAGGAGGAGTTGCCGGGGCGATTCACCGCGCCGCGGGACCGGAGCTCACCGAGGAGTGCCGCCCCTACGCGCCCATCCGTCCCGGCGAGGCGGTGATTACCCGCGCGGGACAGTTGCCGAACGCGCACGTGATTCACACGCTCGGTCCGGTCTACGGGCGCGACACTCCGTCGGACAAGCTTCTCGCCGAGTGCTACCGCAATTCGCTGCAACGGGCGGAGGAGCGAGGGCTCGCTTCGATCGCATTTCCCGCGATCTCCACGGGCGCGTTCGGCTACCCGATGGAGGAAGCGGCGCAGATCGCGATGGAGGCGGTCGCCGAAGGAGTTGACCATCTGGCCACCGTCAACCGAATCCGGTTCGTTCTCCTGGACCGCCGCGCGCTGGAGCTTCATACGGAGGCGATGCGGCGAGCCTTTGACGACCGGTAGCCGACGGCGCTACCCCCAACTTTTGTCACGATGGCCAACGATTCGACACCGGGTCGGGCGTATAACCTTGACAGCTCGGGTACGCAGGAGGACGATGATAGTGCGGAATGAGCATCATGAGGAGATAACCGGCACCGGCACGAAAAATCACGAGGGGGTCACATGGAGATCGGAAAGCGCGGGATCTGGATTCTATCGTGGATCGTGGCGATCGTACTGTTCGCCGTCGGGTTGCTCGTCGGCATCGTTGTCGACTCGGGGACACCCGACGACGTCGTCAGCCGCGACGAGCTCGTGGAGCTCGAGGAACGGCTGATCGCGACGATCACCTCCGGCGCCGACTCCCGTACGGTGGATCCGCAGGTGGGTCCATGGCCATACGTGGCGCTCGACGTCGAAGAGGTGCGGAAGCTCGGGCACGAAGGACACCACGAGGGCTCGTGCGCGTACGGCTCCTTCAACGCAATCGTCGCGACGCTGCAGGAGGAGATAGGGTATCCGTACGATCAGATACCCACCTACATGCTCCACTTCGGCAGAGGGGGCGTAGCGGGATCGGGCGACGTATGCGGCGCCGTACTCGGCTCCCTCAGCGCGATCAACCTCGTGGCCGGAGAGGACTACAAGCCGCTTGCGACCGAGCTCATCGCGTACTACCAGGAGACTCCGCTTCCAACGGACACCGCGAACGAGTACGCGGTGACGCACGCGTACTACGGGTCAGACTACATAGATGAGCGCTTCGTCCAGACGGCGGCCGGAGACATAGCCTGCGATGCATCGCGGGGCAACTGGGTCGCCACATCCGGCTACGACGACGGCTCGCCAGAACGGCACGAACGGTGCGCTCGACTGACCGGTGACGTTGCGGCGAAGGCGGTTGCCTTGCTGAACGCGTGGCACGCGGGTATGGGAGAGCAGGCTGCCCTCGTCGCCAACCCGGCCGAGGACCTGGCTCCGGTCTTTCCCGAGGCAGAGTTCACGCAGGTGAGTGACCACGTCTACGAGGCTCGCCGGCAGGGAGAAGTGGTCGGCTACGTTGGTGTGGGCAGCGACTCCGGTCACGAGGGGACGATCGTCATGGCCGCCGGCGTGGGGCTCGACGGAACGGTCGAGCAGGTCCACGTGATCGAGCAGAACGAGACCTCGGGTCTCGGTGACGTGATCGCCGAAGACGAGTTTCTGCGACAGTTTTACGGCCTGCGGGCCGACGACATTCGACTGCAGGCGAATGACGGAGAAATTGAGGCGGTGTCCGGCGCAACCGTGAGCTGCAGGAGCGCGGTGAGCATCGTGCGGGAGTGCGTCGAACAGGCGCAGGCCTACGCTTCCCAGGGCGACTAGCGCTCGGAATCGTCGCAGGCGGCAGGAAGGTCGAGAAATACTCGAGTTGTCGTATCCTCGGGCTCGATGAGCACGTTAAGCCTCGCGCCGTCGTTTTCGAACGCGAGAAACGTTCCGTCCGGCAGGACGCCGCGCTGCACCTGGATTCGCTTCCACCCGGCGCGCTGCACGTGTGCAGTATAGGCGGCCACGGTATCGGTCGCGGAGGATGCCTCTGCGATGGTGAGCCACACGCGTCCGGCTCCACCTTCCACACCCTCGCGCACCTCCACGATGGAACCGTCGGAAAGCGGTACCGCCCGCAACCAGAGGTGCTCGTCCGCGATGACGCCATAGACCTCGGATTCGTCATCGGCGCTCGTCTCTGCGCTGGACGCACCGCCGGCAAACGGGCAGTCGAGCGAACACGAACTGCACGCTGCAGACATCCCTTCCGAAGTATCCGAAGGGAGTAACGTCGCTACGTCTACCGACGGCCGCGGCATCGGCATCCTGCCGAGCACCAGAAGAGCTCCGGCTGCCAGGAAGAGAACGAGGACCACGACTTCGAGCGTCCGTCGCATCATGCGCTCCTTTACTCGCGCTCAGGTAGCCAGGAAAAGCGCGACACCGAGCGCGAGCAGGATCACGCCCGAAGCTCGCCTGAATACCCGGAGCCGAGCCGGACTCGAAAACAGCCGCGGGCCCAGACCGACGAGCGGCCCCATCGCGACGAGCGGTGTCATCACTGCAGACCCAAGCCCAAACACGAACGCGAACAGCGCACCGAGCGCCACGCTCTCCAGCCCGAACGCCACGTAATTCAGAACACCGATGAAGACGGGACAGACGGGCGTTATCCCGATCAGCAGGCCCAGGATCGCCATGGACACGAGGCTCCTCTGCGAGGCCGGCCCCCTGACCGCCCGGCACATCCGCGTCGCGCTTCCCGGCAGTTTGAGTCCGAACAACACCAGGATTCCGAGCACGACGATCACGGCCGACGCCGCGTATCGCAGCCACGACACGACGCTCCCTTCGGCAAGGCGGTTCAAGACGATCGCGCCGAAGCCGCCTGCGAGCGCACCGAGTACGGTAATGCCGAACAACCGGGAAAACGCGAAGACCAGGACGGCCTTGAACCCCGATCTCCATCCGTCTGCGGTTCCTCCGATGTAGAAGAGGACCGGCGAACAATGCACCGCGCACGAGGTGACTCCCATACTCAATCCTGCGAGAAACACGCCTCCCAGGGCACCCGTCAAAACGTCAACCCTCCTTGTGAGCACGCGAAAGAAAAGGACCATGGTCCTCCACGGGTGCGCAGCTGTCAAGCGTGGCGGAGGAGGTCGTGGATGTCTTCCCGTACGGCACCTTCACGATAGGCGCTTGGCGCTCGCGGCGCTTTCCTGTTACGACGTCCGCGCCGTTTCGCATGTATAGAGGACGCTTGTCGCAAAGAATCAGGAACTGAGCTCGTTGAGCAGAACGGACCAGCTCACGCGTGGCCGACCTCATCCGCGCCGCGGTAGCAGCGGAACCTCTCGAGTGGAACGGTGTCATCCTCACGGTAACCATCACGATCGGGCTCGCCGAGCTCTGCCCCGCGGTGGACATCGACGAGGCGATCCGCCGGGGCGATGAAGCGCTGTACCGGGGGAAAGACACCGGGCGCAATGTCGTGGTTTCGGCGAGGTAGCATGCGACGAGGCATCGCGAACGTGATAGGCTGACTCGGAGTGTCGGTGCCCGAGCCCACAGCCCCGCGTCGGTCGTGTGCGAGCCGTCGCCGCGCACACGCACGAGGAAGACAGATGCGCGCCGATACCGAGCGACAGCCTGCAGAACCGACACCCCGGCAGCGGATCCCGCGGCCGCCGGGCGATCTGCGTTCGCCATTCAGGCGGCTCGCCCGCATGCTGCGCGTCTGCCTGCGCCACGGCCGGTACGCTCAGACGCTGCTGTGGGGAACCGCCGGACCGATCGCCTACTTCCTCACGCGCTTCTTCCTGTGGCTCGACACGATCGTCTACCCCAACCTCCGCACGATGCAGCTCACCGAACCCGTATTCATCGTCGGGCATCCGCGCAGCGGGACGACCTTTCTCCAGCGGCAATTCTACCGCACCGGTAAGGCGAGCATGTTCCGCACGTGGGAGCTCTGGTTCCCCTCGCTCACGATGCGCCGATTCTTCGGCCCGGTGATCAGCCTGCTGCGCCAGCTGGGCCTCACCCAGCTCCGGGGGCCCGACAGCGGTCACGAAGTACACCTCGATAGCGTCGAAGAGGACGAGGCGATCTTCCTCCACTGCCTCGACACCGAGACGATGGCGTTCGTCTGCCCGTGGCTCCTCGTCGACGACGACGTCGCCGACTTTGGCCTGCGCCTGGGATGGATCGACCGCCACGTGACGCGGAAGACGATGCGCTTCTACGACGAGTGCCTCAAGCGCCAGCTGATCCACACGGGTCTGTCCCACGTCGTGGCGAAATCGACCCCCACGGTATTCCGCCTTCCCGAGCTCATGGAGGCGTTTCCCGATGCGCGTATCATCTACGTATTCCGCGATCCGGAAGAATCGATTCGCTCGTACCTTGCGATGAACGAACGATACGTAGGCTCGGCGCTGACCGAACAGGAGGCGCGGACCTACTTCCGGCGCAAGTACGAGTGGGGAGTCCATCTCTACCGCACGTTCGAAGAGGAGAAGGGGTGCGTGCCTGAGGACCAACTCATGGTTTTGCGGTTCGAAGACCTCGTCGAGCACACCGAGGAAACGATGGCGCGTGTCCTCGACTTCGCTCGGATCGATCACCCGGGCGCGCGGCTCGTCCCGCGCCGGCGACACGGCAAGAGGCACCGCAACCCGCCGCTCGAGCGCTTCGGCCTGCACCCCCGACACGTCGCACGCGACCTCGACTACCTGCGCAACCGGTATGCCAGGCGGCGACGCCCGCAGCGACGGTACGAGTGGTAGGCTGCCTACAGAAAACCGACCACGATGAAGGCCTGCGCGCACACGTACGTGAGCGCGACGACTGTTTTTGAGTGGGAGAACGGCTCGCGGAAGCGCCCCCAGGCGAGGACCAGGTCGGAGACGAGGAAAAGCAACGCACCGACGAGCGGAAACCAGAACGCCGCAGACGGGACGACACCCGCACGCACGATCGCGGCGAGCGTCATCGTCAGGATCACGGTAACGTAGATTGCCACGGGCGTCTTCATCCCGCCCAGCCCCGGCCGCAATCCGCGGTACGCGAGGAGCCCTATGACCGCCAGAGGGGCGGCTGCAGCCACGGTCCACGGGACGGTCGAGACGCGCGCGACTACCGGTGAGAGTAGAGCGACGGTGTACGCGAGGTGCCCGGCGAGGAAGGCCACCAGCCCGGCGAAAAAGAGCTGCTTCCGCTGGGGAATGAGGAGGATATCACCGGCGGCCCCGAGCAGGAGACCGGCGACTATCCAGGGATCGGGAGCCGCCGCCGCGATCGAATACGCGATCGCGAGCAGCGGCATCGCGAACGGCTTGGTGAGCCAGGTCGCGCGGAGCCGGCGCAGCTCTGCCGTCGCGACGTAGCCGAGACTTGCCACGACAAAGAGCGCCGACACCGACGCGAGCCCGACAGTCACAGCTCCACGAACGCCGCGTCCATGTTGTCGGGCTCGGTGAACAGCCGCTGACCGCGGTTGAGTTTGCGAATCTCGTGCATCTCCTCATCGCTGAGCTCGAAGTCGAAGACCTGGAAGTTCTCCTCGATCCGCTTCGGCGTGACCGACTTGGGAAGCGCGATGATCCCGCGCTGCAATAACCACCGCACCGAGACCTGCGTCGGGGTCTTCCCGTGCGCCGCCCCGATCTTCTGAAGCGTCTCGTTCTCGAGCACGTCGCTGACGTGCTGGCTCTTGAACGGAGCGTACGCTTCGAGCGCGATGCCCTTCCCGTCCAGATACTCCTTCAGACGCGTGTTCTGAAGGTTGACGTGACACTCCATCTGATTGACCGCGGGCGTGATCCGTGCGGTCGACAGGAGCGCGTCGATGTGATGGATGTTGAAGTTCGACACGCCGATCGACCGAACCTTGCCCGCGTCCACCGCGTCTTCCATGGCCGCGTAGACCGCGGCGTTTCGCTCGTAGGTGTACGGCCAGTGGATCAGTACGAGGTCTACGTAGTCGAGGCCCATTCGCCCGAGCGACTCGTCGATCATCTTCGCCGCTTCCTCGCGCGTGTGCGCCCCGTTCCAGACCTTCGTGGTCACGAACACGTCATCGCGGGGCACCGACGACTCGGCCAGTCCGCGACCCACCTCTTCCTCGTTGCCGTAGATGACCGCCGTGTCGATATGCCGATACCCGGTCGACAGCGCGTGAAGCACGGCCTTGTAGACGTCGTCACCCTTGGCCCGGAAGGTACCCAGGCCCACCGCTGGAATCGTGTGGCCGCTGTTCAGTTGAATCTCCATAGATGCTCCTTCTTTGGAATGCTCTTCCAAAGTACGAAAGTCGCGACGTTCGGCAAAATCGCGCCATCGAACGGCCGTATCCTCACCGCACGTCGAGGCGCGGCTCGCCGTACTCGCCGAGCGACAGCAAGAACTCGAAGCGACCCGTTTCGGGCAGCGTGACGCCCATCGTCCCCGCGATCTCGCCGAGAAACTCGCGAGCGACGGGCGGCAGACGCTCGACCGATCCGTCCAGCACGAACGAGGCCGGATCGACGACGTCCTCTTCGTCCAACCGCACGCGGCCGCTGAGCGCTACCGCGGCGAGCGGCGCGTCGAGCGTGAGCTCCCGCAGCTCGATCATCCCTCCGTTCCGCAATTCGGCGTCGAGCGAGATTTCGTCGACACTGATTTCACCGTCCGGAATGAGCTTTGCGGCACCGGGAAGCGTCCAGGCGAGCTCCTCGACCATCGACGGCGCGAGCGTAACCGCGCCGCGTCCGACGGTCAGGGTCACGGCGCCCGCCATCCGGGCGAGCTCGGGCTCCATCCATTCGTCGGCGAACGACATGGCGCCGGCGGCGGTGAAGTCGACCGACGGGATGTCG
>CAYWJH010000140.1:0-7321 GCA_964458555.1 uncultured Spirochaetaceae bacterium | reverse complement strand
CTCGTCGCTACTGCGGGAGAAGCAGATATCGGCCGAGCTCGATGTCAACGCGTTGCTCGCCGTGGTGACGGCGGGGGTTTTCTATCTGACCCTTCGGTCGGACAGCGTGCGCGAGTACAACGGGGTCGACATCCGGTCGACCGAAGGCTGGGAGCGCATCGGGGCGACGCTAAAGACGCTGATCGATTCGGTTACGGAGTAGAGTTCTGAATAGGCGTCTGCGGTGAGCCGTACGCGCTGTTCGCCGTGGCGGATCCGACTGTCTCCGGCCCCGACTTCGTGCGGGGGATGATCCTCCTCGCTCTGAACCTGCTCTTCTATGCGAACCTCTCCATGATGCTCGGCGCGCTGCTACGGAGCCGCGGTCCCTACCTGGGCATCGCACTCGGTGTGATCCTTGGCGGAACGCTCGTGCCGGTGGCCGCGTTCCTGGTCATCGCGATCCGGCAGGCCCGCCACGCGGAGCTGTAGCCTGCCGAGCAGGCACGAACTCGACCCCGGCGCCGCCTACTGGACGAGCCCTCGGCATCGCCTCTACGGTCTAGACCACTTGGGTGATGTTCACCTCTTTCGGCCTCTTCTACGTTGAACATACGTTGCACGACCGACCGATGGGCGCGCTCGTCAGGGGTGCGCATGCGCCGGCCGAGACGATTGACGAAGGAGGAACTTGTGAGAACGGCATACCGAAGCACGATGTTCGTACTCGCACTGCTGCTCACCGCCGCGCTGGCATTCGCCGGGGGATCTCAGGAGATGCAGGAAGAGGCCGAAGAGGTAGACGGCGGTGAGGTATCGGTCATCGCCAGCTGGGGCGGCCAGGAGCAGGAGGTATTCAACAGCATGATCGCCCCGTTCGAAGAGGAGACGGGTGCGACGGTCAACTACACGGGGACCCGCGACATGGACGCGGTCGTCACAACGCGCGTGCAGGCCGGTAACCCGCCGGACATCGCTGCGTTCGCGAACCCCGGCAAGATGGCGGAATTCGCGAATCAGGACGAGCTCGTAGATCTGAGCACGATCCTCGACATGGAGCGAATCCGTGAAGAGTACGCGCAGGGTTGGATCGAGCGTGGCACGATCGACGGAACGTTGGTGGGCATCTTCTCCAAGGCCGCGGCCAAGGGGTTCATCTGGTACGACCCGAAGACCCGAGACGAGCTCGGCTTTGAGGTTCCGGAGACGTGGAGCGATCTTCTCTCGCTCTCGCGGACCATCGCGGACGACGAGGGGCTGGCTCCGTGGTCGGTCGGCATCGAAAGCGGTGCGGCAACCGGCTGGGTCGGCACCGACTGGCTCGAGCACATCTTCCTGAAGATGCACGGACCGGACCTCTACGAGCAGTGGCACGACGGCGAGCTCTCGTGGACGAGCGAGGAGATGCGGAGCGTCTGGAACGAGTGGGGCAAGATCGTGGGCAACGCGAACATGATCTACGGCAGCCGGCAGTACGTGATCAGCACCGACTTCCGCGACGCGCACGCTCCCGTCTTCCAGCCCGAGCCGGAAGCGGTCTTCCACTTCCAGGCGACCTTCCTCAAGGGATTCATCACCGACGCTTTCCCCGACCTGAATGCGCAGGAGGACTTCACGTTCTTCCCGTTCCCGCGCGTTGCGCAGGAGTACGCGAACTCGATCGTCGCCTCCGGCGACGTGTTCAGTCAGTTCAACGAGCGTGAGGCAGTGAACACCTTGATGCAGTACTTCTCGTCCGCACGGGCGCAGGCGTACTGGCTCGAAACGGGCGCCATCTCGCCGAACCGGGCGGTTGAGCTCTCCGCCTACGACGATCCGCTCATCCGACAGGCGGCTCAGGCGATGAACGAATCCGAAATCGTCGTCTTCGACGCGTCGGACCTGATGCCGTCGCAGGTCAACCAGCAGTTCTTCAGCGCGGTCACCGATTTCGTCTCCAATCCCGACAATCTGGACAGCATTCTCCAGACGATGGAAGAGACGCGGCAGAGCGCGTACTGATGAATCGCAGGGCCGGCCCGGATGGGCCGGCCCGTCATCTTCTTGCAGGAGTCGTCCATGAGAGCCCAAACCATCCTCATCGCGCTCGGCGCGACCATCGGCGTTCCCGGAATACTCGTGCTCTACTCGTGGGTCGCCGATCAGCTCGTGAAGCGGCTCAAGAGCCGCACGGCGCAAAACCGTCTTCGGCCGTTCCTGTGGTTGCTTCCGGCCCTGTTCATCCTTGGCGCATGGCTCGTCTATCCCGTTGTGCAGACCACCATCTACTCGTTCATGGGACCTCAGTCGGAGAAGTTCGTCGGGCTGCGCAACTTCCTCTTCGTGTTCACCAACGGCGACATGCTCGTCGCCCTGCGCAACAACCTGATCTGGGTCGTCGTATTCACCACGCTGACCGTGAGCATCGGACTCCTGATGGCGGTGATGACGGACAAGGTGAAGTACGAACCCGTTGCGAAGTCGCTGCTCTTCATGCCCATGGCGGTGAGCTACGTCGCAGCCGGGGTCATCTGGAGGTTCATGTACCGCTACGAGCCCGCCGGCGAAGTCCAGACGGGCACGATCAACACGATCTTGACGTCGATCATCCCGAACCTCGAGCCCCTCGCGTTCCACTTCGGCCGGCCGCCATGGAACAACTTCTGGCTCATCGCCATTGCCGTCTGGATCTGGACCGGTTTCTGTATGGTCATCCTCTCGGCGTCGCTGAAGGGCGTGAACCAGGACCTCATCGATTCAGCGCGGATCGATGGGTGCACCGAGTGGGGCGTCTTCTGGCGCATCATCGTGCCCATCATCTCGTCGACGATCGTCGTCGTGGTCACCACCATGATCATCAACGTCCTCAAGATCTTCGACATCGTCTACGTGATGACGAACGGTCGGCTCGAGACCGAGGTGATCGCCAATCGCATGTACAAGGAGATGTTCGTCACCCAGGACTACGGACACGCGAGCGCGATTGCGGTGATCCTCTTTCTTGCGGTCGTCCCCGTCATCATCCTCAACGTGCGCAAGTTCGTGTCGGGCGAGGAGGCGTAGTCCATGGAACAGATCAAAGAAACCCGTACAATCCGGAACAGCGAGGGGCAGGAGATCACGATCAACAAGAGAACGTGGTACGAGGTGTTCGCGCCCTTCGTCAAGAAGTTGCCCGTTCACACGATCATCCTGGTCATCTCGCTGATCTGGTTGATTCCTACCGTGGGGCTCCTGATCAGCAGCTTCCGCCCACGGGCCGAGATTCTGAACACCGGATGGTGGCAGGCATTCGTCCCGCCGTCGCAGTTCACGTTCGAAAACTATCGTGAGGTTCTCACTCAGGCCGGTATGGCGCGCGCCTTCTACAACAGCGTCATCATCGCGATTCCCTCAACGGCGATGCCCATCCTGGTCGCCGCGTTCGCCGGTTACGCGCTCGCGCAGATGCGGTTTCCTGGGCGTCACGCGATCTTTCTCATCATCGTCGGGCTCCTGATCGTACCGTTGCAGATGACCCTGATCCCGATTCTCCGGATGTACAATGTCCTCAACATGACCGGGACCTTCCCGGCGGTCTGGTTGGCGCACACGGCGTACGGACTCTCGTTTGCGGTCTACCTCATGCGCAACTACATAGACGGGTTACCGAAGGAGCTGTTCGAGATCGCCGAGATAGACGGCGCTACCAACTTCCTCGTCTTCTACTGGCTCGTACTGCCCTTGACCGTTCCGGCGATCGCGAGTCTCGCGATCTTCCAGTTCATCTGGGCGTGGAACGACCTGCTCGTCTCGCTCGTCTACCTCGGCGGCTCGCCGGAGGTCGCGCCGATCACGATCGCGATCAGCAATCTGGTCGGATCGCGGGGTCGGGGATGGCATCTGCTGACATCGGCCGCCTTCGTCTCGGTTGCGTTGCCGCTGGTGGTCTTCTTCTCGCTGCAGCGCTACTTCATCCGGGGGATTCTCGCAGGCTCGGTGAAGGGTTGACCCCCGAACGCGCTCACGCCCCCGTGAGCGCGTCCAGGCGGGCGATCTCCTCGTCGGTGAGATCGACCGCGGTCGCCTTCGCGTTGTCCTCGAGCTGCTCCATCCTCGTGACGCCGGCGATCACCGACGGTACCTGCTCGCGCGTCAGCAGCCACGCGATCGCGATCTGCGCGATGGACGCGTCGTGCGCCGTCCCAATCGCCTCGACCTCGTCGAGCACGTCGTAGTTGCGCTTCGTGAGGTAGCGCTCTGCCCAGCGCCGATCCGACTCCGTTGCGAGGCGACCGCTCGAGTCGGTGACGTCGCGGCGGTAGCGGCCGGTGAGAAAGCCCACGGCGAGCGGGACCATGGGTACGAGGCCCACGCGCTCGCGGTCGAGCCGGGCGAGGAAATCGGGCTCGCTCTCCTTCCCGTACGAGACTTCCGCGCGGTCGACGAGGTTGTACCGGTTCTGAACGGCGATGATCCGCGTGTCCTTGGGCGCCGCAACGCTGCGCAGCGCGGCGTTCTCGTCGGCGAGCTGCTCTCCGTTCCGATTGGATACCGCGAGGTAGCGGACCTTCCCCTGCCGCACGAGATCGTCGAAGGCGCTCCAGGTCTCCTCGAGCGGCGTTTCCCAGCTCCCGTCGTCGAGCAGGCTCGGGCTGTGATGGTAGAGGATGTCGATGTAATCGGTCCCGAGCCGATGCAGACTCGCATCGACCGCCTGGACGATGTACTTTCGCGACGCGCCCGACTCGTTCGGCGAGAACTCGCGCGCGGTCTCGTGCTCACAGCGGACCGGGTTGCGGATCTTGCTCGCCAGGACGACCTGGTCGCGCGTGTGGCTGTCGCGAGCGGCAAAGTAACGACCGAGTAAGCGCTCGGAATTGCCCGATCCGGCGTTGTAGGAGTTCGCCGTGTCCCAGTGCGTGACGCCCAGCTCGAGCGCACGGTCGAGCACCGCGAACCCGTCGTGTTCGCCGATCCGCGACCCGTCGTAGCTCGGGTCTCCCCACTTCCACAGTCCCAGTCCGACCTCGCTCAGCCAGAGACCGGAGCCTCCGCAGCGTCGGTAGTGCATCCCCCTGAACTCGCGTCGAATCATGACTGCCTCCTTTGAACCGCTCCATTGAACCACATTTCGGCGCGGGCCGCGAGGGCGCCGTCGGCGCGGAAGCGCCGCCGAAAAAAAAGGCGCCCGCAGCGCGTTTCCACGCGCCGGGCGCCTCTCGTTCTCGGGACCGGGTGTGTGACCCGGGAGCCTTAGGCTATGCGATGTATGACTGCAGACGCTCGCTGCGCTCCGGGTCGCGGAGCTTGCGAAGGGCGCGCTGCTCGATCTGCCGAATCCGTTCCTTCGTCAGGCTGAACCGGTTCCCCAGTTCCTGGAGCGACAGAGGCTGTTTCCCGTTGAGGCCGAATCGGTACTCGATGATCGTGGCCTCTCGTTCCGACAGCGAGGTCAGAACCTTGTTGATCTCGTCCCGCAGGGCACCTTCCATGGTCTCTTCTTCGGGCGTGTCGCGCTCGGTGTCCTCGACGAAGTCACCGAGGAGCGACGGATCCTTGTCCTTGCTGATCGGCGTCTCGAGCGATACGTGATCGCGCGAGATGTTCAGCATGCTCGCCACGTGCGTATCGTCCATGTCGAGCGCCTTCGCGACGTCGCCGACGCTCGGATCCTTACCCTTCTCCGACTGGAGGCGCGTGCGGGTCTTCTCGATGCGGCTCAACTCGAAGATCCGGTTCTGCGGGAGCCGGATCATGCGTGCCTTCTCGTAGATCGCCTTCGTGATCGCCTGACGGATCCACCAGACGGCGTACGAGATGAAGTGATAGCCCTTGTCCGGATCGAACCGCTCGATCGCGTTGATCAGTCCGATGTTTCCCTCGCTGATCAGGTCGGACAGGGGAAGTCCCTGGTTGCGATAGCGCTTCGCGACGTTCACGACGAACCGCAGATTCGCGCGCGCGAGAACCGCCTTCGCCTCTTCGTTGCCCTCGCGGGCGCGCCGGGCGTAGTAGTCCTCTTCTTCCCTCGTCAGGAGATCGATCATGTTGATCTCCTTCAGGTAGGTCGAGAGTACGTTCGCGTCGTCATCGCTGTACCGCCCCCGTGTGGGGACGGCACGCGTCTTGTTTGGTTCGGGCATCTTGTACCTCCTCAATCTCCGGTCTCTATCCCATCAATGCGCCGGCGATCCCTTGTCCGCCTTCTGCTGTTTCGCTACCTTCTCGGTAGCGGCGGGACGCCGTCACAGTGCTGCTGTCTCTCTTTACAGGAATGCAAGAGCCGTGCCAGCAGTGCGCACCACCCCTCCCCTAAGTCCTTCTGCCACCACGAGGTAGAAGCCATTCTCCTCGTGTGCCATGTCACGCGCGCATATCGTGTAGCAATGACACATATGCCCGTGTGACGGCCCAAACCGTATCAGGATGGGCCATACCGAGTTGCTCTCTCGCGAGCGGTGGTCCGCCCGCAGGTGCTCTGCTGGGTGCTCGGACTCGATTCCATACCTCGACCGGCTCAGTCATGCGGTGGGGCGTGGAAGGCGAATGCTATCACACATCAACTCAGTACTGCAAGAGGTCACGCGAAAAAAACCGGGGAAGTGACGCTCTTTGGGCTCTTTTTTTCGGAATTGGGCCCTTCGGGGCGCGAATTCGACCGTTCAGGCGCACGTAGATCTCGCAATTTGTCCCTTCGGCGGCCTTCAAGGAGGCGTGAAGGCAATTCGTTCGAACCTTTTCGGCTTTAATTGACCCCACTCGACCGATACGTCTATGCTGACCATGGCTATGCAGCTCGATCCGGAGACCCGTGCCCAGCTTATCAAGGCGCAGCACAACGAAATCACCGAGTATCACATCTACTCGCGCCTCGCGCGGCGCGTTCGGGACAAACACAACTCGGAGATCCTCGCGAAGATCGGGAACGACGAGAAAGAACACTACGAGGTGTGGAAGAGCTATACGGGCGAGGACGTGAAGCCCGGTCGGCTCAAGATCCTCTTCTTCACCTTCGTCTCGCGCGTGCTCGGACTCACGTTCGGCCTGAAGCTCATGGAGAAGGGCGAGGAAGCCGCGCAGATCAACTACGACCTGATCGCGAAGACCGTCGCCAAGGCGGAAGAGGTCGAGGCCGACGAGGACCGACACGAGCGCGAGCTGCTCGACATCCTCAAGGAAGAACGGCTCGAGTACGTCGGGTCGATCGTCCTCGGGCTCAACGACGCGCTCGTCGAGCTCACCGGCGCGCTCGCCGGTCTCACCTTCGCGCTCCAGGACCCGACGCTGATCGCGCTCGCCGGCCTCATCACCGGTATCGCCGCGTCCTTCTCCATGGCGGGCAGCGAATACCTGTCGACCAAGTCGGAGGGCGAGGCGAGCC
>CAYWJH010000139.1:0-7321 GCA_964458555.1 uncultured Spirochaetaceae bacterium | reverse complement strand
CGGGGCATCGCGCCGCCCGAGCCGTACGACGAACCCACGTGGGGAACGGCGGGCGCCTCCGGCATCTCCGCCGGGCGCCTGCCGCTCTACAACATCCGCAACGACATCAGTCTCACGAACTGGGGCTCCACGAACGACGTGCTCGAGAGCTACGCGATCGCCTACGCGTTCGGCGCGTACCTGGGCCGCAACTTCGGCGGCGCCGCGCTCTTCGACCACCTTGGCACCTCGACGTCGAGCTTCCCGTCGAGCGCGATCGCCGCTGCGATCGAGGACGCCGGCGGACCGGCCGGCATGACGATGGAGCAGCTGCTCTGGCGTTGGGGCGCGGCGGTCCTGCTCTCCGACGACCCGACGCAGTCCACACCGTTTCGGGTCAACGCGGGGGACTGGACGAACTCGAACGCGGGAGGCCGCACCTACCGGCTCGGGTCGTTCAACCACTACTACTACGACTACTTCGAGACCAGCACCTCGCCCGACCCGCCCTACGTCCGTACCGGCGACATCGCGGCAGACGAGATGGCCCCGAATTCCAAGATGCTCTACCGCGTAGGCATCGGACTCACCGGCACCGTGGAGCTCGCGATCGACTTCAACGAGGGCATGGACTTCGCGGTGGTCGTCAAGTGAGCCGGTCGCGGGCCGCGCTGGCCGTCCTGTTCGGATTGACCTCGAGCATGCTCGTGCCCATGGGCGGACGCGAGGAACCGCGCGTTCGGCCCGAAGAGGCGGTGGGCACGACGGTCGTCGTGTGCGGGCGTATCGCGCTCTACGGCAACGAGCCGCATACCTACGTGGGTCTGCTCGCCCGCCCGGAGGAGCAGCCGGAGTGCACGGCCGATGATGACGCGTTGACGGCCGGGCGCCTCCTGCTCGAGGACGATACGGTGTTCCGGATCGAGGGCGAGCCGGCGTCCGAACTGCAGTCGCTGCAGAGTCGAAGGGCATCGGTCGTCGGAGAGCTCGAGTCGGCCGGTGAGCCGCCGGCACCCCCGCCCCTCCTGCGCGTCGAATCGTATCGGCTTCTCGACGAGTGAGGCCAAGGGCCACCGAGTAGTTGACAGCTCGTGGGAAACCGACCATACACCTTGTATGGACGACGATCTCGAGAAGCGACGGTACGGGCTCGCGGAGCGAAGAAGTGAGATCTGCGACGTGCTCGCCCAGGCGTTCGCCGCCGACCGGATCGAGCTCGAGGATTACGAGCGTCGCCTGGATCTGGCCAACAACGCCGATTGCATAGAGGATCTGGAGAAGGTCATCCACGACTTTCCCGCGGGCGCTCGGGCCTCGGAGCGGCCCGACACCGAGCCTCCGGCGACGGTACCGGAGGTCGAGACGAAGCTCGCCATCGTCGGAGACCAGCACGTTGACCACCACAGCTTCGAGGCCGGTGCGGTCAGAAGCATCGCCTTGGTCGGCGACGTGACGGTTCACCTGGAGCGGATCCCGCCGCGAACCGACCCGGTCGTTCTCACCGTGTTCAGCCTGATCGGCGACACCACCGTCATCCTGAGAGGTTTCTCGCTCCTCGGCGATATCGTGATCCAGGAGGAGGGCTACCAGAAGCCCGGATTCTTCCGTTCGCTCCTGAAGAGATGAGGGAGACCCCCGCGGGCGCCGCGCCCGGAGCCGATCGCGCCGCTCTGTAGCGGTCACCGACCCCATTGAGTCTCAAAATGTACTTTTTCGGTGTACATTTACGTGACTTTTTGATATCAATGACGCATGAAGACGATATCGGTCCGGGACCTCAAGGCCCACTGGGCGCAGGTGGAGGAGCAGCTTCGAAACGGTGAGACCTTCGAGGTGCTCAATCGCGGGAAGCCGGCTGCGCTCATCGTGCCTCCCCGGCCACGTCAGGTGGTCACGTGGGACGATCACCTCGCCACCGCGGTCGATTCGCGAGGGCGGATCGCGGAGGATGTTGTCGAGGCGGACCGTGGAGGAAGGTGGTGATCTATCTCGACACGAGCGCCTTCCTGAAGCTTTACGTGCGAGAGGCCGAGTCTGCGACGGTAGCGGATCTCGTGACCTCCCAGTTCGATCCGCTTCCGGTGTGGGACGTTTTGCGCGCGGAGATGAGGAATGCGATCCATCTGAAGGAATTCTGGGGCGACCTCGAGGCCGAGGAGGCCCACGAGCTGCTCGGGCTCTTCGAGGATCGATTGGCGCGGGGCCAGTATTACGTGCCGGAGGTCGATCGAGACCGCCTGACGACCACCTTCGTGGAGCTGGCGCACCAGACCCCGCGCTTCGGATGCCGGACGATGGACATCTTGCATGTCGCCTGCGCCGTGCAGCTCGAACCGACGTGCTTCGTCAGCTTCGACTCACGACAGCGCAAGCTCGCCGACCACGCCGGCATGCGGGTTCTGCCCGAGACCTCCGGCTGAGACTGCACGATCCTGCACGCGGCGGCGCGTGAGAGCGATCCGTAGACTACCGTCACGGTATTCCGGCTGGCTCGTGACCGGTCGCAGCACACAACCTGCACGGTGCCGAATTGCCCTTCCACAGAGCGCGCCCCGGCCACAATCTACTCGCGTTCGAGGTACACGTTCGTGATGCGCTTCCGATCCGACGTGCGGTAGATGTCGAAGTCGCGATCGATTGAGATGACTTCATACAGGTTCAGCTGCTCCGCGGCGACGACGAGACTTGCATCGGCAAGGTCCATGGGTCTGTCCTGGTACTTGCTTGTCAACTCGATGATCCGTTCCAGTGCTCCCTCATCGATCTCATGCAGTATCACCCCTCGCGCAGACACCCAGCGAAGAAAGTCGAGTTGTGCGCGAACGTCGAAGTCCAGCATGTGGGAGACCTCGGTGACCACCGGCCACGTACTGATCAGCTGTGCCGGTCTGTCGCCGATCAGGTCACGTACACCGGAATGATGGGCATCGCTACGGTCGAACAGCGCTATGAGCGGTCCAGCATCAACGAGTATGCTTTTCACGGAGTTTCGCCTTCACGCGCTTCTTGTACGTGGTGGAACCGTCGGCGGCGCCGGACGAGTATCGACCGAAGAGCGCTTCCCCGCGTTGATACGAAGTCAACTCGCTTCGTCTCAACTCCAGGTACTGTTCAAGTGCATCGCGCACAATCTGAGTCTTCGTCGTTCGTTCCTCCGCGGCCAGGCAATCTACTTCGCGTTCGAGCTCGTTCGGAAGGCGGACGTTCAACATGGCACACCTCGTAATACGAATCGTATTACGCAAGTGACCAGATGTCAATGACACAGCGGTGGATTCCGGCGCGGTGCAGCGAGGCGATCGGCGCCGGGATGCGGGTTCTGCCCGAGACCTCCGGCTGAGACCCTACTCTACCCCGAACCGATGCACCGTGCGGTGCTGCCACGCCTCGCCGGGCTCGACGACAATGGACGGGAAGCTCTCGTGGTTGACCGCGTCCGGGTGGTACTGCGTCTCGAGGCAGAGCGCGTCGTGGAGGTGGAACGCCTCGCCGAACTGGTCGCTCGTCTGCGGGAGCATGTTCCCGCTGTAGAACTGCACCGCCGGCGAGGTCGTACGGACCTCCATCGTGCGGCCGGTCGACGGATCGCGGAGCATCGCGGCGCGGGAGAGCGAGCCGTCTGCGAGGGTCTCGCCCGACGCCTCGCCGCTCGGCCCGGGAGCGAGGACGTAGCACAGGTCGTACCCGCCGGCCGCCTCGATGTCCCTGCCTATGGGCTTGGGGCCGGTGAAGTCGTACGAAGTGCCTGCGACCGGCAGGATGCGACCGGTCGGGATCGCCTGCTCGTCGAGCTCGAGGTAGCGGTCGCCGTAGATCGTGATCTCGTGCTCGCCGATCGCCCCGCCGCGCGGCCGCGGGGCAGGGACGGCCTCGCCGCGGTGTCGGCGCCGCTCCGGCGCGCCGGCGAGATTCCAGTACGTGTGGTTCGTGAGGTTCAGCGGCGTGGCGCGATCGGCCTCCGCGTGGTACTCGATGTGCAGCTCGTCGTCGTTGGTGAGCGAGAGCGAGACGGTGACGGCGACCTCCCCGGGAAAGCCCTGGTCGCCGTCGGGGCTCACGAGGTGGAAGAGGACACCGGCGTGACCGGCGCGCTCGAACGGCTCCGATCGCCACAGCTGCGCGTGAAACCCGTGCGAACCGCTGTGCAGCGTGTTCGCACCCTCGTTCGCCTCGAGCCGCCAGGTCGTGCCGTCGAGCTCGAAGGCGGCGCCCCCAATGCGGTTCGCGACGCGACCCACCGTGGAGCCGAAGAAGGGATGGCCGGCGACGTAGCGTTCGAGCTCGTCGTAGCGCAGCGTGAGCTCATCGGCACGGCCCTCACGATCCGGCCCGCGAAAACCGATGACCGTCGCGCCGTACTCCATGCACCGCAGCTCGTAACCGTGGTCGTTCGAGATCGTGTAGACGGTCACGTCCTCGCCGTCGGGCATCGTGCCGAATGTCGATCGATCGATCTTCATCCGCGGCGACCCTACAGCGCGCTCGAGCGCTTGATGTACTCTTCGCTGTTGAGCAGGTGCCGAACGTACTGCGCGCGCTTGAAGGTCCACTTCTCGCTCGCGTTGTTGTAGTTGAGCTTCGCGCGGAACTCCCCGAGCGAACCGTAGCCCTTGCGGTCCATCCAGGTCTCCATTTCCTTGAGCATCGTCCGGGCGTGTGCGACGCCGTTCTTGTAGAAGGTGCTCACCGACTGGACGACATCCGCTCCGGCGAGGATCGCCTGTACCGCGTCGGTCCCGCCGTGGACGCCGTTGGACGCGCAGAGCGAACCGGAGATGTTCTCGCTCAACAGCCCGACGTAGCGGATGGGAAGACCCAGGTCCTCGGGGCTCGACAGGTGGAAGGGGAAGTTCATCTTCTCGCGGTCGACCTCGATCTCCGGGTGCCAGAGGCGGTTGAAGATGACGAAGGCGGCGGCACCCGCGTCGTCGAGCCGCTTCACCACGTTGAGCGGGCTCGTGTAGAAGGGGCTGAGCTTCACGCTGACGGGGATCTTCACCTTGGAGGTGATCGCCTTGACCGTATCGACCTGGTACTGCTCGGTGGCCTCGGCGGTCTCCTGCGAATCGACGGGGATCGCGAAGAAATTGAGCTCGAGCCCCTGGACGCCGGTCTCTTCGAGCTTCTGCGCCCACTCGACCCACGTCTCCGGGTCGACGCAGTTGAGGCTCGCGATGACGGGGATGTCGACCGCCTCCACGGCCTTGCGCACCCACATGAGGTGCTCCTCGGGACCCGCGTGCTCGATGTCCGGGAAGACATTCCCGATCTCCGCGTCCAGATTGTCGAAGTACGACATGTCCTGCTCCATCTTGTAGCTCTGGAGCTGGATCGTCTCCTCGAAGAGCGACGAGATCACGAGCGCGGAAACGCCCTCGTCTTCGAGCTTCTTGATGCTGCCAATATTGCTCGTGAGGCTCGACGCCCCCGCGATCAGCGGGTTCTTCAGGTCTATGCCCATGTAGGTGGCTCGCAGGTCTGCCATTGATTGCTCCTTCGTACTTCCGGCGCTCGGCCGTTACAGTCTTTGCGTGTGCATTCGATTTTACGGAGGCAAGCGCCCGGCGTCAAGGACGGGCGGCGGCCGGTCGTCGGTCACGCAGTCGGATCGATCACGGCGAGCCCGCACGCGCCGGCCAGCGTGGCCGGGCGCTCGTCGGAGGTGACGAACTCGCTCGCGTGCAGGACGAGCGCCGCGGCGACGTGGAGCGCGTCGAGCGTGCGCGTCCCGAGGCAGCCCGTGTGCGAGCGGACGAGAACCTGACACCGCGCCCAGACGTCGGGCCAGGACGGCTGGACGAGCACGAGCACGCGGGCGGACAGGTCGTCCTCGAGCGCGCCGATCGCGGCGGACGACTGCCCGGACGTGCACTCGCCCCGGAACTCTTTGAGCCTGAACGCGGACATGCACTCGGTGACGTGGAGGTCAATTACCGGAATCGCCCGGCCCCGCGAGCGTACGAGACGCTCAACCGCCGGTGACTCGAGCTCGGCCGTGTAGAGCTTCACCAGGATTCCGGTGTCGTAGTAGGCGAGGCTCACCGCTCGCCGCGTCCCTCGTCGACAAGCTCGTTCGACGAGAGACCGCTCCACTGCCCCTTCCAGATGCACTGGGCGCGTCCGGTGAAGTCGGGGAAATCGATCGGTTCTTCGGCGTCGACCGGAACGAGCCGCGCCACCGGTCGCTTGCGGCGGGTGATCTCCACCTCGTAGCCCGTTTCCACGTCGCGGACGACCCGGGCGAGATTGTGCTGCGTCTCCATGATCGAATAGCGTTTCGACTCCATATGCTGTAATAATAGCGCATAAACGATCGTCGGTCGACTCTGCGTCACAGCTCGATCACGAACTTGCCGACCGCGCCGCGGTCGAACTCGGCGACCGCATCGGGCGCATCGTCGAGCCCGACGCGTCGGGTGACGATCCGGTCGAAGTGGAGGTCGTTCGCGACGAGGAAACGCATGAGCGCGGGAAGCGATCGGAGCGGGAGAACCTTCGAGCCGACCACGCGCTTCTCGAGGTGGATGATCCCGGCCGGGTCGAGGACCGGCTGCTCGTTCGCCGTGTCGGCGAGGCCGACGAGGACCACGGTTCCCTGCGGGCGCACGGTTGCGAGCGCCTGCCGCTGCGCGGCGGCGGCACCGGAGGTGTCGATCGCGGCGTCGGGCGCGCCGGCGAGACCGGGAATCGGGGTCGCGGAGCCCGGGCCGATCTCGTCCGGGTGCAGCACGGTGAAACCCGGAACGACGCGTGCCGCGTACGCGCGGCGGTCGGCGTTCGGATCGACGGCGGAGATCGGCAGGCCCATCGCTGAGGCGACGAGGACGACCGAGAGGCCGACCGGCCCGAGGCCGAAGACGAGGAGCCCGGTGGTGACCTCGCCGCGCGCCTTCGCCACCGCACCCCATGCGGTCGCGCCGGTGCACGCGAGGAAGGAGCCGTCGGTGAAAGTGAGGCGGTCGTCCAGATGGATGACGTTCCCGGCGGGCATGACGCAGTAGTCGGCGTCGGCGCCGCGACCCGCCTGCGCCATGCCCAGGTAGGCGTTCGGGCAGAGGACGGTCTCGGTGCCGAGGCAGTACTCGCAGGTGCCGCAGCCGAGGGTGTGGTTGACGGTCACGCGATCGCCGGGCGCGAAGCCCGAGACGCCCGTACCCACGGCGTCCACGACGCCCGATGGCTCGTGGCCGATCACGACGCCGAGGCGGTCGCCGAGCGACTCCGGCGTGTCGCGGTAGAAGTGGAGGTCGCTTCCGCAGATCCCCGCGCTCTTCACGCGAAAGCGGACCTCGCCGGGTCCGACCTCCGGAACTCGGAAAGACCGGACCTCCGCGGCTCGGTT
>CAYWJH010000138.1:0-7322 GCA_964458555.1 uncultured Spirochaetaceae bacterium | reverse complement strand
CGACGAGATCTCGTCGAGCTTGTCGGCGAACATCGCGGTGAACACCGGTGGCATGTGCTGGACGACGACGATGCCGGGTACCGTGGGCGGCAGGGCACGGATGACGCCGGTGAGCGCCACGGTGCCGCCGGTCGAGGCGCCGATCGCGATGACCTTCGACGAGCTCTCTTGGAGCGAGGTCTGCGTGTGCTTCACGGCGGCGAGCTGGAAGCTCCCGTCCCGCCAGCGGCTCACGTCGGTCTGCGCCGCGACGAGGATTTTCTCGACGAGCTCGTCGGCCATGGAACCGAGCTTCTGCCCGAAACTTGACGACGGCTTGGGGACGAAGTCGACCGCCCCGCTCGCGAGCGCGTCGAGCGTGATCGCCGCACCGGCGCGTGTGAGCGCGGATACGACGACCACCGGCATCGGATACTGCGGCATGAGCCGCTTCAGGAACTGGACGCCGTCCATCCGCGGCATCTCCACGTCGAGCGTGAGAACGTCCGGCTTCAGCGCGACGATCCGGTCGCGGGCGACGTAGACGTCCGGGGCGGTGCCGACGACCTCGATCCTCGGATGTCGGCTGATCGCGCCGGTGATGATCTGACGCGCGAGCGCAGAATCGTCGACGACGAGAACTCGTACTCGGTCGTTCATGCGTCCCTCCTGTACACGGCCGGGCGCAGGTACTGGTACCCGTTGACGTTGCGGCCCATGGACTCGGAGTGGCCGAGGAAGAGATACCCTCCGGGGCGGAGATGCCGCCGGAAGGCTTCGACGAGCGCGCGCCGCGTCTCCTGGTCGAAGTAGATCATGACGTTTCGGCAGAAGATGACGTCGAACACGCTCCGGAAGGGGAAATCGTGGCGCATGAGGTTGATCCGCTTGAACAGGACACGCCGCCTGATCGTTTCCTTCATGCGTATCCGCTCGTCGTCCTCGCGTTCGGCGTAGCCGCGCTTGACGATGTCGCCGGCCTCGCGCACCCGCGCGAGCGGATACACGCCCCGCTGCGCCGTGGAGAGCGCGGAGGTCGAAATGTCGCTCGCAAGGATGACAGGGTGGCCGGGCAGGGCTCCGACACCGTACCTGTCGGCGAGCGCGATCAGGATCGAGTAGGGCTCCTCGCCGGTGGCGCACCCGGCGCACCAGATGCGCGCGTCGCGCAGGCCGCTTTCTTCATCGGGGCTCCAGAGCTCCGGCAGCGCGACGTTGATGAGAAAGTCGAGATGATCGGCCTCTCTGAAAAAGAAAGTGTGATTGGTAGAGAGTCGGTCGACCATCTCGAGCAGACGCTGGCCGGTCGAATCGTCGTCGACGGCTCGCATGTACTGCTCGAACGAGGTATAGCCGAGCGTACGCAGCGTCCCGTTCAGACGCCCGCGGATGAGGGTTCGCTTCTTCGAGAGATCGATCCCAAAGCGCGTGTGGACGATCTCGGTGATGCGGGCAAACTCCTCGTCGGTGATATCAACGAGATCCGACACTGTCCAGCTCCTCTGTCATCAATTCTGCGACGTCGACGATGAATGAAATGCTTCCGTCGCCTTGGATGCTGCATCCGCTGACGGCTCGCATGCCCTTGATGTAGTTCGGCACCGATCGCACGACGAACTGCCGGTAGCCCACGATCTCGTCGACGACGAGCGCGGCGCGGTGTCCGTTCGACTGCAGCACGATGATCACGCCGTGTTCGGGTACCTCTTCGCGGTGCTCGTACTGGATGATCGGAATAACCTCGTCGCGCAGCCGGAAGCCATGGTGCTCGGCGCTGGTGCTCGTGATCCGTTCCGCGTCGTACCCCTGGAAGGTGACGAGGTCGGTCGTGGGGATCGAGTAGTGCGTGCCGGCGATCGAGAATGTCACCCCGTCGAGGATCGCGAGCGTCAGCGGGATGCGCAGGACGAAGGTCGTCCCCGCGCCGGGCTCGCTCTTCAGGTCGATCTTGCCGCGCAGCTTCTCTATGTTCTGCCGCACGACGTCCATGCCCACGCCCCGGCCGGAGATCTCGGAGACCTCGTCGGCGGTCGAGAACGCCGGCTCGAAGATGAAGTGGTAGACCTGCTCGTCGGTGAGCTCGGGGTCGCTTTCGGACACGAGCCCCCGGTCGTATGCCTTCGCGAGGATCCTGTCGCGGCTCAGGCCCCGGCCGTCGTCCCGGACCGTGATCCAGATCTCGTTGCCCTCGTGTTTCGCGGACAGCCAGATCGTACCCTGGCGCGGCTTCCCTGTGGCCTCGCGCTGGTCGCCGGTTTCGATCCCATGATCGATCGCGTTCCGGATGATATGCACGAGCGGATCGGAGATCTCCTCGATCACGTTCTTGTCCATCTCCGTGTCTTCGCCGGAGATCTCGATCGCAACCTCCTTCTCGAAGCGGCGTGCGAGGTCACGCACGAGTCGCCGCATCTTCCCGAAGGTCGCCTCCAGCGGGATCATCCTGATGCTCAGCGTGATCTCCTGCATCTCGCGCGTGATCTTCTGGAGGTAGGAAGCTGCCTTCTCTATGACGCTCGACCCCTCGGATCCGCTGCCGTTGCCGTTGTGCGAGCCGCCGCCGTTGGCGCCGTGGAGCCCTCCGAGCACCATCGACTCCGCCGTGATCAGCTCGCCTACGAGCTCGAAGAGCTTGTCGAGCTTGGTCGTATCTACGCGAATGTCCTTCCGCGTCGTCGCATATTCGGCCGAGGCCGACGGCGCGGTGGTCCGTCGCTTCGCCTGCTCGGCGAGCGCCTTGTCCACCGAATCGGGTGCTACGTGCTCCTCGGTGACAAGGATCTCGCCCAGGCGGCGCTGCTGGCGTTCGAGCGCTCGCTGCAGCGAGTCTTCGTCGATCTCGCCCATCTGGAGGAGGATCTCGCCGAGCGCGTCGGTCTGCTGCCCGTCTGCGGTGCGCCCGCCCGCGTCCTCGCCTGTCCGCGCCGCTTCGTCGGTCGAGGCGGCGGCCGATTCGACGGCGCGCACGCTCTCGCGGACGGTGTCGAGCATGTCGATGAACTCGCTCGCAGCCTCATGATTGAGTTGCGCGCCGGCCTTGCGATAGCCGTCGAGCGCCTCTTCCATCGCCATGCATTCTTTCTCGACGCGCGTGAACCAGAAGAAGCCGGCGTTGCCCTTGACCGTATGGATCGAGCGGAAGATGCGGTCGACCGTGTCGGGCGGGATCGGCGCGCTTTCGGCCGCGAGCAGTTGTTGCTCGACCTGGTCGAGCAGGTCGGTCGCTTCTTCGATGAACGCGTCGATCATGTCGCGCGTCACGACCGGGGCGTCGCCCAGATCGCGCACGGCCCCGGCCTGCGCGGTGGGCGCGCTCTCGGGCGCATGGATCGTACGGCCACGCTCGCCCGACGGCCCGGCCTGCGGCTGCGAGGGGTGCTCTGCGAGGCCGCGCAACTCGCGTACTCGACGGACGATCCCGCGGTGGCCGAACGATTCTTCCACGAGCGTCTGCGGGGGCGTCGAACCGGCGGCGGCCACCTGCGCCTCGATGCCCTGCACGATCTGCGCGAGGACGTCCGTACCGTGGAGCAGGACCGTGATCAGCTCGTCGGTGATCTCGTGCAGGCCGTTGCGCATGTCGTCGAGCAGCGTTTCGAGCTCGTGGCTCGTCTCGCTCACGTAGGAGAACCCGACGAACGATGCGACGCCCTTGATCGTGTGGATCGAGCGGAAGATGCTGTTGATCAGTTCGTCGCTCTGGTCCTGTTCGAGATTGAGCACGCGGTGCTCGATGTCGTCGAGGTGATCGACCGACTCCTGGATGAACGACGTGACGATGTCCAGATCGTCGACGGGCACCTCGTTCGGGGGATCCTCATCTACGACCGCGGGCTCCGGAGCGTCGGGCTCCGGTCCGAGGTCGATCTGCGGCTCGCCGCCGCCGCTGGTCGCCGGCTCGTCGGCCGCCGGCTCGTCGGTCCGCGAGCGCACCATCTCGCCGAGCGTGCCATCTCGCACGTACTCGAAGAACGTATCGCGTACACCACGCAGCGTCGGCAGTTCATCTTCGGGAGTCGCCGGATCCTTTGTGAGCTCCTGCGCCTCGGTGAGGATCTCGGTGGCAACCGTCAGGTCTTCGGGCTGGTAGCGCCTGACCTTGTCCACGAATGCCGCGAGGCGCGGGGAGACCTCCGCGAGCGAGGCCAGCGCGTCGGCATCGTGCTCTCCATGGGGCGTCGCCTGCAGGCTTGCGAGCCACTGATCGCGCCGGGCTTCGACCTCAGAGGCGTCGCCGCTCTGCACCGACGCGCGGAACGCGTCGACGATCTGCTCGTACACCGGACGGGATTCCGCCGCAGCCTCGTCGCCCGCGAGCGCGCCGGCGGCGTCAATGATCTCCGCCGCACCCACGAGATCGCCTTCCTGATAGTCCTGTAGCAGCTCGATCAGTTTCTCGTTCATAGGTCAACCCGTCAGCATTCCGACGACCTTCGTGAGAGCCTCCGGCTCGAAGGGCTTCACGATCCAGCCGTTTACGCCGAGCTCCTTCCCGCGGGCCTTCTTCTCCTCGCTGCTCTCGGTCGTGAGGAAGACCACCGGCTTTCCAGAGAGGTCACCGGCCCGCTTGAGTCCTTCGACGAACTCGAAGCCGTCCATCTCGGGCATGTGGACGTCTACGATGAAGAGATCGAACTCCGGGCTCGCCATCTCCAGCGCGAGTCGGCCGTTCTCCGCCTCCGCTACCTCGTATCCAAGCGGATCGAGGGCCTTGTGGACCAGCTTGCGAATCGTGGATGAATCGTCTACGCACAGTATCTTCTTTCCCATACCTTCTCTCCCGTTGGGGCAATCTCAGAACAGCGTCACGTCCCCGGCCAGTTCGGTTCCGTCGTCGAGCGTGACCGCGCGTCGTTCGCCGGCGTCGTAGCCGTCGTGGCCCACGGCGGTAAACTCGTCCTGCATGGTGAAGTGTCTCGTGGCGATCGAGCGCGCGAGATCCCGCAGCTGCTCCACGTCGAGGCCGGGACGTTCGGTGTCGTCGGCCGGCGCGCGGTCGAGCGCCTCCTGCAGGATCTCGGCGATGTGGGAGACGATCTGCTGGATCGCATCCTGCTCCTGCATCGCCATGTTGATCTCGTTGAGCCGATTGGTGACTGCCTCGCTCACTCCGGCCGCGGTCTGGATCGACGAGCTGATGCGCTCGACCTTGGGCTCGAGGCCGGAGACAGTGCGCTGGATCGAATCGATCGTATGATTGAGACTCTCCTGCGAACGCGCCATCAGGCCGCGGTGTGTCTCGGCGAACTCACCCACGCGCGCCTCGATCTGCACCGTGTTGGAGCCGATCGTTTCGGCGACCCCTTTGGCGGTGACCGCGAGCTTCTGTATCTCCGAGGCGATCACGCTGAATCCCTGACCGAACTCGCCCGCCTTCGCGGAGTAGATCGCCGCGTTGATCGCGAGGATGCTCGTCTGTTCGGCGATGTCCGAGACCTGCGTCAACAGCTCGGACGTCTCTGCGACCGACTGCGAGACGCTCGTCAACGACCGATCGAGCGAGGCGTTCGCCTCGTCGTTGATCCGCGCGATCTCGCCCAGGCTGGTCGCCTCGTCGGTGAGCTCGCTCACGCTGTGCTCGAGCGACTGGTCACCCACCGACATCTCGGTCAGGAAGCCGGAGATGCTCTCGCTGAGCGACGTGCTCTGGCGTCCGAGCTCGTAGATGTCCTCGGTGAGCGACGTCGATCCGCGCTCGCTCTTCTCGATCGCCTTTCGCGCGAGTCCCTCGATGATGGGCGACGTCTCGCGAACCAGCGCTACCGCCTCGGCGAGCTTCCACTTCGCTTGCTGGACGGACTCGGACTCGGCGCGCAGCTCGTTGGCTTCCTGCTCGAGACGGTTCACCCTCGCTTCCCAGGCCGCCTCGCGCTCTTCGGTTCGACGCTCGACCTCGCCGACACGGTCCTCGCACGCGCGCCGCGCCGTGCGGGCGTCGCGGTACGCGAGGAGGCCGGCTGTTGCGATCGTGACGGCGCAGATCGCCGCGGCGGCCGCCGTGAGCGGCGGCGCGCCGAACGCGAGCACCGCCGCGGCGATGGCGAGGAGGAGCGACAGGCTGTACGCGACGGTCGTTTGTTTCTTCATTGCTGAATCGCCCACCTTTCGGATCGCACCGCCGGCCTACTGCTGTGCCGGTGCGGCCGCCTCCTGCATCTGGGCCTTGCCGAGCGCGAGGGCCTGCTCGGGTACCTCTTCGGGGCGCATGAGCCGATCGATCTCGAGGAGAATCTTCACCTCGCCTTCGACGGTTCCGAGCCCGGTGACGAACTGCTCGTGACCCGACTCGCTCTTGAACTCGGGTGCCGGCTGGATGTTCTTTGCCGGGATCTGGTGCACCTCGCTCACCGTGTCGACGATGAAGCCGACCACGCGGGACTGCGCCTCGATGATGATGATGCAGGTCCGGTCGTCGTACTCGCGGGCCGGCATCCCGAACCGCAGCCGCAGATCGACCACCGGGATGACCGTGCCGCGCAAGTTGATCACGCCGCGTACGTAGTGCGGCATGTCGGGAACCGCTACGATCTTCTGCAACTCCTCAATCGACTGCACGCGGTCGATCGGGACGCCGTACTCCTCGTCTCCGAGGCGGAACAGGAGGTGCTTGTCCTCCGAATCGCTGTCGGTCTCGTCGTCAACCAGAAACAGATCGTCATCTTGTTGAACGTTTTGGTCTTGTGCCATGTGTCCTCCCTGCTAATCGCTGTGCCTGTCCGAGATTTCCCGGATGGCCTCGGTTAATTTGTCGAACTCCGTCGACTTGTCCAGAAACCGGGACGCCCCGGCTTCCAGACACTTCAATCGATAGATGGGCTCCGGATAGTTGGTGAGCACGATCACGACCGGCTGCGGTTCTTTGTCCTGAATGCCTTCCAGCACGTCGAGGGCGGTGCCCTCCTTGAGCTGGAAGTCCAGAACGACCACGTCCGGCGAGCGATCCCACACCAGGTGGACTGCGTCGAACACCGTCGACGCAAACGCGATCACCTCTGCGGATCCATCCTGGGGGATGAGCGCCGCGAGACGCTTCTGCAGCGGCAGCGAATCGTCTACGATCGCAACCGAGAGTCGCTTCAGGCCGGCGCCGTGCATCACCTCCATCACGGTTCATCCTCTTAGAATCGGTCGAACTCGTCGTCGTCGAGCTGAATCACTTTTTCCGGCTGGCCGTTTCCCTTCCCGTTCGAGCCGTTGCCGCCTGCGCTCGTCGTGCGAGTCGCCGTCGCGGTGCCCGCGCCCGTCTTCTGGCCGGATGCCGATGTGCCGCTACCGCTCTGCGACTGGTGCGTGAGCGCGGCGTGGCCGTTGCCGGGCGCAGTGAGAACCGCCGCGTCGGTCAT
>CAYWJH010000137.1:0-7402 GCA_964458555.1 uncultured Spirochaetaceae bacterium | reverse complement strand
CATACCGCCACGAGAAACGTAACGTACTCCGAGTCGCCGCCCAGACGCGCCGCCTCCCGTACGTGCGACCGTCCGCGCTCGACGTCACCGCCCACGAAGCGGGGGGCGTTGATGAAGAAGCCTGCCGCGGCCATATGCGCGAGCGGATTTCGGGGGTCGAGCTCGACCGCGGTCTCCGCCGCCTGGCGCGCCCTTCCAACGTTGAACATGCGGAAGCCGGTTCCGCCCAGATCGAGGAGCTGATTGTACGCGTCGGCGAGCACTCGGTGCCCCTCGCTGGTCTCCACGCGTTCGTTGGCGCTTCGCGCGAACTCGATCGCGAGCTCGAAGTATCGCTCCGACTCGCCGTCGCGACCGTTACCGCGCTCGACGAACCCGAGCAGGTGGTGGAGCATCGCGGTGTAGAGGTCGCGCGCCGCCGGCTCCCGATAGCCGCGAATGACACGGTCCACGATCTCTGCCTGCTCGAAGGCGGCCTCGCGCGCGGGGGCGTCGCGCATGACGAAGAGTGCGAACCGTTCGAGCTCATCCGGTACCGGCGGGCTGTCGGCTGAGGCAAGAGCGGCGAGCGTGAGCGTCATGGCGATCGCGACGCAGACCTTCATGGGGCGAATGTAGCACGGCGTCCGGCGCGCGGCCACGCCCCTGCAGGGAGGGGGCCGCAAACGCCATCGCCTGCTGCTTCCGAAGGCCCTTCGGGCTCAGCGTCCGAACACCGGCCGCACGCGACCGTCGTGGAGCGCAGCCTGCAACGCGTCGTACCCCGGCTCGCGCGCGTCGAACTCGGTGCGCCTGATCCCGACGTCGTGCGGAATATGCGCGTCGGAGCTCGCGATCACCGGGTAGGTTCCGGGGTCGATGCGCGAAGCCGGGCGATCCCCCTCGACCTCGGCGCGCGCGCTCCCGGGCGCGGCGCGCGGCGGCACGATCATCTCGACAGCGTGGTAGTCGTCGGGCGGCAGGAATCCGAGCTGCGACCAGACGCTGAACGTCCACCGGTCTATGTGCGCGGGGATGAACAACCCGCCGAGCTCGTGGATGCGCCGGCCGACGCGCGAGAGCGAGAACGCGGTCGCCGCGGTGAGCGGCGCGTCGAGCATCTCCAAAACGACCTCGTCCTCGTCCACGACCACCTGGTCCTCGTCGAAGCGGGAGGCCGCGCTGCGGCGCGGAAGCGACGCGGTCATCTCGTCGCCGAAGCGCAGCGCTGTCTCCGTGTCCGCGAAGAGCGCGAGCGTGTGGACCTCTTCGTTCGTGGTCACCTCGCACCCGTAGAGCGCGGCGATCCCTGCGGCCCGGCACGCGGCGTCGAAGGCGGGTACGTTGCGGGCGCTGTTATGGTCGGTGAGCGCGATGAGGTCGAGCCCCGCCGCGAGCGCGGCTGCGACGATCGCGCGCGGCGACATCGCGAGATCGCCGCAGGGACTGAGGCACGAATGGATGTGGAGATCGGCGCGGACGGTCACACGAAGCGGGGGTAGAGCCGACCGGAGACCTCGAACTGGTTGAGCTCGGTCCGGCACAGCGTCACTCCGTGCTCGCGGGCGCTCGCGATCATCTCGTCGGGCACCGGGCGCGCGTTGCAGACGATGATGGCCGGCGCCTCGACGTTCGTCGCCACCGCGACGGTGTTGGTGTGCGCCTGGATGGTGACGATGGCGTCGCCCTCCTCGGCGTGCGCCATCACGTCGCTCAGCAGGTCGGAGGTGTAGCCCCCGGTGATTTCGGTCTCATCCGAACCGGCGAGCAGCTCGAGGCCGAGCTCTTCGCGAACCTCACGCAGTTGCATCGCTGTGCTCCTCCTTCGGCAGCGTAAATCGGCATCGCACCGACGTTCCGTGCGGGCCGGTGGAGATCTCGAAGTCGTCGGCAGCTCGCCGCGCGTTGGGCAGTCCCATCCCCGCGCCGAAACCGAGCGACCGAATCCACTCGGTGGCGGTGGAGTAGCCCTCCTCGAGCGCGCGGTCCACGTCCGGGATGCCCGGCCCGTTGTCGATCGCGATGATCTCGACCTGCTCGGGCGAGACGCGCGCCTCGATCGTGCCGCCACGCGAGTGCACGACCTGGTTCATCTCGAGCTCGTAGGACGCGACCGCGATGCGTCGGATCAGTTTCGAGTGCACGCCCATCTCCTTGAGCTTCTTCCTGATCTCGCTCGTGGGCTTGCCGGCGTGCTCGAAATCGAACTTCCTCACCTCGTACTGGCGGCGAAACGAATGGTCGGGGGCGTGCTCGGGCTCCTCCTCCTCGCGCCGTTCGGCTTCGCGGTTGAACTCGACGAGCAGCGCGACGAGGATGTCGCGGCTCGTGATGATGCCCACGAGTCGCTTCTCCCGGTCGAGTACCGGGAAACGGCCGAAGCGGTATTTGTCCATGTAGGAGATACCGAAGGAGAGCGGCATGTCGTCTTCGAGCACGATGAGCTGGCGGCTCATGTGGTCGCCCGCCGCGTCTTCGATCGTCCCCTCGTCGAGCGCCCGGATGATGTCGTCCATGCTGACCATGCCCACGAGGCGGACCGCTTCCGTGGAACGGCTGCTCTCGACCATCGGTACCCCGGTGATCTTGTGCTGCTTCATGAGGCGCTGGATGTGCCGAAGCGTGTCGCTCCGCGTCGCGGTGATCAGATCGCGGGTCATCGCGTCTTTGATCTTGAGCCGGTAGACGAGCTCGGTGAGAAAGGCAGGCGAGTCGTCCGGGCTGATCGGAAGCGTGCTCAAGGTTCGTCGACGGCGTGTTCGACGGTCGATTCGCGCTTGAGCCGGATCAGGTAGAAGAGGTTTTCGATCTCGAGTCCGATGTTGACGTTGTGAACGGTGCACTCCCGCGTGCAGCCGTCCTCCTCGCACGCCGCGCCGCACTTCAGCTCGACGGAGGTAAAGTTGAGCACGCCGCGGATCCCGGCGTCGACCATGAGCTCGAAGACGCTCGTCGCGACGTGGTCCGGGACCGCGAGCACGGCGACCTCGATCTTCTTCTCCTCGACGAAGCCGGGCAGGTCTCCCATGGGCAGCACCGGGGTGGGCGCCGACGGATCGAGCCGATCCTCGCTCGAGTCGAACCCCGCCACGACCCGGATGCCTTCCCGTGAGAACTCGCGAAAGGTGAGCAGCGCCGTGCCGATGCGTCCGCACCCCACGACGATGACCCGCTCGATCTCGTTCTTCCCGAGGACCTCGGTGAGTCGCTCGATGAGCGAGTCGATCACGTAGCCGCCGCGCTTGTTCCCGGTGATACCGATCACCGAGAAGTCCTTGCGCACCACCGCCGGGGTGGCGCCGATCGCGTCGCCGAGGTTGTTCGAGAACACCTTGACGAAGCCGAGTCCCTTCAGTTTTTGCAGGACCCGAAGGTAGCGGGCGAGCCGCAATACCATCGGGCGGTGTATTCTCTCATCCATTAATGTACCTCATGTCACATTAACTGTGCTCAGTCTACTATATCTGTGCCAACATAGCAACTAAGCAAGTCTATCATGGTTTGAGAATAAGTCGATAACTTTATATCGAATGGTCTTGTTTTTTTCTATCGATTCATCTACACTGAGGTACATCACCAAGACAGCGGAGGCCTCATGCCTGCTACAGCAGAGACATCTCTCCCACAGGGAGTTCTCGATTTCATAGAAGAGTGGCGGGAGAAACCCGGGAACCTCATCATGATCCTGCATCGCGTCCAGGAGGAGTACGGATACATCCCCCGCGAAGTGGCGCTCGCGCTCGCCGGCGAGCTCGAGGTTCCGCTCGCGAAGATCTACGGGGTGATCACCTTCTACCACTACTTCAAGCTCCAGAAGCCCGGGCGAAACAAGATCTCGGTCTGCATGGGTACCGCCTGCTACCTCAAGGGCGGCGAGGACCTGATCGACGAACTGGAGAACCTGCTGGGAATCGGCGTGAACGCCGTGACCGACGACGGGGAGTTCAGCGTCGAAGCGGTGCGCTGCGTCGGCTGCTGCGGGCTCGCGCCGGTCCTCACGATCAACGGCGAGGTGTACGGAAAGCTGACGAAGACGCAGCTTCCGGAGATCCTCGCGAAGCACCGGGACGAGTAGCGGTGCACTTCACGCTGGCCGATCTGCTCCTCGACCTGGTGCAGAACGCGGCCGGCGCGGGGTCGCGGGCCGTGCGAGTGGTGTGGCGCGAGCGAGACGGCCGCCTGAGCATGATCGTCGAGGACGACGGCGAGGGAATGCCGGCTGAGATCGTCGCCCGGGCTACCGATCCGTTCACCACCGACGGGATCAAGCATCCCGACCGGTCGGTGGGACTGGGGCTTGCCTTCCTGCGCCAGACCGCGGAGGCGACCGGCGGGGCGTTTACCGTCGAGTCGGAGCCCGGCCGTGGGACGAAGGTTGCGCTCGACGCGCCTGCCGACCACGTGGACCTTCCGCCGGCCGGCGACGTTGTGGATGCGCTGGTCATGGTGCTCTGCTGCGAGGAGCCACAGCGAGTCGAGATCGATCGTGTGGGCCCCGGAGGGAGCTACACGCTGAACACAGTGGAACTGAAAGACGTGCTCGGGGAACTCTCGAGCGTAGAGGGCCGCACGCTGCTCCGGGAGTACGTGCGAAGCCAGGAGGAGGATCTATGGCAAAGATGACGCTGGAAGACCTGCGGAAGCTTCGCGACTCGAAGCGACGCGAGCTCGATATGCGCGACGCGGAGAACAAGAGCATCCAGATTATCGTTGGAATGGGCACGAGCGGGATCGCCGCCGGCGCCAAGGACACGCTGGCGGCCTTCCTCGACGAGCTCGAGGACCAGGAGCTGACGAACGTCAGTCTGCGTCAGACCGGCAGCCTCGGACTCGACCACGCCGAGCCGACGGTGGAGATCCGTATGCCGGACATGCCCACCGTCATCTACGGAAAGGTGACTCCCGAAGTCGCCGCAAAGATCGTGCGCAAGCACATCCTGGGCAAGACGCTGATCAACGACCATATCTTCGACCGACCCGCTGCCGACATCGTCGAGGGTCGTGACGAACAGAAGGGCGAGAAGGAGTAAGCATGGCGTTTCAACACTACGTCCTCGTCTGCGGCGGCACCGCGTGCATGAGCAACAAGGCGGACGACATCTACAGGCAGTTGATCCACCAGGCCGAGCATCAGGGCGTCAAGGAGACGACCCAGGTGGTGAAGACCGGGTGTTTCGGGTTCTGCGCGCAGGGTCCCATCGTGAAGATCCTCCCGGAGGAGAGCTTCTACGTCAACGTCAATCCGGAGGACGCGGAGGAGCTGATCTCGGAGCACATCGTCAAGGGGCGGGCGGTCGAGCGACTCCTCTACCGGGAGGAGGACAGCAAGGAGCACGCGCGCGTCGACGACATCAGCTTCTACCAGAAGCAGTTCCGGATCGTCCTGCGCAACTGCGGCTTCATCGACCCGGAAGAGATTTCCGAGTACATCGCGCGCGACGGCTACGCGGCGCTCGAGAAGGCGATCTTCGAGATGTCGCCCGAACAGATCATAGAGGAATTGAAGGCCTCCGGACTGCGCGGGCGAGGCGGCGCAGGATTCCCCACGTGGATGAAGTGGAACCTCACCCGCGAGCAGGAGTCCGACCAGAAGTACGTCGTCTGTAACGCCGACGAGGGCGATCCCGGCGCGTACATGGACCGCAGCGTCCTCGAGGGCGATCCGCACACCGTGCTCGAGGCGATGGCGATCGCGGGTCGCACGATCGGCGCGGACAAGGGTTACATCTACATCCGAGCCGAGTATCCGCTCGCGATCAACCGGCTCGAGAAGGCGATCGCGCAGGCGACCGAGCTGGGGCTCCTGGGCGAGAAGATCCTGGGAAGCGACTTCAGCTTCGACGTCGAAATACGGCTCGGTGCCGGAGCCTTCGTCTGCGGCGAGGAGACCGCGCTGCTCGCGAGCGTCGAGGGCGAGCGGGGTATGCCGCGGCCACGGCCGCCCTTCCCGAGCGTGAAGGGACTCTGGGACAAGCCGACGGTCATCAACAACGTCGAGTCGCTCGCGAACATCCCGGTCATCCTCACGCGCGGAGCGAGCTGGTTCGCCCAGGTCGGTACCGAGAAGAGCAAGGGCACGAAGGTCTTCGCGCTCACCGGCAAGATCAACAACTCCGGGCTCGTCGAAGTGCCGATGGGTACCCCGCTGCGCGACATCATCTTCAACATTGGCGGCGGTATCCCCGACGGCAAGGGCTTCAAGGCCGTCCAGACCGGCGGGCCTTCGGGTGGCGTCATCACCGCCGACTATCTCGACACGCCCATCGACTACGAGCACCTCCAGGAGCTCGGCTCGATCATGGGCTCCGGCGGGATGATCGTCATGGACGAGACCGACTGTATGATCGACGTCGCGAAGTTCTACCTCGAGTTCACCGTCGAGGAGAGCTGCGGTAAGTGCGCCCCGTGCCGCGTGGGAGGACGCAAACTCCACAACATCCTCACGCGGATCAGCAAGGGGCAGGGCGAGTCGGACGACATCGACAAGATGCGGCAGATCGGCAAGGCGATGCAGAAGGCGAGCCTCTGCGGCCTCGGCCAGACCGCGCCGAACCCCATCCTGAGCACGCTGCGCTTCTTCCAGGCGGAGTACGACGCGCACATCAAGGACGGCATCTGCCCGGCGGGCAAGTGTAAGGACCTCGTCCACTTCGAGATCATCACGGAGAACTGCATTGGCTGCGGTCTCTGCGCGCGGCGCTGCCCGGTGAGCTGCATCTCCGGCGAGCGGCGAAAGCCGCACGAGATCGACCAGTCGCGCTGCATCAAGTGCGGCGAATGCTACAACGCCTGCAAGTTCGACGCGGTCCTCCGCGCGTAGAGAAGGAGTACGATATGGCGAATACGGTCAACCTTGAGATAAACGGCATCCCCGTCACCGTCCCGGAGGGCACGAACGTGCTCGACGCAGCGGCGACCGCGAACGTGAACATCCCCAAGCTCTGCTATCACCCGGATCTTCCGGCGTGGGCCGCCTGCGGCATCTGCGTCGTCAAGCTCGAAGGGTCGAGGAAGCTCGTCCGCTCGTGCGCGCTCGAGGCGGCGGAGGGTATGAAGGTCGTCACGCACGACCCGGAGCTGCACGACGTGCGCCGCACGGTGATCGAGCTCATCCTCTCGACGCACCCGAACTCGTGCCTCACCTGCCCGCGCAACGGCACCTGCGAGCTCCAGCAGCTCGCCGCCGACTTCGGCATCCGCGAGCAGCCCTACGAGCAGATCGTGCGCGACATCCCGGCCGACACATCGACCCCGTCGATCGTGCTCAACCCGGAGAAGTGCGTCGCCTGCGGCCGCTGCGTGAAGGTATGCCAGGGCCTCCAGGACGTCTGGGCGCTCGAGTTCATCGGGCGCGGCGACCAGACGCGCATGGCGCCCGCGGGCGACATCGCGCTCGGCGAGAGCCCGTGCATCAAGTGCGGCC
>CAYWJH010000136.1:0-7406 GCA_964458555.1 uncultured Spirochaetaceae bacterium | reverse complement strand
TAGGCGATGTCGGGCAGCGGACCGCGCGCCAGATCGGCGAGCGCGGCGCCGAGCGGCTTCAGCGTCTCGAATACGAGCATGTCGCGCGCGTGCATCTGCTCGAGCGAGAGACGCAGCCCCTGCGTCGAGGGCAGCTCGTCCTTCTCGTAGGGGTCCGCTCCGGCGAGCACGTAGGCGATGTCGGGCAGCGGACCGCGCGCCAGATCGGCGAGCGCGGCGCCGAGCGCCGGAACGTACGTCTCCTCCGCGCCCGGCTCCACCGGCACGTCGATGTCGCTGTCCGTGTAGCTCGGATGGCGCCGTCCCTCGTCGTCGAACTCCGGGAGGTCGAGCGGCCACCCCCGCGCCATGTGCACGCTGAGCGTCACGATCGACTCGTCGCCGCTGGTGAGCGCAGCGGTCCCGTCGCCCTTGTGCGCGTCCACGTCGATCACCCAGGCGGTCCGGATTCGCCCCTCGCTCTGCAGCTTTCGCATGGCGATCACCGAATCGTTGACGACGCAGAATCCGTGGCCGAAGTCGTAGTGTCCGTGATGAGCGCCGCCGCCGAGGTAGAAGCAGAAGCCTCGCTTCAGCGCCTCGAGCCCGCACTGGTAGGTGCCGGCGAGCCCGTGGAGCGTCCCGTCGAACATCTTCGACAGCGGCTGGGTGGCGATCGTGGGGTCGTACCGATGGTACTCGCCGTGTTCATCGACGAGCTCGTAGACGGCGACGAGAACCGTTTCGAGCCCGTCGGAGAACAGTCGCTCGACGTAGGCCGGATCGTGTGCCCGCTCGAGGTCGCTGCGATCGATCGTGCTTCCGTCGGGCCCGATGCGCCATTCGGCCTCCGGTCCCAGCACGGGATCGTCACGCAACGCGTCGAGTATGCGCTGGGGCCGATTGCGCGCGGCGGGGATCAGTATTCCGTAGTCGCGCAGCGGTATCTTCGAGCCTTCGTAGCGCAGGATCATAGCCCCATTCTACGCGTGACCCGCTACCGGAGCAACCGAGCCCCGAGCCGCCGGCTCGGCGAGGTTGATCTGCGGCACCTTCGGTCGTATGCCTATATTGAAGGCATGGAGCGGAACCTCCTGGTCATCATCAACGCCCGCGGCGGAAAGACGATCGCTCGCCGAGTCAGGCGCATCATCGCGACGACGCTCTCCCGCGCCGGGCTGCGGCACGAGATCTTCGTGCCTTCCAGCCCACGCCGGGCGAGGCGGCTCGCAGCGAGCGCCGCCAGACGCGGGTTCACCGAGATCGTGTGCGCCGGTGGGGACGGGACGATCAGCCTTGTCGCCGAATCGATCCAGGCCGATCCGCTGCCGCTCTCGCTCGTACCGCGCGGGACGGGGAACGTCCTCGCAAAGTATCTTGGTATCCCGCTGCGGCTGCGTCCCGCGCTCGAGTTGATCGTGGAGGAAGCGCCGGCGGCGCCCCTCGACGCGATCGGGCGCACCGACGGGCTGTCGCTGCTCAACCTCAGCATCGGTCTGAGCTCGCTCACCATGTCGGATGTCGATACGAGGATGAAGCGCGTCTTCGGCACCGCGACGTACGTCTTCGGCGTCCTGCTCTACCTCATCCGGCGCAACCCCGCGAGATTCCGCATCGTCGCAGACGGCAGGGAGTACCGATTTCGCGGTCGCGAGGTCCTGCTCTCCAACGCCGGTTTCCGACGCACCGCGATCGAGACCTTCTTCGCCGACAGCCGTCCGGACGACGGGGTCATCGAGTGTTCGATCTTCCTCGCCGGAGGGCTCTCCGGCGCCTTCGCGATGATCTCAGACGTGCTCGAAGGCAGACCGACGCGCAGCCGGCGCTACATGGAGCGCGTGCTCGTCCGCGAATCGATCTCGATCGAAAGCGAGCCGCCGCTGCCCATACAGGCCGACGGCGACCCGGTCGGGTTCGGCGCCACGAGCGCCGGGGTACGCCGGCACGCACTCGCGGTACGCGCTCCGGCCGGCCCCGGCTACTCGGGGTCTCGCCAGCTGTGAGCGGGTTTCCAGCCGAAGAACCGCTCGATCTTGCTGCAGTCGAAGGCCGACTCGAAGTCGCCGTGGCCGGGCGCGAAGCTTCCCTCGCGGCCGTAGCGCTCCTTGATGGCCTCGCGGATAGGGACCTCGATGCACGTGTCGGCCGCCGCGATGAGAAAGACCTCGTGTCCGCTGCTCTCGCCTTCGAGCGCGGCGCGAAACGCGCCGCCGACGTCGCGCGCGTCGATGTAGCTCCAGTAGTTCGCGCTGCCGGGACCCGGGTAGCGTTCGCGCCGCGGTCGCAGCATCTTGTCGCGCTCCTCGGGCGGGATGACGTTGTTGATTCGCAGCGTGCAGATGGGCATGTCCGGATAGCGGACGGAGAGCGAGTCGGCGATGACCTCGCTCATGTACTTGCTCAGCGCGTACGCGTTCGGGCTCGCGACGCGGTCCTCCTCGGTGAACGGGAATCGCGGCGGCAGCTCCTCGGTGGTCAACCACCCGGTGGCCATCTCGCTGCCGGCGCTGATGAACCGCGTCACACCGAGATCGCCGCTCGCCTGCATGACGTTGTACGTGATCATCGTGTTGCCGCGAAACGTGTCGCTGCGGGCAAAGCCGCTCGGAGAAGGGTTCGCCGCGAGATGGCATACACCCTCCGGACGAACCTCCGCGAGGACATCGTAGACAGCGCCCGTGTCGGTGAGGTCGATGCGGATAGTGCGCGCGGGCAGCGTGTCGAGGTGGACGCGGTCGACGTTGATGACCTCGTGCCCGCCGGCGACGAGCGATTCGACTACGTGGCGTCCGGCCCGGCCGCTTCCCCCGGTGACGATAGTCTTCATGGATTTCCCCCTCGTCTGATTCTGCCCGCCGGACGCTGCGCGCGTCAATCGCGGTTCGAGCGCGGGAGGTGACGCTCCGTCGCAGTCCGCGGTAGAGTAGCCGCAGGAGGGCGCATGGAACGGATCGATCCCGGCGAAGCAGGCTTCTCGCCAAGCCGGCTCGCTCAACTGGAGGCGGTCGCGAAGCGGTACGTGGACTCGGGGGAGATCGCCGGCGTTATCGCCGGAGTAGCACGGCGAGGGCGCCTCGTCTTCATGGACTCGTGGGGAACGCGCGACCTCGCGGCTGGAACGCCCGTGACGAGAGACACCCTCGTGCGCGTCTACTCGATGACCAAACCCATCACCTCCGCCGCGACGATGCTTCTCTACGAACGCGCGCAGATCAAGCTCACCGATTCGATCGCGCGCTACTTCCCCGCCTTCGAGGAGATGGAGGTCTACCTCGGAGGTAGCGAGCCGCCGTTCCGCACGACCCCGGCCGAGCGCGCGATCAGAATTCAGGATCTGCTCACGCACACCGGGGGACTCGCCTACGGCATCGGCGACGAACACCCGGTGGAGAAGGAATTCGAGCGCGCGGTGTGGGCGAAACTCGCGCGTGAGCCCAACGTCTCGCTCGAGGCGATGACCGATACGATCGCCGAGCTCCCGCTCGTCCACCAACCGCGAACCGCGTGGCGCTACAGTATCGGAATCGACATCCTGGGCGCCCTCGTCGAGAAGGTAGACGGGCGGAAGCTCTCGCGCTTCCTCGCCGAGGAGCTCTTCGAGCCGTTGGGTATGCACGATACCTGGTTCACCGTCCCGGAGGCCGACCGCGACCGTCTCGCGGTGGTCTACACGCCGGGCGAGAACGGTCTCGAGGCGTCCGGTGATCCGGAGGTCATGGCGTACACCGACCCACGGCGGCCGGCGAGCGGCGGCGGAGGGCTCGTCTCCACGGCGGGTGACTACCTGAAGTTCGCGCAGATGCTGCTCGACGGTGGGAGGGTCGGCGACCGCTGGGTGCTTTCCCCCCGGACGGTCGGCCTGATGATGACCGATCACCTCCCGCCGGAGGTGGAGGGCTGGGACCGGCCCGGCTCCGGCTTTGGATTCGGGGGCCAGGTCGTCACCGATCCGGTGCAATGGGCCGACTACGGTTCTCCGGGCCGGTTCTCCTGGGGCGGCGCTGCGAGCACCTTCTTCTGGGTCGACCCGGCGGAGGAGCTGGCTGCGGTGCTGATGCTCCAGCTCGTGCCCGCTTTCTCGAGCCGGATAACCGACGATCTCTACGCGAGCGTCTACCAGGCGATCGTCGAGTAGTCGGGCAAGCGCCCCGACCCGTCGAGCAGCGGGTACTCACGCTCTCCGACTTCGACGTCCTCACGGCCGGAGAGCGCCTGCGCCGCGGCCGGCGAAACGAGTATCGTATCGAGCTCGAGCGTATTCCGGATTCGAACGACCCGCGCCCGCTCGAGCGCGCGTCGTTCGTCGGTGTCGAGCGCGGCGAACCGGATCCCGGCGCGCACGGCCTCGGCGTGCGTCTCGGCGACGTAGGGAACCTTGATGCGCTCGCTGAAGCTGCTCGTAAGCCCGTTCTCGTAGGTAGCACGAAAATCGATCGCGTCGTAGAGCTCGCGGGTGATCGCGTCGGCGAGCCCTACTCCGATCGCGTTGCCGTGGCTCGCGGCCGTCAGTCGGGTGCAGATCACGCTCTTCACCCGGGGGGCGGCGGGCTCGGATTCGCCGCGAATACGGATTCGCCCGATCACGTTCGTGTCCATCCCCGTGCCGCTGATATCTTTGCCCAAATCGTCGACGATGAGCAGGTCGATGTCGTCAAGCGGCAGCCGCGCCATCGACCGCGTCGCGAGGTCGAGGAGCTCGCGCTCCATCGGCTCGATCCCCTCCGCCGCTGCCGCACGAATCTCGAGCGCCCGGTCGTACGCGTTCTCCACGATCGCCAGGCCGCCGACGATCTTTCCGCTCCCGACGATCCGCCGGGCGGCCGGGAGGATGCGGTGCTTCAACCCCTCGATGCCGAGGCTGTGAACGGCGAGCGCCTGCGCGTGCTTGCCCAGGCCGATCACGCTCATCTTGAACAGGCCGCTCTCGGGAAAGCCGTGGAAGTCCGTATGCGGTTTCACCCGGTTCACGAGAAGGACGCCGTCGGCTTCCCACGCGAACCTGTCCATGAAGAGGTCGATGTCGAGACCGGACGAGTCGAGCCGAACCGTCTCCATGGACGAGCGAACGGGCACGCCCATGGTCTCGGCGGTGATACCGTACGACGCGAGGACGCCCGCCTGGCCTTCGGCACTCGCGCCGCCGTGGCTGCCCATCGCGGGGACGATGAACGGCCGCGCTCCGCGCTCGCAGAGCCAGTCGACCGTCGTCCGGATGGTCCGATCGATCGCCGCGATGCCTCGGCTGCCAACGGCGACGGCGATCGCCGCGCCGGGCAGTACCGCGAGGCGGGCGTCGTCGAGCGCAGACCGTACGGCGGCCGGCGGATCGTCGATCGCCGCGTCCTCGAATCGAACTGTCGCAGGGCGCATGGGCAACGAAATAGTGGTATCCACTCCGTGATTCTACCAGAGACCGCGCGGGCGGTCAGCGCCGCGAGCCCTTACTCGGTCGCCGCGGGGGCGAGCGAGGCGCGCTCCTCGAGCGGAGCGCGTAGCTCGGCGAGCTTGGCCTGGACCCAGGAGACGACCTCGGCGCGCGGGACGAGACCACGATCATCCTCGTGCCGGAGCTTGGTCTCCACGCCGTTCTGCTCGAGGCTGCGCTTGCTGACCGTCAGCCGCACCGGGAAGCCGAGCAGATCGGCGTCGTTGAACATGACCCCGGGACGCTCGCCGCGATCGTCGTAGAGAACGTCCGCTCCGGCGGCGACGAGCTCGTCGTAGAGCGCGTCTGCCTCGGCCTCCCCTCCCTTGAGCGCCACGATGTGCACGCTGAACGGCGCGACGCTCACCGGCCAGATCATGCCGGCCTCGTCGTTGTGCTCTTCGGCGATGCTCGCGAGCAACCTCCCAACGCCGATGCCGTAGCTGCCCATGATGACCGGCTTGCGCTTGCCTTCTTCATCGAGGAAGTAGCACCCCATCGTCTCGCTGTAGCGCGTACCCAGCTTGAAGATGTTGCCGAGCTCGACGCCTCGATGCGCCTCGAGCGGCTTACCGCACTCGGGGCAGGGGTGACCGGCCTCCGCCGCGGCGATGTCGGTGACGACGGCAGCGGTGAAGTCGCGGCCGTAGTTGACGTTGCGGACGTGGTAGCCCTCGCGGTTCGATCCGGCGACGAGGTTTGGCGTCGATTCGATGCTCGGGTCGGCGATGATATCGACGCCCGTGAGGCCCACGGGGGAAGCGTAGCCGGGAACCGCGCCCGTCGCGACGATCTCTTCGGGGCGGGCGGGACGCAACGCGCGCGCCCCGGCGGCGTTCGCGAGCTTGGTCTCGTTGACCTCGAGGTCGCCACGGATCATCGCGAAGACGAGCTTACTCTCCTCGTCGTTGATCTCCGCGACCATGAACACCGCCTTCGCGGTCTTCGACGGCGAAACGCCGAGGTACGTCGCGAGCTCCTCGATCGTGCTCGCATCCGGCGTTGCGACCTCCTCGGTCGGCAGCGCCTCCTCCTTCGGCGATTCTTCACGACCGAAGGCGGCGACCTGCCGGTTCGCCCGGAACCCGCAGGACGGGCAGACCATGATCGTATCCTCGCCGATTCCCGTGAGGTACATGAACTCGTGCGCGACCTTGCCGCCCATCATACCCACGTCGGACTTCACCGCGAGCACGTCGAGCCCGCAGCGCGCGAAGATCCGGTGGTACGCCTCGTAGTGACGGTCGTACTGCGCGTCGAGCCCGGCCTCGTCGCGGTCGAGGCTGTAGCTGTCCTTCATGATGAACTCGCGCACGCGGATCAGCCCGGCGCGGGGGCGCGGGTCGTCGCGCCACTTCGTCTGCAGATGGTAGACGAGCCGCGGAAGCTGGCGGTAGCTGCGGATTTCCTGACGCACGAGGTCGCTCACCGCCTCCTCGTGCGTCATCGCGAGCACCATGTCGCGATCCTGCCGATCGGTGAACCGCGTGAGCTCGGGGCCGATCACGTCCCATCGGCCCGAATCTTTCCAGATGTCGGCGGTGTTCACGACCGGCATCAGGAGCTCCTGCCCTCCGATGCGGTTCATCTCCTCCCGGATAATGGTGCTGATCTTGGAGACCGCGCGCCAACCGAGCGGCATGTAGCTGAAGATGCCGGCGCCAAGCTGCCGAATACAGCCCGATCGCAGCAGCAGCCGGTGACTCGCGACGTCGACGTCGGCAGGGGCTTCGCGCAGTGTCTGACCAAACAGCTGTGACATCCGCATTGCGGTCCTCCAGAATCGCTCGTGGTGAGTTCGAGGAGCTTACCATATGCCGGAGCACGCGTCATCCGGAGCACGCGTCATCCGGAACCCGGCAGCAAGAGAAGCGTGAGATGACGCACGAGAGAACAAAGCTACTCGGAAGCGACCGCTGCCCGGACGGTGAAGCCGCGCACCCCGGATCCCGATGCGGTCACCACGAGCGCGTAGGATTCGCCGCGCTCGAGCTCGAGCTCG
>CAYWJH010000135.1:0-7457 GCA_964458555.1 uncultured Spirochaetaceae bacterium | reverse complement strand
CCGCCGCGACGGATCGCGGAGGGGAGGCGCAGCGATGACTCGGGATTTCACGCGCGGGGTGCTTCGGGAGAACCCCATCTTCGTCTCGCTTCTCGGTCTCTGCCCGTCGCTCGCGATCACGACGCATCTGGTGAACGCGATCGGCCTGGGATTGGCGGTCATCTTCGTGCTCGTAGCCTCCGGGCTCACCGTCTCGATCGCTCGTACCCTCGTCCCGCGTCGAGGGCGTATTCCCGCCTTCATCGCCGTGATCGCGGTCTACGTCACGGTCGTCGAGCTCCTCATGGGACACTACGCACCCTGGCTCAGCGATCGGCTTGGGATCTTCGTGCCGCTCATCGTCGTCAACTGCCTCATCATGGGACGCGTCGACGCGTGGGCGAGCCGAACGACTCCCGGCCGAGCGGTTCTCGACGCGCTCGGGGCCGGTATCGGCTTTCTCCTGAGCCTCTCGCTCATCGCCGCGATCCGTGAGCTCCTCGGCGCCGGAACGCTGACGCTCGTTCCCGTGGGCGGCTTCGGCGGTGTGATCCGGGTGCCCGGTCTGGCGGACCAGCCGGTCTCGGTCGTAGGCACGGCGACCGGCGCGTTGCTCGTCGCCGGCTACCTGCTCGCCCTGTTCACGTGGCCGGCGCGGCGGCAGGAGGGACGGTCGATCGGACGAGGGGGGCGCGAGTCGTGAGCTACGTAGGCATCATCGTCACCTTCGTGCTGGTCAACAACCTCGTGCTGACGTACTTCCTCGGGTTCTGCCCCGTGCTCGGAGCGTCCCGCCGCAGCGGGGCCACCGTGGGCCTCGGCCTCGCGGCGACCTTCGTCATGGGGCTGGGCTCTCTGGTGACCTGGACGCTTTTCACGCTCGTCCTCGAGCCGCTGGGCATCGAATTCCTGCGGACCTTCGTCTTCGTGCTCGCGATCGCCGCGATCGGCTACTATCTGGAGCTGGCGATCGAGCGTCTCTCGCCGGCGCTCCATCACGCGGTCGGCAGGTATCTGCCGATGATCTCGACGAACTGCGTCGTGCTCGGGATCGCGCTGATCGTGTCCCGCAGCGACTACACGGCCCTCGAGAGCCTCACCGCCGGCGTGGCTGCCGGCGTGGGGTTTCTGCTCGTCGGGTTCGTCGTGAGCTCGATCCGCGAACGGCTCGAGATCGAACGGGTCCCGCGCGTCTTTCGCGGCGTACCCATCGCGTTCATCTCCACCGGGCTCGTGGCGCTCGCGTTTCTCGCGTTCGACCAGGCCTTTCTGCAGAATCTCGTCGGGTGAACGCGTGTCCTGCCCGGGTCCGCCGCAGGGGATTTACAAGCGCTGGCGGCGGAAGTAGAATCTCCCCCACGGTCGGCCCCGCCGGCCGCTGGAGACGCACCGCCTACGGCTCCCCGTATCCGGCACGCGACCAGACGGGATGGCAATGAGGAATGTGAGACTCATCTTCGGCTCCACCAACAGTCAGCCGGTGGGCGCCACGGATGAAGAGATCGAATACGTCTACCAGCGCTCGTACAAGCCATTCCTGAGGGCACTCTATAACGCGCCTCAGGTTCCCGTCACCCTGCACTACTCCGGCCAGCTGCTCCAGTGGCTCGAGAAGCACCATTCGGAGTATACCGATGTCCTCTCGGAGATGGTCGCGCGCAAGCAGACCGAGCTGCTCGGCGGTGGTTTCTACGATCCGGTCCTGTCGCTCATTCCGCGACCGGATCGTCTGGGCCAGATCGAGAGTCTGACGACCTACCTGCGCAAGCGATTCGGCCGGCGACCCCGCGGGACGTGGATCACCGAGCACGTGTGGGAGCCCAGCCTCGCGAGCACCCTCAAGTCGAGCGGCATGGAGTACGTCTTCCTCGACGACTACCACTTTATCGCGGCCGGTCTCAGCGGTGACGACCTTCTGCGCCCGTGCATCACCGAAGATCAGGGCAAGACCGTGATCGTCTTTCCCGTCTGCCACGATCTGCAACTCGTCGCGCGCCAGGGGCTGCCGGAGGACGCGATCGCCTTCATGAAGGCGCGCGCCTCCGACGATCCCGGTCAGGTGTTCGTGCTCATGGACGAGGGCGAGCGCTACGAGGAGGCCACGCGCGTGGACAACGGTCCCACGCCCCGCAACCTCTGGCTCGAGCACTTCGTGGAGCTGCTCGAGGAGAACCGGGAGTGGATCGATGTGGTGCTGCCGGCGGTCTATCTCAAGGAGCAGCGGCCGCGCACGCGCGGCTATTTTCCGTCGGCATCGTACGAGGAGATGATGTACTGGTCGCTGACGCCCGAGCGGCAGGAGGCGTACGAGAGCCTCAAGCGGCGGTTTGCCAACGGTCGCAACGGGTACATCTTCGGCGGCTACTTTCGTCAGTTTCTCACGCGTTACGCGGAGAGCAACCTGATGTACGCGAAGATGCAGTACACCCACGTTCTCGTAAACCAGATCCGGGGCGACAAGTACCGCAAGCAGGCGGCGCGCGAGGAGCTCTGGAGAGGGCAGTGCCACGCCGCGTACTGGCACGGCAACCACGGCGGTATCTACAGCAACCGTCTCCGCAAGAATGTCTACCGGTCGCTGATCGAGGCCGAGAAGAAGACGCGCGAGCGCGGGATCTTCATCCCGTCCGTCGTCACGGTCGACTTCGACATGGACGGCGTCGACGAGTACCTCTACCAGGGCCAGGACCTCAACGCCTACGTCCACACCGAGGGTGGGGTGCTCTTCGAGCTCGATTACCTGCCCATTTCGTGGAACTACCTCGATACGCTCGCCCGGCGCCGCGAGAGCTACCACACCCCGGACGTGGAGGCGCTCGGCTACGACCGCCATCCGCGCAAATCGTTCGTCGACCACTTCTTTGACGCCGAGGCGACGGTGGACGACTTCTACCGCGCAGCGGCCCCCGAGCGCGGAACCTTCGTCGACGCGATGTACGAGCGCGCCGACGGCAAGCGAGACACCCACGTCGTCGCGCTCTCGGCGAGCGCCACCGTTCGCGCGCACGATGCGGATCACGTCGTCGAGATGACCAAGCGATTCCGGTTCGAGCGCGCAGCGCTCGAAGTCGACTACACGATCGAAAACGCCTCCGCCGAGCGGCTGAAGACCATCTTCGCCCCCGAGCTCAATTTCGCCTTCCTCTCCCAGGACGCCGACAGCCTCAGGCTGTTCGTCTCCGCCGGAAAGGCGAAGCCTCGGGAGATCGGCCCGCAGACGCAGTGCATCCCGGCCGCAGGAACCCTTCGGCTCGAGGATCTGGTGAACGGCACGACGCTCTCGCTCTCGCTTTCGAGCGAGGGTGAGGTGTGGATCGCCCCGGTCGAGACGGTCAGCAATTGCCCCGAGGGCCTGGAAACACGCTACCAGAGCACCAGCGTCGTGCCGCGGTTCGCGATCGACCTGGATCCGGGCGCTTCGTACTCCACGACGCTCTCAATCGGAATCGAACGGAGTTAGGTCGAGCTGCCGCGGTTCCCGACGCGGGCCGTCCCGGTAGCCCGCGATCACCTTCCCGTCGCGCTCTTCGACGGCGTCGACGACCGGGAGCCGGAGCTCGGTCTCCTGGCTCGTGACCACCGGGACGTTCAGGTACTCGTTCCGGTGCGCGGGCGGCTCGTCGCGCGTGGCGAGATAGGCGTCGTGCTCCGCGAGCCGCCGCGATGGGATCCGGGCGAGAACCTCGAGCGCGTCGGGGTCGAGGGCGCGTTTGCCGGCCAGCTCGACGAGCTCGTCGCTGAGCTCCGCGACGAGGGAGTTGCGCGCGAGGGCCATCGCCGCGAGCGCGGTCGTACCGGTTCCGCCGAAGGGGTCGAGCACCGTGTCGCCCTGCCACGAGTACATCGCGACGAGTCGGAGCGGCAGCTCGAGCGGGAAGGCGCCGCTGCGCTCGCGCGCGAGCCCGGGCAGCATGCGCTGTCGGGTCCCGATGATGGACCAGAGATCGCTGAACCAGGTATTGCGCTCTTCCCAGAAGATCGCGCTGCGCCGTCGCCGCGCGCGTTCCGCCTCGTCCGGTGGACGACGCGGCCCCCCCTTGCGCGCGATGAGCACGTACTCGTGCTCGAGCGTCACGTAGGCACCGCCGGGAAGCATCCCCGAGCCCATGAACTTGTTCGGCGCGTTGGTGGCCTTCCGCCAGATGACCAAAGGCAGCGGGCCGAGCCCGCGCTCGGCGATCGCGGCGAGGATGCGGGCGTGGTTGGCGAAGAGCCGGAATCTCCCCGCGATGGTACGGACCGCGTCGCCGACGTTGATGCACGCGATGCCTCCGTCGCGCAGCACGCGGGCGCACTCGCCCCATGCGCGATCGAGAGCCGCGTGCATCGCCTCGAAAGCCTCCTGACCGTCTTCGCGCTCGAGCGCCTCGGCGGCGCCCGCGGACATCTGCGAGAACTGCTCGTCCCACATCGCGATCATGGGGTAGGGGGGCGAGGTGACGACGAGGTCGATCGAGCGGTCCGGGATTCCGCGCAAGTCGCGCGCGTCGGCGTGGAGGAACTCGTGCGTGGTGGGGGTCATGCTCCGCCGTCGCCGAGGATGCGGCCGAGCCACCTCTCGACCTCGACGTAGTATGCGTCGCGGGCGAGGAGGAACTCGAGGACGGCGCGGCGCTCGTCGCCGAGGAAGGAGTAGATCTGCGCGCGGTAGAAGTGGGCCCGCGCCTCGAGCTCCGGCGTGAGCGGGAGCGTGAGGTAGTTCCTGATCTGCTCGAGCGCGGATTCCCACGCCATTCTGCGGAACGGGCCGTCGAGGATCGTGCGCAGCGTGTACTCGGCGCCCTCGGGATCCGGGAGGCGGTCGTCCGGCAGGATGGTCGGGCCCGGTGCGGTCGATCGGTCGGGTCCGAGCCGCGCGAGTAGCGACGCTACGGCCGTCTCTGACTCAGGGCGCAGCTGCGACCGCTCCGGGATGAGAATCCGGGGGTCACCGAGGCGGCGGCCCGTCGCGAGCCGGCTCTGGAGCCGCAGGAAGGGAAGCGGCACCCCACGGCCGGGGGTGGCTTCCGGCTCGAAGACGACCTGGAGGTCGGCCTCCGGGGGCACGCCCGTCGGCCCCCGCTCTTCGGCGGGCGTGGTGGACAGCGGTATCGCGCTCGGCTCGAGCGTCGCGTTCTCACCGGGGGTGATCTCGAGCCCGCCGGCGAGGAGTAGCCCCGCGTCGACCGCGGCGTAGTAGTAGCCGACGCCGGGGACCGGAAGGTCGACGAGGCGCGGCGACTCCGATGGAACCTCGCGCACGAGCGCGGCCTCGGCGAGGTCGGCCTCCGCGGCGATGGGCTCGGTCGAGCGGTAGACGGCGATCGTTCGGCCCTCGCGCGTCGCGATGGCGGTGACCTCGATCGCCGACCGGCCTTCGGCGCGTACGACCGCCGCGTCCAGATCGCTCACGCGCGCGGCGCGCTCGGCCTCGGTCGCCAGGTTCTCGATCTCCACCGCGCGGTAGCTGGCGTTTCGCCCGGGGATGATCACCGGGTACGGGTCGCCCGCTGGATTCTCAGCGACTACCGCGTAGTAGTACTCGCCGGGAGCGGGGGGCACGTCGATGAACCCTTCGTCGCCCGGGTCGGCGGTGCCGGCGAGCTCGGCCTCGCCGAGCGTCTCGGTCGTGATTGGTTCGGTCGAGCGGTAGATGCGGTAGTCGGTAACGATGCCCTCCGCGTCGGTCCACGTGATGCGAACGCGAGGATCGGCGATCGCGAGGCGCACGCGCGAGGCGAACGGCGCGAATACCGGTTCGCTGCGCGCATCGGCCTGCGACCAGGAGAGAGCGGGGATGAAGACGAACGTCGCGCAAAGAACGAGGGAGAGGGTGGATCTCGGTCCGCGTCGACCCGGCATACACCTATAATAGTCGGCAGGAGGAGCCGATCGCAACAGCGTCAGCGGGAGAATCGTCGGCAGCGCTGGCGCGAGGCGACCACCGGTCGGCCCGGTGTGGAAATCGGCCCCCGGCTCTTGCTATACTGTCCCTACTACCAACTGGGGGCATTATGCTACAAGAACTCGCGAACCCAATTCAGGATCTCCAGGAGCAGATCCAGGAAACATGGAGGCATCTTTGACTCGGATAAGCTCCGCGCAGAGATAGCCGAGCTCGAACAGCGCTCCGCCGATCCCAACCTCTGGAACGACCGCGAGGATGCCGAGCGCGTCATGACCGAGCTCAAGCGCAAGCGTGAACGTCTCGAGCCGTGGCAGGACCTCTTCCAGCAGGCCGAAGACCTGGGCGAGCTCTACGAGCTCGCCGTCGAAGAGGGCGATGCCGGTCTCGAGGACGAGATCCGCGCCTCGCTTCAGAAGCAGCGACGGGTCTTCGATCGGCTCCAGATCAAGGAGATGCTCTCAGACGAGCACGACACGGCGAACGCGTTCCTGACGATCCACTCCGGCGCCGGAGGAACGGAGGCGTGCGACTGGGTGAGCATGCTCTACCGGATGTACTCGCGCTGGACCGAGAACAACGGGTACAAGACGAGCGTTCTCGACATTCAGGAGGCCGAAGGCGGGATCAAGAGCGTAACGATGCAGGTAGACGGCGATCACGCGTTCGGCTACCTCAAGGGCGAGACCGGCATCCATCGCCTCGTGCGCATGAGCCCCTTCGATTCGAGCGGCCGCCGCCACACCTCCTTTGCATCGGTCTACGTGAGCCCGGTGATCGAGGACGACATTGACGTGGACGTGAAGCCCGACGACATCCGCGTGGACACCTATCGCGCGAGCGGCGCCGGCGGACAGCACGTCAACAAGACCGACAGCGCCGTGCGGATCACGCACCTCGAGACGGGAATCGTCGTCCAGTGTCAGAACGAGCGGAGCCAGCACAAGAATCGTGAGACCGCGATGAAGGTGCTCAAGAGCCGGCTCTACGACTACTACCGCGAGCAGCAGGACGCCGAGCAGGCAGCGAACGCGGCGGAGAAGAAGGATATCTCCTGGGGTAACCAGATCCGGTCGTACGTCTTCCAGCCGTACACGATGGTCAAGGACCTGCGCACGCGCCACGAGACGGGTAATATCCAGGCAGTCATGGACGGCGATCTCGATCCGTTCATCGAGGAATACCTGCGCTATAGCTGGAACCAGGGGTCATGACGCCGCGGGTGCTGATCGTCGACGATCTGCCGTTCATGCGGACGCTGCTGTCGGACATCCTGCGCGATGCCGGCATGAAGGTGGCTGCGCAGGCGGACAACGGACGAGACGCACTTTCGGCCTACGTCGGGTCTCTGCCCGACGTCGTGCTCCTCGACATCGCGATGCCCGAAATGGACGGCATCACCGCGCTTCGCAAGCTCCGCGAGCTCGACGGCCGAGCGCGGGTCATCATGTGCAGCGCGCTCGGCGAGCAGCAGATGATCGTCCGGGCGATTCAACTGGGCGCGCGCGACTTCGTCGTCAAGCCGTTCCGTCCCGAGCGGGTCGTGAACGCGGTCACACGCGTGCTCGAGGCCGATGGGCTTCTCCCGGGAGGC
>CAYWJH010000134.1:0-7586 GCA_964458555.1 uncultured Spirochaetaceae bacterium | reverse complement strand
CTGGCCGGCCTCGCCCGGCGCGGCGGCTGCCTTCGTGCGGTGACCCTCGTGTCGATGGAGCGTTGCGACGATCGCGTCCTTCTCGAGCTCGCGAACGTTCCCCGGGAACCGATATCCCTGCAGCCGCTGCACGGCCTGCGCGCTGATACCGGACACGTCGCTGCCCGTCCGCTCGCGGTAGCGACGGATGAAGTGCGCCGCCAGCGGGCCGATGTCTTCCGGTCGTTCGCGCAGCGGCGACGACCCCGACCCGAAACAGCCTCCGCAGCCTCGAGAGTGCATCCATGCTTCTGTCCTATCACCGCATGACGCTCGCGGCGCCGATGGGAAAAAACACCCCCGTCACCCGTGGACCGTCGCCGGTTGACACGGGCGCCCGCACCTCGCGAGAATCCCAGCATGCGTGTAGGATTTATCGGGGCCGGCAACATGGCCGGCGCGCTCGCCGGGGCGATTCAGTCCGCGCAGCCGAACACCGAGTTCGTCGCCTCCGACGTCAGCGGCGAGCAGCTCGAGCGGTTCGCCGCGGGCCTCGAGCGGGCGACGACCGTGCCGGACAACCGGTCGGTCGTCGACACTGCGGAGCTCACCTTCCTCTCGGTGAAGCCACAGGTGCTCGACGAGGTCCTTCCCGAGCTGGCGCACACGCCCGCGCTCGTCGTCTCCATCGCCGCAGGCGTGCGGATCGCGACGCTCGAAGCGGCGCTGACGCAGGCGCGCGTCGTGCGGGTCATGCCGAACACGCCGGGGCTCGTTGGCGAGATGGCCGCCGGATACGCCGGCGGGACGCGCGCCACCGCGGCCGACGTCGCGCTCGTGGGCCGCCTGCTCGAGAGCGCCGGCGTCGCGCTTCCCATGGACGAGGAGCTCCTCGACGCGGTCACCGGCGTCTCCGGTTCCGGGCCGGCCTTCATCGCGCGGCTGATCGAGGCGTTCACCGACGCGGGCGCGGCGCACGGGCTCGACCGTGACGTTGCCTACCGGCTCGTCCTCCAGACCTTCGCCGGCACGGCGCGGCTGCTTTACGAAAAGGGGCTCTCGCCGCAGGGGCTCGTCGACATGGTGAGCTCCAAGGGCGGGACGACGGTCGCCGGTCGCGGCGTGCTCGAGGCCTCCGACTACGCGGACGTCATCAGGCGGACGGTCGACGCGACGGTCGCGCGCAGCAGGGAGCTCGGAGCATGAGCGCAGGCGAACACACGAGCGTGCGCGAGCAGGTGGCGTCGGCGCGGCAGGCGGCCTATCGGCTCGCCGTCACCTCCGCCGAGACGCGAGACCGCATTCTCCTCGCGATGGCCGAGCTCCTCTCGGGCGAGCAGGCGGCGATCCTCGAAGCGAACGCGCGCGACGCGCGGGCCGCGGAGACAGGCGGGCTCGCGAAGCCGCTGTACAAGCGGCTCGTGCTCTCCGAGCGCAAGCTCGCCACGATGGCCGACAGCCTGAGAAGCGTCGTCTCGCTCGCCGATCCGATCGGGCGCGAGGAGCTCGTGCGCGAGCTCGACGAGGGGCTCGTGCTCACGCGGGTGCGCGTGCCCATCGGGGTGGTGGGGGTGATCTTCGAGTCGCGGCCGGACGCGCTCGTGCAGATCGCCTCGCTCGCGATCAAGAGCGGTAACGCGGTCATCCTCAAGGGCGGCAGCGAGGCGAAGGAGTCGAACCGCGCGCTGCACGCGCTCTTCGTGCGGGCGATCGAATCGGTCGACCCGGCGCTCGCCGGCGCGCTCGCGCTCGTGGAGACGCGCGAGGCGATTCAGACGGTGCTCGAGCTCGACAGCGAGATCGACCTCATGATCCCGCGCGGCTCGAACGAGCTCGTCAGGTTCATCCAGCAGCATACGCGGATCCCCGTCCTCGGCCATGCCGATGGTATCTGCCACCTCTACGTCCACGAGGACGCCGGGCAGGCGATGGTCGTCGCGCTCGCGAAGGACGCGAAGACGCAGTACCCGGCGGTCTGCAACGCGATCGAGACGCTGCTCGTGCACGAATCGGCGACGACGATGCTGCCCGCGATCGCGGCCGCGATGCCGGAGGTGGAGCTGCGCGGGTGCGAGCGTACGCGCGAAGTGATCGACGCGAAGCCGGCAGACGAAGAGGACTGGCGCACCGAGTACAACGACCTCGTCCTGTCGGTGCGCGTGATCGACTCGCTCGACGAGGCCATCGGCCATGTCAATACCTACGGCTCGCACCACACCGACGCGATCGTGACGGCGAGCGAGACCGCGGCGAACCGCTTCCTGCGCGAGGTCGATTCGAGCTCGGTGCTCTGGAACGCCTCCACGCGCTTCGCCGACGGGTTCCGCTACGGGCTCGGCGCGGAGGTGGGCATTTCCACCGGTAAGGTGCACGCGCGCGGCCCGGTCGGCCTCGAGGGACTCACGACCACGCAGTACCGGGTCGCCGGCCGCGGCCACATCGTCGCCGACTACGCCGAAGGCCGGCGAAGCTTTACGCACCGCGAGCTCTCGTGAACAGACTCGCACAAGGGGGCTCTCATGAGAATCCTGGTCAAGATAGGCAGCGCGCTCATCAGCGACGGCCCACGCGTCCGCTTTCCCTGGCTCGCGCAGAAGGTCTGGGAAATCGCCGCGCTCGTGCAGGAGGGGCACAGCTTCCTCATCGTGAGCTCCGGGGCGGTCGCGGCCGGCATGGAGCTGCAGGGCATAACCGTCCGGCCGAGTGACGTGCTCGAGCTGCAGCAGCTCTCCGGGATCGGCCAGGTGCGACTGATGACCTACTACAAGGACCTCTTCCGCGAGTGGACCGTGCCGGTCGCGCAGATCCTGCTGACGCACCACAACTTCGCGAGCTCCGGCGAGCGCGACACGATCACCTCTATCGTCAACTCCTACCTCGCGAAGGGCGTGGTTCCGGTGGTCAACGAGAACGACATGGTCAACAAGGAGGAGTTCGACTACCAGCGCGGCTTCTCCGACAACGACATCCTCGCCGCGCTCGTCGGCGTCAACGTGGGCGTCGACCTCGCGGTGTTGCTGACCGACGTCGACGGGCTCTACGCCGCCGACCCGAAGAAGGACGAGACCGTCTCGCTCATCGAGGAGGTCGAGCGAGTCACACCGGAGATCGAGGCGATGGCGAGCCGCGAGGGCAACTCGCTCGGGCTCGGCGGGATGAGCTCGAAGGTACTCGCCGCCCGCAGGCTCACCGAGGCGGGTATCCCCGCGCTGATCGCCTCCGGGCGTCACCCGCTCGCCGACGTCGTGAACCGTACCGCTCCGTCGACCCGCTTTCTCGCGCAGCCGCCCGACGGCGGCGGGTGATGGTGCGCGGCGCGGACGACCGAGGGTGCCGCTACGACTCTGATCGCTCCCGGCGGTTGTGGCGCGCGACGAAGTCTTCGGTCAGGACGATGTGGTCCTGCGTCTTCTTCGCCGTGGACGCGAAGGGCGTGTCGTTCGTCCTGATCAGGCGGTAGAGGTAGGCGTCGATCTCCTTCTCCGGCATTCCGATCTGCTCGTTCACCCAGGTCTTCATCGCGTCGATGGCGATCTTGTAGCCCTTGTTGTAGAGCTTCTCGCCGTGGTTCACCGCGTAGTCGACCATACCGAAGATGAACCGGTCGCGCGGGGCGGTGTCGATCAGCTCCGAGATCTCGGTGTTCGATCGGCGAATCCGGTCGCTGAGCGAGGCGAATCGTCGACGAGCGACATCTCGCCGAAGAAGTCGTTGCGCCGGTTGCAGACCTTCAGCAGGCGTTGTCCGCCGCCCACCCGCTTCTTGATCTCCACCTCCCCGGAGACGAGGATGTACATCTCGCTGCCCCGGCTCCCTTCGGCGAATACGGTCTCACCCGGTTCGAAATGACGAGTCTTCTCGGAGTGTCCTTCGCTCATGCGCCGATTATACCTGGTGAGCCCGCCTCTCGCACCCGAAAGGGTAAGCCCGGCGGGCCGGGGAGCCGATAGAGGGAGTGGTGGGGTAGACAACGATGGCGCAGATCGACGACATAGCCGAGCTCTTTCAGAACATCGATGGTCAGACCGAGATCACGAAGCGTCTCGACGCGGTGACCGGCTGGATCGAGCGGTTACCGGGGGTTCGCGCGGCACGCGTGGTGTGCCGCGACCAGATTCCGCTCGGGGCCGCCGACGGCGAGGTTGCCCGGATCGCCGGGGCGCAATTCTCGCTCATGCCGCGCGACATCGCGATCCTCAACGGAAAGAGCCCCATCCCGCAGCACCTCTTCCCCGAATCCGCGTCCGCGCCGGTGACCGTCTACGCCCCATTCTCCGATCGAAGCGGCGACGTCGCCGGCGCGATCCTCGTCAAGGCCGCCTCGCCCAAGAGTTTCGCCCGCAAGCACGAATCCGAACTGCGCGTGCTCGCGTCGAAGACCCGCGACGCGGTCGACATCGCCTCTCTCGGCGCCGGCCGGCTCGCGACCGGCGGTGCGAGCGACCTCACGCCCCGGGTGATCGGAAAGCTGATGGACCTCGTCCAGCTTCCCGTCTACGTCCTCTCGTCCACCGGCGAGTTTACCTACGTCAACGACCGCTTCCTCGAGCAGTTCGGGTACGCCGATCTGGAGGAGCTGAACTCGCGTACCGAGGTCTTCATTCGCCGCAATGATTCCGCCGAAGACCTCCTGAGGCTCACCTCGTCCACCGACTTCGTCCCGCTGACGACGACGATCCGCACCGGCACCGACCACGTGCGCAGCGTCTTCGACTTCGCGCTCCTCATGGGCAAGGACATCCTGGGCGTGCTCGTCGACGTCTCCGACTTCGTCCAGATGAACGACCGACTCCAGGAGGCGCTCGACGGCCAGACGCGGCTGAACGAGCAGCTCTCGGCGGCGACGGGTATGCTCCAGAAGACGCAGGCGACGGCGATGAAGAGCCTCGCGAAGCTCGCCGAGTACCGCGACAAGGAGACCGGTGGCCACCTGCAGCGCATCTGCGAGTACATGAAGCTCGTCGCGATCGAGCTCAACGGTGAGCAGCCGTACTCGTTCCACATCGCGAACGAGTACGCGGACGACATCTACCTCTCAGGCATGCTCCACGATATTGGCAAGGTCGGCGTGCCCGACCAGATTCTGCTGAAGCGCGGTCCGCTCGAAGGCGAAGAGTGGACGGTGATGCAGAAGCACACGACGTGGGGCTATACGATCCTGAACCAGGCCGACCACGAGCTCGGCGAGCAGAGCTTCCTCACGCTGGGCTCGCGGATCGCGTTGCACCACCACGAGTGGTACAACGGAGAGGGCTACCCGCACGGGCTCAGCCGCGAGGGCATCCCGCTGAGCGCGCGCATCGGCGCGATCGCCGACGTCTACGACGCGCTCACCTCCCGGCGGCCGTACAAGGACGCGTGGAGCCACGACCAGGCGGTTCACGAGATCGGCAGGTTGCGCGGGAAGCAGTTCGATCCGGTCGTCGCCGATATCTTCTTCCGCCTCGAGGAACGGTTCCGCGAGGTGCGAAGCCGCTTCCCCGACGAGCCGGAGCCGGCCTGAACCGGTCGAAGGCGCTCGGCTACACTACCGAATCGCCGGGATAGACGAAGGCCGCCATGGCGACGAACGCTCCTGCGGTCCAGCCGAGCATCCGCGCAGGCTCGTACTCGGCCGAGCCGGGTGACCCGGTGAGCGCGTCGTACTTCTCCCAGAGGGCACCGGTCGCCGCGAACTGAGCGACGACCGTCTCGAGATAGGTCCGCGCGATCCGGGACGCGTCGTCGGTGCGCCCGTAGCGCCCCAGGGCGCGGCAGACCATGATCTGCACCGGCGGCCAGGCGTTCGGATAGCCCCACTGGTACTGCCGGGCGTTCGGCGTCTCTGCGCAGGTGCTCACGCCGTGGTCGAGCTCGAGACGCGAGAGCAGCCGGATCGTCGCCGATGCTTCGGAATCGGTGGCGATGCCGTACGCGAGCGGCCAGAACGAGGCGGCGTGCGCGATGCCGGTCGTCTCGTCCGCGGCGATGTCGTAGTCGTTGAAGCAGCCGAGCGCCGGATCCCAACAGTAGCGGCGCAGCCGCGCCAGGCGGTCTGCCGCACGCTCGAGCCAGACCTCCGCGTCGCCCCGTCCGAGGATCGTTGCGAATTCGGCGAAATTCCGCTCGTACTGGAAGAGGTTGCTGTTCAGGTCGATCGGCACGTGATCGGCGCAGCGTCTTCGAAACCGCGGGGTGAAATCGTGACCGCTTTCCGCCTCGGCAACGTAGTGGTAGGCAACCTGCCTCATGGTCGGTTCGTCGGTCTTTGGCATTCCCAGCCGCTTCATGAGGGTGCCTTCGTAGAATTCGACCAGGTCGTGCGCCGTGGCGTCGTGAAGATGGCGGTTCAGACCGATCTCCGTTGCCCGCTTCGTCATCCAAAAGTCGTATTCGGCGCGCAACGGCTCCCAGGATGCGGCGAGCCATCCGCGATCCTGGATGCGTTCCCAGATGTCGCGCACCATCATGGAGAGGTAGGGCGGCTGCGAGCGGTTGAGGTGGTAGACGGCGTTGCTGTTCAGCACGAACCCGAACCTATCGATCATGGAGAACATGTTCGCGACGTTCGCCTGCGCGAGGTCGATCCGGTCGTGCCGCAGCAGTCCCAGGTGTGCGAAGTACGTGTCCCAGTAATAGAGCTCCTGGAATCGGTCCGACTCGCAGGGAACGGTGAACTCGTGGGGGAGGTAGAGCCTCGGGTGAGCGTCGTGTCCGACTCGGCGCACGGTCGACTGCCACGCACCGCGGATGTACGCGAGCACCTCTTCGACGTGGGATCGTAGCTCGTCCATGCGCGTAGTATTGCCCGCCCGGGAGCCGGCCGAAAACCCCCTGGAGTCCGAAAGCAGACTTACGGCGGCAGGGCGCCCGGCCGATACTGTAGGCGTGAAGTCCGATCCCGGCTCGGTACCGGCCCGACCGATCGCATACCTCCTGGTCGCACTCACGCTCGTCGTTGCCGGGACGCTCGCATCGGCCCAACCCATCCCGGACATCGATGCCGAAGAGACCCCGCTCCACTGGGCCGCCCACAACGGTCTGCTCGACATCGCCCGCGGCCTGGTGAACAACGGTGCGATCGTCTCGGCGCCCGACCAGTTCGGGCGTACGCCGCTCCACCGTGCGGTCGCTTCGCCTTCCATGGTCGCGTTTTTGATTCGGGCAGGTGCGGATGTGAACGCCGCCGACGTTTTCGGCCGTACACCGCTGCACGAGGCGCTGCCGTATGCGGAGAGCGTCGTGCTCCTGCTCGAGGCCGGCGCGGACATCGCCGCGCGCGACTTTCACGGTAACACGCCGCTCGAGCGTACCCTGCGTTACGGGACCGGCTCACGGAACCGGCAGGTGATCGAGCTGCTCATCGCCGCGGGCGCAGGTGCTCCGGGCGACGAGCGTTAACCTCGCCACCCCCGCGGGAGAATCGCGCTTTGCGCGATTGCTTCGAGATATAAAGAGCTGGGCACAGCCCAGCTCCGGATGGAGAATCGGCTGTGCCGATTCTCTGTACCGACGCCACGGGCGTCGGTGGTTACCGGCGCTCGGACTTGAACCGAGACGGTGTTGCCACCACCAGATTTTGAGTCTGGCGCGTCTACCAATTTCGCCACGCCGGCGGGTACCCAAAG
>CAYWJH010000133.1:6129-7609 GCA_964458555.1 uncultured Spirochaetaceae bacterium | reverse complement strand
GCCGCGCGCATCCCGTCGGCCTCGCTGAAATCGCTCTTCGCGTAGATCTCGTCCTTCTCGACCATCGTCCGGTAGAGCTGCTCGTGGCCGAGGATGATCGTGTTCACGACGCTCAGCTCCTCGAACTGGAACTGGTCCTGCCTGAGGACGGCGACCCGTTCGCCGGGAGAGACGATGATCTCGCCCTCGTCCGGGTCGATCTCGCCGGAGAGGATCCTGAGGAAGGTCGATTTTCCGGCGCCGTTCGCCCCGATGACGCCGTAGCAGTTGCCCGGAGTGAACTTGATGTTCACGTCCTTGAAGAGCACCCGCTCTCCGAACTGCAGCGTGATATTCGATGCTGTTATCATTGATCTCCTCTGGTCGGGGCCCGTAGGGGTGATGCCTGCGGACCGACGGTGAAGATACCGCAAAAGAGTCGACACAGACACCCCGCGCGGCGCCATGGTACGATCGCGCGAGGAGGTATCATGGGCAACACGAAGCTGACGATCGACGGCGAGGACTTCCTGATCAACGGCACGCGGACCTACGCGGGGCGCGAGTACGAGGGGCGCAGGGTCGAGGGACTGCTCATGAACTCGCGGATGGTGCAGGCTATCTTCGACGACCTGAACCCGCGCACGCGCGAACGTTGGGCCTATCCAGACGGCGACTGGGACCCCGACCGCAATACGGACGAATTCGTCGCCGCGCTGCCCGTCTACCGCGATCACGGCCTGCTCGCCTTCACGGTCAACCTCCAGGGCGGCAGCCCGGAGGGGTACAGCAAGGAACAACCGTGGGAGAACACCGCCTTCGACGAGCACGGCGGCCTGCGGCCCGCCTACATGGCGCGCCTCGAGCGGGTGCTCGCGGAGGCCGACCGGCTGGGCATGGTCGTCATCGTGGGCCTGTTCTACTTCGGCCAGGACGAGCGGCTGCGCGACGAATCTGCGGTTATCGCAGCGGTCGACGCGGCGACCGACTGGCTCGCCGCGAGCGGCTTTGCGAACGTGATCGTCGAGATCGCGAACGAGGTCAACGTCCCTCGCTACGAGCACGAGATCATCAAGCCTGCCCGCTGCCACGAGCTCATCGAGCGGGTGCGCACGCGCGCAGGCGGGAAGCTCCTCGTGGGTACGAGCATGGGCGGCGGGGCGATCCCGCCGGCGAACGTCGTGGAGGCGAGCGACCTCCTGCTCGTCCACGGAAACGGCGTGAGCGAGCCCGACCGGATCAGGGAGATGGTCGACGAGTGCCGCGCGGTTTCGACCTACCGCGGTCAGCCCATCGTCTTCAACGAGGACGACCACTTCGACTTCGAGAAGCCGGACAACAACATGCTCGCCGCGATCGACCGCCACGCGGGCTGGGGCTACTTCGACTACCGGATGAAGGGCGAAGGATACGACGAAGGCTACCAGAGCGTGCCGGTCAACTGGGGCCTCTCCTCCGAGCGCAAGCGCGGGTTCTTCGGGCTGCTGAAGCGGGTGACGGG
>CAYWJH010000133.1:3309-6029 GCA_964458555.1 uncultured Spirochaetaceae bacterium | reverse complement strand
CCGCCGCCGCCGGGCAGGTCGACGGCGTAGACCGGCACGGCCATCCCGCTCAAGCGCCGACGCAGTTCGCGCATCAGATCGAGCCCCGCGTCGATCGTGGTCCGGAAGTGGGCCGTCCCCGCCGCGAGGTCTCCCTGAAAGAGGTAGTATGGCTTCACGCGGTTCCGCAGCAGGCCGCGGAGGAGCGCCTCGAGGGTGTCCGCGTCGTCGTTCACCCCGCGAAGCAGCACGGTCTGGTTTAGAACCGGGACGCCCGCATCGACGAGCCGCGCGACCGCGGATGCGAATTCCCCGGTTAGCTCGCGCGGGTGATTCGCCTGGATCACCGCCCACAGCGGGGCGAGCCGCCCGAGTAATCCCGCGAGCTCAGGCGTCACGCGTCGCGGCTGGACGACCGGGATCCGCGTCGCGACGCGGAGAATCAGGTCGGGCCGGGCGGCGCGCAGCGATTCGAGCAGGCGGCGCAGGCAATCCTGCGAGAGCATGAGCGGGTCGCCGCCGGAGACGAGCGCTTCCTGCACTTCCGGATGCGCGCCGAGGTAGGCTGCGGCGTCGCGGATCTCCTCGTCGGTAATGCCGCCGCCCCCGCGAGCGGTGAAGTGCCTGCGGAAGCAGTGCCGACAGTACGTGGCGCAGCGGTCGTGCGCGAGGACGAGGACGCGGTCGCGGTAGTGGTGCACGACCCGTGGCGCGACGCGGTACGCGTCGTCTGCGAGCGGGTCGGCGGTCTCGTAGGGGAGGTGATCGCGCTCCTCGTGGCGCGGCACGAATTGCGCGGCGATCGGATCGCGCTCGGGATCGCGGGTTCGCGCGAGCGAGGCGTAGTAGGATGTGACGCCGTAGGGCAGGCCCGGACCGTCGGGCTCGCTCACGGCAGGAGTACGATCTTGCCGTGCGACCGATCGTCTATGACCGCGCGGTGCGCCTCCGGGGCCTCGTCGAGCGGGAGCGTCCTTTGGATCACCGGGCGCAGCGCGCCGCTTCTGCCTGCCGCGGCGATCGTCGCGTGGATCCCGGCGAGCTCCCGCTGCGTCGCGCCGGCGAGCATGAGGCCCCGCACATCGGCCTCACGGCCCATGAGCTTTCGGGGGGTGATCTCGATCGTGCCGCGGCTCCCTACGACCACGACCCGGCCGTTTCGGGCGAGCATGTCCAGATCGGCCTCGAGGTTCACGTTCGCGAGCATCTCCACGATCAGGTCGACGCCCGTGCCGCCGGTCGACTCGAGAATCTGTGCGGCGTGATTGTCATCGCGGTGGCTGAAGAGTTTTTCAACGCCCTGGTCTGCGAGCAGCGCGCGGCCTTCGGCCGAGCCGTAGGTCGCGTAGACCTCGAGCCCACGGTAGCGTGCCCACTGGACGGCGGCCACGCCGACTCCTCCCGTTGCGCCGTGGATCAGGACGCGCTCGCCCGGGCGCGCGGCGCCGCGCTGGAAGAGCGCGCGGTAGGCGGTGCCGTAGTTGATCCAGAGGCAGGCGCCTTCCTCGAACGAGAGCGACTGAGGCAGCGGGTGGACCTGCTCGACCGAGCAGAGCGCGAGCTCCGCGTAGGTGCCCGTTTTCGAGCCCGCGGTGTAGACGCGGTCGCCTACCGCGCGGCCGTCGACCCCGTCGCCGACGGCTTCCACGACGCCGGCCCCGTCTGCCCCCGGGGTAAAGGGCAACGGTCGGTTGTACCCCTGGCTTCCCTCGCGCTGATAGGTCTCGACCGGGTTGACTCCGGCGGCGTGCAGCCGCACGACGACCTCGCCGTCGCCCGGCTTCGGGTCGTCGACCTCCTGCACCCGCAGGACCTCGGGTCCGCCAAACTCGTTGATCACGATCGCTCGCATCCGTGCCTCCCGGCTTGAGTCTACTCAAGGTGCCTCCGCGCGGTCTACCGCTTGCCCGGCGCGCCCGATCCGGGCATCTTGTCCATAGTGAACATCTGGCCGCCGCAGAGCGCGTTGAGCATGAACGAGGTTCGCTACCCGCCCGGCGGAGCGCTCGGTCCGCGTATCCAGCACAACCTGCAGCTCGTCTACGTCTGGAGCGGGGAGGCCTCGGTCTGGATCGACGGAGTTCGCCACGACGTGGGCGAGGGCGAATCGATCCTCCTCACGCCGTTTCACCGCGAGCGATTCCGATTCGCGGGCGACCGCGAGACGCACCACGGCTGGTGCGAGGTCATTGAGCCGGCGCTCGAGCCGGAAGTCGCCGAGCGGCTCGGCGTCGTGTGCGGGCAGGTGATTCACACGCCGCCGGCGATCGGTGAGCTCAGCGCGCAGGCGCTCGCGCTCCGTGCCGATGCGCGCTGGGCGGCGCGCGAGGAGTTCGCCTGCCTGTGCAGCGCCGTGCTGTTCGAGTCCTTCCGCGCGGTCGGGCTCCCGGAGCCGACCCCGGGAGGCATCGCCGGCGAGCCCGCGCCGCGCGCGGTCAGCACCGCGCTCGACGCGATCCACGGCGAGTACGCGCGCCTCTCCGGGGGACGCGAGCTCGCCGCGCGCGCAGGGGTCTCGCCGCAGCACCTGAGCAGGCTGTTCCGCGAGCATCTGGGCGAGACGCCCGTAGCCTATCTCTGGCACGTGCGCACCGAGCGGGCCTACGACCTGATCACCGCGACCGGGCTCCCGCTCGCAGACGTCGCGGTTCAGGCCGGATTCCAGACGCCGTTCCACCTTTCGCGCCGCATCCGCGAGGCCTACGGCGCCTCGCCGCGCGAGCTGCGCGCCGCGCGGCGTT
>CAYWJH010000133.1:0-3209 GCA_964458555.1 uncultured Spirochaetaceae bacterium | reverse complement strand
TTCGCGCCGTAGCGCACCGCCTCGTCGAGGAACGCCTCGATGTTCTCGATGGGCGTGCCCGAGACGATGCCGTTTCCCGCGGCGATGCACATGCGTCCCTCCGGGCGGTCGAATGTGTCGATCAGGAATCGCACCTCCTCGCGCACGCCGTCGGCGTCGGCCTCCTGCAGCACGTGCTGCACGTCAATGCCGGCGAGAAAGGCGACGCGCCCGCCGAACTCCTCGGCGACCGCGCGCTCGTCCATCGTGTGCTTCTGAACCGGGTGGAAGACGTCTACCCCCGCATCGGCGAGGTCGGGCAGCAGCAGCGTGTTGTCGCCGCAGCTGTGCAGCCAGAAGTGCGCGCCGGCCGCACGGACAGCCTCGCCGACGGTGCAGTAGTACGGGTAGATGAGGTCGTGGAAGATCTGCGGGCTCATCATGGGACCGCTCTGGTGGCCCAGGTCGTCGCTCGTCCAGAAGCCGTCCGGGTCGAGCCGTCGCTTCGCTTCGGCGATCGTGCGCGCGTACTGGTCGGCCATCGCGGCGTGGAGCCTGCGGATGTTGTCGGCCTCGATGTAGTAGTCGACCATCAGGTTTTCCATCCCGCGGATCATCCACGGCCGCTCGAAGAAGAGGTTCCAGAACCCCCACAGGAGGTAGCGTCCGTCGCGGTGCGCCTCCTCGGCCCGACGTTCGAGCTCGTCCCACGCGGGATCGGCGGCGGGGTCGGGCATCTTGTCGAGGAACTCGTCGAGCTTCGACCAGTCGTCGACGACCGCGCGCGCGTCGTGCGCGCCTTCGGAGCGCCACTCCCACGAGAGGTCCATGCGCTCGGGGTCCACGGGGTTCGCGCTGAAGAGGTGCACGACGTCGTCGGGGATGCGGTCGAAGCGGTCGAGCTCGTGGCCGTACTGCTCGACGAGGCCCTCGCCCCACCACTTGGCTCGCACGAGCGGGATTCGCCGGGGCGAGGCGCCCTCGACGGCGGCGGTGACCTCGTCGCGGTTCAACGGCTGAAACAGATCGGCGTGACTCATGCCACCAGTATCGCGTATTCGTTCGCACGCCGCATGCCCGAGCGGCGCGCGCGCATGTCCAGGCTGAACACGGCGGGCGCTCAGCCGGCCGCAGGCGCTGCCGCACGCGAGTCGAGCACGCCGTTGAGGTCCACGATGCGCTCGTGCGCATCCTCCGGGATGGGCGGCGGCACGGCAGTGTCGGGGAAGCGCGGAACGGCGACGTGGTTCGGGTGCTCGCGCTGGACTCGCGCGAGCGGCAGGATCTCCTCGCGCCACGTGCGGAAGAGCCCCTTCGTCGCGGCCGGAACGTCGTGCTCGATCGCCCTGCGCAGCTTCGGCAGGTTGTAGAAGGGAACGCCCGCGTACATGTGGTGCTCCACGTGGTAGTTCATGTTCCAGTAGAGGAACCTCGGCAGCGGCCCGATCTCCATCGTGCGGCAGCAGACGCGGAAGTCCGGCACGCTCGGCAGCAGCCCCAGGTGCTGCGGCAGCCCGCAGAGGAAGTTGAGCCAGTTCGCCGTGAAGGGGGCGAGCGTGACGAGGAAGAGGAGGATCCAGTTGCCGGTGAGGATGAAGGTTGCTGCGAGCGCCGCGTGGCCGATGAGCGTCATCCGTGCCCACCAGCTCACCTTCGCTCTGCCGGTCGTGTCCGACGGCGGCAGGATCCGCTGCTCCCACTCGGTGCGGAAGACCCCCAGCGCGTGCCGGCCGTAGAGCCCGAGGATGCGGACCATGCCCGGCACGTTGATGGTGAGCACCCAGAGCCAGGCGAAGGGCTTATAGGTCACCGGCAGAATAACCTCCAGGTCCTCGTCCTCGTGGACGGTGAGCTGGTGGTGTTTCGCGTGGCTCTTGCGGAAGTGCGTGTAGGGGAAGAACGACATGAAGGCGGTGACGACGATGAAGAGCTCGTTCAGCCACTTCGATTTGAACACCGTGCGGTGCGAGAGCTCGTGGCCGGATCCCGAGGCGCCAAAGAAGGTGTACACCGTGCCGTGCGCGAAGAGCGCCGGGATCAGGAACGGCCACGGAAGATACAGGTGCACGAGGTACGCGCTCACCCCCGTTGCGGCCGCGAGCGCGAACTGGCCCAGGATGTGGACGAGCGGGCGGACGTTACGCTTCGTCGTCAGCTCCTTCAGCAGCGCCCGGTCGAGCGTCGTGTGGTACCAGGGAATCCGGTTCGCCATGCGTTCTCCTGCGAGTGATGGTAGTACGGGGCGTCCCAGCGGGCCATATACCCGCTGAACCTGAGCATATCTATCGTGAATATGGCGCGCCCGATCCGGGCCCCGAGACAGCCCGATCGACTGGAGAAATTCGCACCGCCTCCCGTGTGCTAAATTGCAACCTCCCGGGATCTACGATACACTTGTATACGAGGTCCTGAGCTCCACGACGGTGTAGTCGACAGCGACGCGGGGACCTGACACTACTACGTGCGCTCTTGTGCACCGAGCCTTCGCGCGCGCTTACCCGCGTTGCTTCCGCCAGCCTGTCTCACACCAGCCGATCGCGCCTCAGTTCGTGAACGAACTCCGGTGGAGGTAGCTCCATGGCGCGTATTCAGGTAATCACATCCCGCAGACGGCGAGTACGCCCACGTCGCGTAGCGCTCATCTTCGCGCTCATCGTGCTCGTACCGATCGCCGCAGCGGCGCAGGACGACGCGGCACGCGCGGGCGAGCCGCGCTACAGCGTGAGCATGTCCGGCGGCTACGGGTTCCCGCTCTCGAAGGATGGGGTCGATGTCTTTGCCGCCGGCGTCCCCTTCGACGTCGCTGTGGGCATCGCTCCGGCGTGGCGGGTTCCCTTTACGCTGCGGCTCTCGGTGCCGGCGAACATCCTCTACGTCGAAGACCCCGTGGACACGGACGCCGGTGCGGATAGCGACGAGCTGCCGTACCCCGCGCCCGCGACGATCGGGCTGGGCGTAGGTGCGCGCTACGAGTTCCCGCTGAACGATCGCCTTTCCCTTTATGCCGATGTCGCGGGCGGGCCGTTCCTAACCGCATCCGGTACGGCCGAGTTCGGCGGCTGGCTCGGCGGCGGCGCCGGGGTGACCTTTGATGTGTGGCCGTCGCTCGCCCTGGAGGCGGGCGCGACCTACCGCGAGTACTTTGGCCTCTACCGCGACGTCGCGGCGGTCGCCGGCGTCACCTACCGCGTGCCGGCCGGCCGCGGCCGAACGCCGGGCGAGACCGTCGA
>CAYWJH010000132.1:0-7745 GCA_964458555.1 uncultured Spirochaetaceae bacterium | reverse complement strand
TATCATGGTTGTGAAAGTCGGACACCGAAGCGACGTCTACCGCAGACGGTGAGTCCCGGGCGGACTGGCAGACCAACCGCGTGGATCCGGGAGACTCGGAAGAAGGACAAGGCTGCCACCATTCTTCGTCTCGCCAACAGCTGAACCGCCCCGGGATCTCCGGAGACCCGTTCGGTTGAGACCCCATATACGGCCTCGCGTGCGACGTGGCTGTACCTGGCAACCTCGCCACATTCCAATTGGCGTCAATACTGGGCATCTCATCGAACGCGCGGCGTTCGATCGGGAGTTCCGCGGAGCGGAACTCCACGTGCTCTCTTCCGGACCAAACACAAAAAAGGCATCACCAGCGGTGATGCCCTAAATCCCTGCCCCGAAGAGCTTTACTCTGCCCGAGACTGGAATCGAACCAGCACGTCCGTAAGGACACTAGACCCTGAACCTAGCGCGTCTACCAATTCCGCCACTCGGGCTCGTGCAGAACGAAAAGCTATCACCGGCGCAATTCGAAGTCAATACGTCCGCCGCGTCGGCGCGCCCATCTCGATCGGGCGCCGGCCGCCCGGTGGCGGGTCCGCGGCGCGCTCGTCGCGTCCGCGACCGCCTGTTCGGCCTCGTCCCACAGTCGCCCGGCGAGCTTCTCATCGCGCGAACGCGGATCCGCCGGCCTCTCACGACCCAGATGGTAGTAGCGGCCCGTGGCCCGGCTGAGCTCCGACGAGCACGCGAGGTGTGCGAGCGTCTCGGCCGACGCCTCGGGTCCCGGGAAGAAGAGCCGGAACACCAGCCGAATGAGCGGCTGCAGGACGCGAGGCGCGTCGCGGGCGATGGCGGTGCTCATCGCGCCGGGGCACATCGTGAGCACGGTGAGAGGTTGCTCGCCGTGAAGCGGATGTCTGCGCGCGAGCTCCGCGGTGAACGTCGTGAGGAGCAGTTTCGAATAGCCGTACCACCGCATCGATTCGCGCACGCCGTACGGGCCAACGGTGAGTGGATCCTCTGCCGGCACGTCCGGCGCGCTCCTATGCGCCTCCGACGAGACGAACACGAATCGCGGCGGCCGCGCCGTGTCGTCGGAGGCGCCGGCGGGGAAGGCGATACGGCCACGCCGCACGAGCCGTGTCGCCAGCGCGCGGTTCGCGAGGTAGTTGACCTGGAGCATCTCGTCGAAGCGTAGCTCGCCAGGTCGACCGGAATAGCCTCTGTCGCGGGCTCGCCCCGCGCCGGCGCCACGCTTGCGACGTGTGCGCGCAACCGCGGCACAAGGTCCAGCCCGGCGCTCCGGCTCGCGACGACTACGTTCGCGCCTCGCTCGATCAGTCGGACCGCCGTCTCGAACCCCAGACCCGAGCTCGCACCCGTGACGAGACACCACGCCCCGTCCATGCGCTCGGCGCGGCCAGAGCGGCCGCGCCCGCCCGGCTCGCGCTGCCGATCCTTTCGCCGCCGTCGCGAGCGCATGACATCGTGGACCCCGGCGACGAGCGCCGAGAGCGCGCCTCCGTACCGCCCGTCTTCCCCCGAGGTTGAGCGGCCGCTAAAGACCCCCACGATCGTCCTGTTCGCTCTCGCGTCGCACGAGCCGATCGTACGGCACGAGCTCGTCGGTGTGCACCCAGCCGATCCCGCGAGGGCGCCAGGGCGGGGCGAGCTTCCAGCCGCGTCGGTTCGGATCGCCCGCCCAATCGGCGTGGATAGAGACGAAGACATCGGCGCGAAGCCCGGGAGGCACGGTTGCCGGGAAGACGATCACCGTCCAGCCGCGTCGCTCGAGCATGGGAACGATCGCGTCGACGACGGCGAGGTTGATGTCGAGCTCGCGGACCCCGGCGTACACCGCACCCGTCCCGCGGTTACGACCGGCGTGCTCGGACGGCAGCTCATCGATCCTTCAGTGTCTCGGCTGCAGCGCGACGACCGACGGGCCTTCCAGCGGGATGACGGCGCCCGCGGTGGGCGCGCCCACGGCGAGAGCGATGACGAGAAACAACGCTGTGCGCGCGCCCATACGGCGCCCGCCGGACCGTGAGGAAATCGGCATATCCCGACCGAATCTATCGAGTCCCGCGGCCCGCTGTCTACTCGAGCGCCGCCGCCGCCCGGGCCATCGTTTCGTCGAAGAAGCGGTCGACCCGGTCGAGGTTCGGGCCGCGGTGCGGGAATGGCTGCTCGTGCGCGTAACGATAGGGTGGGGCATCGATGTCGATATCGAACAGGAGCGAGCCGTCGGCACGACGCCACGACGCGAGCATGCCGTCGGGATGGAAGACGCGGTCGTCTGCGAGCACGAGCGCGCGCAGCCGAGGTCCGACCGATTCGACGAGCCAGTCGCGCTCGTCGCGGCGATGGTCGACGAAGAGCATACTGCGGATCGTCTCGATCTCGCGGTGCATCGCCGCCGCTGCGTCTGGTCCCAGGGTAAGGGCGGCGGCAGGGTCGAGCGCGGACTCCCGCAGGAATGCGAGGACCGCGCGGTACGCCTCGTTGTCCATGATCGCCTTCGATACGGGGTTCGCCTGGTCGAGTACCGAGCCGCCGCAGAAGAGAAACGCGCGGCTTGCGGAGAAGAGGCGATCGCGGTTGGCCATGAGCAGAAGCTGCGCGAGCGACGCGCCGATCGAGTAGCCGAAGAGATCGACCTCTGCGCCGGGTGCGAAGAGCGGGTGCGAGCCGGATCGGATTCCACGCACGAGGTCGACGATGTTGAAGTACGTCTCCAGCCCCGAGGTCAGGAACCGCAGAGGTGCAAACTGGACCCGATGGCTGAGCGCGGCGTTTGCGAACGAGCCGGCCTCGAGCCCCGGGAAGAGGTGCTTGCGCTCCTTCGCGACGCCCATCATCTCGCGCGGATCTGCCCAGGCATTCGGGGCGCGATTCATGTGGAACGCGGTGGGGAACAGGATCACCGGGCGCCCGGTGATGCGTGTCAGCCGCACGGCCCACGGAAGGTACTTATTCCACGACTTCTCGTTCAGGCCGTGGAGAAGGATCGTGGACCGGGTAAACCGGCCCGCCTCGTCCCGGCTGCCCCCAGCGGTCCCGTCACCCGGGACGAAGACCGCGTAGCGGAAGTCCCGGTTCTCGACTACGTCGACGGCCGCGGAGTCGAGCCCGCGGTCGAAGTGCCGGCGCGAGAAGGGGTTGTTCTCGAGGAAGAACGATACGAGCGCCCGGAAGGTAGGGTTCGGCGAGCCGCCGGCTCGGTCGGCGTCTATGCCGCCGTTCGAAGCAAAGGGGTACGTCCGTACCGTCAGCGGAATGTCTCCGGGAAGATCGATCTGTTCGCGGCGGATGTCGAAGGAGGCAGCGAGCTCGTCGTAGAGCTCGTGGTGCCGTCGGCCGGCGGTGCAGTTGGTCAACCCGAGCCCCCTACGCCCGCTTCTCGTTCGCTCGCCGCAGGTCCGCGACGAGCCTCTTGTGCTTGTTCAGAAGCTTCTCCCATCGGTCGATCCCGCTTCGAAGCCGCTTCATCGTCTCGAAGAGCCGATCGATCTCAGCGACCATCTCGCCCAGCTTCTCCTCCGCCTCGTCGTGCGGGTACGTGTCGGGCTCGTTGCGCATCGCGTCGAAGTCGCGGAAGTAGTCGGAGATGCGCTTGATCTCGTCGAGCGAGTACCCGAAGTGCTGCAGGTCCTGTATGAGTTGGCAGAGATAGACGTAGTAGTCGCGGTAAAGCCGGAAGCCGCCCTCGCTGCGCGCGTCGGGTTCGATGATCCCTTTGTCTTCCCAGTGCTTGATGGTGCGCGGGCTGACCCCCGCGCCCTCGGCGAGCGCGCCCACGGTCAGGAGTTTTTCTCGACCGCCTATGTCGGGCTCGTCGCGGGCCTCTTCGGGGAGGCCGATCTTGCGGAGGATCTTGCCCACGTCGGCCTCCTCGTAGCCCAGGTCGATGAGCTTGCGGATGTGCTCTGACCGTGCGGCTACGCTCTCGCCGTAGAACGCGGCGCCGGAGGAGGCGGTTCCCGCGCGCAGGAGTCCCCTGTCGGTCCACCGTTCGAGCGTCTCCCGATCGATCCCGGTACGCTGCGCAAGCTCGTCAATGGTGTAGACGGTCCGTCTCTCCGCGATACCCAACTCCTACGCGCACGTGCGCTTTTGATATATAGAACTATACGTGCACGTTCAGGTTGTGTCAAGCGGATAGCGATGCGACGCTACACCCGCGCTTCGAACCGATCGCTGATCTCGCGCTGCAGCGTGCGATCCATGTACTGATAGACGTCGGGGATGCCCAGGACGACGAGATGGGCCGAGCGCGCCTCCTGAGGGAACCGCTCGCGGATCGCGTGCGCGTGATGCTCTTCCATCACGACGACGAGGTCGGCCCACGAGATGAGCTCGGCGCTCACGGCGGTCGTCGCGAGCGGGCTCGTCCCGGCCGACCGGACGTTGAAGCGTCGGTCGTCTCGGTAGAGCTCTTCGGCGGTCGGGCTGCGTTGCTGGTTGGCGGTGCAGACGAACAGGACGTTTTTGCGGTCAGACATACGTCTCCTCCGGGGACTCGGATCGCGGCGCGACCGGGCCGCTTGTCACCCCCCATTCTACTGAACCGTGCCGCGATGGTCGCCCGCTGCGTGAGCACATCGGCATGCTGACCCGAATACTCAAAATATCTCGATTTCTGTTGCCGCCGCCGTCGGTGGACCAGTAGATTCGGCCTACCAAACTGTTGGGAGAAAACATGAAACGAATCGCAATCGTACCGATCCTGTTCGCGCTGCTCGCGCTCTCCGTACCCGCGCAGAACCTGCTGAACCAGAACGACGGACCGCTCGAGCTCGAGCTCGTCGGCGAGACCGGCTTCGTGGCCGTGCTCGCCCACACGATCCAGGTGGGCGAGGCTGGCTCGCTCTTCAACTTCCGCACCGAAGGCGGCCAGGAGATCCTCTTCCCCGTCAGCCGGCTCACCGCGGAGGTGACCGCCGCCGAACGGCACACGGTGATCCTGCTCTACCAGCCGCTCGAGATCGCCACGCAGGTCCGCTTCGACGCGGCGCGCACGATCGACGAGACGACGTTCGCGGCGAACGAGGGGGTGAACGTCACCTACAGCTTCCCCTTCTACCGGGTGAGCTACCTCTACGACTTCGCCGCGGCGGAGAACCTCGAGCTCGCCGCGGGGCTGAGCCTGCAGCTTCGCAACGCGTCGGTCCGCTTCGTCGCGATTGACCCCGACGAGAACGGCGAGGACATCGCGGTCTCGCAGGATCTCGGGCCCGTGCCCATCGTCAAGGTGAGGGGCGAGTACCGCTTCGACGACGCGGCGATCCCGGGTGCTTTCCTGGGGCTCGAGGCCGATGGGTTCTACGCGTCCTCGGCGTTCATCAACGGAGCGAGCTACGACTTCTCCGGCTCGATCTACGACGTGTCGCTTCGCGCCGGCTTCATGCCTCGACCTGGTGTCGACGTGTTCGCCAACGTCCGCGCGCTCGGCGGCGGCGCGACCGGCACCCGTCCGGACGACGCGCGCGACTTCTGGTCGCAGAGCGAAAGCGGCTTCACCGACAACTTCCTCTCCACGCTCTCGTTGACGCTCGGCGCGCGCGTGCGGTAAGCGCCGCCGGGCCCGGCCCGCCCGGTGCGGGCCGCACCTCGCTGTGATACACTGGGCGCCCACGGAGGCGCCCATGCGTATCACGTCGATCACGACGCACACGACCCCGCTCGTCTGCGTCGTCCACATCCGCACCGACACCGGCGAGGACGGGTGGGGCCAGACCGCTCCCTTCCACGCGGAGATCACCGCGACGGTGCTCCATCGACTCGTCGCGCCCGCTGTCTTCGTGATCGACGAGCCGACCCCGGACACGCTCTCCGACGCGGTGGTCGCCGCGAACCTCAAGTTCCCCGGCAGTTTCGTCCTGCGCGCGCTCGGCGGGGTGGAGACCGCGCTCTGGGACCTGCTCGCGAGGCGCGAGCGCAAGCTCGTCTGCGAGCTCCTCGGCGGCAGGCGCGGCGCCTACCCGGCGTACGCGTCGAGCATGCGCCGCGACATCACCCCCGCCGACGAGGCCGACCGCATCGCCAGCCTTCGCGACACCCGCGGCTTTCGCGCGTGCAAGATCCGCGTGGGCGACGGGACCGGCGAGGACCGCGACCGGTGGGAGGGGCGCAGCGAGGAGCTCATCGACACGGTGCGCTCGGCTCTCGGCCCCGACTTCGTGATCCACGCCGATGCGAACAGCGCCTTCCGTCCGGCGCGCGCGATCGAGATCGGCGCGCGGCTGCACGCCGGGGGTCCGGGCCACTTCGAGGAGCCGTGCCCGTACTGGGAGATGGACTGGACGCGCGAGGTGAACGAGGCGCTCGACGGCGAGGTCGCCGGCGGCGAGCAGGACAACTGGATGCCGGTGTGGGAGCGCATGGTGCGCGAGCGCGTGGTGGACATAGTACAGCCGGACGTATGCTACATCGGCGGGATCACCCCCGCGCGACGGGGGGCCGCGCTCGCCCAGGAGGCGGGGATGCTCTGCACGCCGCACTCGGCGAACGTCACCTTCGTGACGCTCTTCACGCTGCACCTGATGCGCTCGATCCCGAATCCGGGGCCGTATCTCGAGTTCTCGATCGAGGCGCGTGGCGAGTTCGGCGAGGTCTTCGAGCCGGCGCTCGAGGTCTCCGACGGCGTGCTTCCCATGCCCGACGCCGAGCCCGGCTGGGGCGTGCGCGTGCGCGAGGCGTGGCTCGAGAGCGCGACCGCGGAGACCTCGTCGACGCCGTGAGGGAGGACTACATGAGAGAAGTACGCTGGGAACGCATGTATCCGGACGAGCTCGAGGCCGCGTTCGCCGAACGGCCGCTCGTCTTCTTCCCCTACGGGCTCTGCGAGCCGCACGGACCGCAGTGTACCGTGGGACTCGACGCGCTGAAGGCGCACGCGGTCGCCGTTCGCGCCGCGCGCGAGCACGGCGGAATCGTCGCGCCACCCGACTACTGGCACGTCCACGAGATCGGCGGGTACGCGGTCTGGGCGTCGCAGAAGGTGGGCGAGGTCGATCGGACCTGGACGACCTCGATGCCGCCCTGGCAGCACTTCCGGAACGTGCTCTACCACGTGCGAGCCGCCGACCGACTGGGGTTTCACGCGGCGATCTTCTTCACCGGCCACTACGGCCCGAACTGGAAAGACCTCAAGACGCTGCTCGAGCTCGCGCAGCCGGTGACGAAGACGGTCCTCTACGGGCTTCCCGACTGGGAGGCGAACACGCCCGGCTTCGACCGCGACGGGGAGAGCGGCGGCGACCACGCCGGCAAGGTGGAGACGTCGCTACTCGCCGCGGTCGAGCCCGACTGCGTCGACCTCTCGCGGCTTCCCGGCGGCGGCCCGGCAACCCGCGGCGACGCCGCCTTCCTCGCCCGCCCGCCGTACTTCGCGATGGGCGAGGACGCACCCGCGAGCTCGCGGCGCGAGGGCGAGCGGATGGTCGCCGACGAGGTGCGCTTCCTCGGCGAGAAGGCCGCGGAGCTCCTCGCGGCGTACGACGCCGATGCGGACCGGCCCGGCTTCCCGACGTTCGCCTCGGTCGAGCGGTTCTGGTCGGCCGAGGTCGAGCCGCGGCTTTCGGCGTTCGCGTCGATGCAGGCCGACTTCGGCCGCGGGACGGAGATGCCGAACGGTTCGCGGTGGAAGGAGAACAGCGAGGTCCCGTCGCCGGGGGAGTGGCGCGCCGGGGGCTGACGGCGCAGCCGAGCCTGCGGGGCGCGCGCTCGGCTGCGCCGTCAGCCAGATCGGAAGAGCACACGTC
>CAYWJH010000131.1:0-7889 GCA_964458555.1 uncultured Spirochaetaceae bacterium | reverse complement strand
TACTTGTGAAGCTCGTCGAACACGACGTGCTGCGGAGCGTCTCTGAGTTCTGTCAGCCGCAGTTGCTCGGCAACCTCGTCCGGGCCTCGCATGATGATGGCGCGGTCGGCCTGGCGATCCCATGAGAAATAGGCGTGCTCTCCAGCTGCGCTCCTTGCGGCAGTGGTCTTCCCCACCTGTCGGGGACCAGTAACGAGGGCGATCTGACGGTTCTCCTCGAGGTGGCTGCCGATGAGCACGTCGTAGATCCGTTTCACGGTTTTACAGTAGTCGAGACGTCGGTCACAGTCAAGACCAATTTACGGACCTTCGTAAGATGGTTCGGACCGATTTACGATACTGCGTCAAACAGTCCGATGGGGTGTAGCTCTGAAACCTCGCGACGGACCGAACCGGACCGCCGCGGGGCCGGAAGTCTCAGCCGGCGACGGGCGCCGCGTACTTTTCCACCGCGGCCCGCACCTTCTCGTCGAGCGCGGAGAGATCGGTGTGGTACTCCTTCGCCTGGCCGTCGACCATCACGAAGAGCGACGGAGACGTGTCGTAGTCGAGCATACACGCGATCCGGTCGGACTTGTACGTGTCGATGCGAACGATGTCGAACCGGTCTTCACAGTCGTTGTGCAGCGCCTCGAGCCGCGAGAGGAACTCGCGATCGACCGCCTCCGAAGCGTCGTAGATCATCACGAGACGCAGCCCGTTCGCGTTGAGAATCTCGTTCTGGACGTAGTCGACCTCTTCTATATAGCGCTCGGCCATCACGCCGGCAATCGCTCCGTCACCCACCGACGTCGCCACCTGGCGGAGCATCTTCTCGCGACAATCACCCGCGGCGAAGACACCGGGGACATTCGTCTCCATGTGCTCGTTCGTCGGTATGTAGCCGCGCTCGGTCATGTCCAGGTAGCCCTTGAAGACCTGCGTGTTCGGCACGTACCCGATGAAGAGGAAACAGCCGTCCACGTCAACCGGGATGAGCTCGCCGGTCTTGATGTTCTTCAGGACGACCTGCTCGAGCATGTCGCCCCCCTCGAAGCTGTCCACCACGGTGTTCCAGACAAAGCTCATCTTCGGATTCTTGTGCGCCTTGTCCTGCGCCACCTTGTTGGCATCCATGATGCCTTCGTCGTGGATGACCGAAACGATCACCTCTTTCGCGAACCGGGTGAGGAACATCCCCTCCTCGATCGCCGCGTCGCCGCTGCCGATGATCATGACTCTCTTGTCGGTGTAGCGTGCGGCGTCGCACGTCGCACAGAACGAAATGCCCTTGTCGCTCAGGAACTGCTCTTCGTTCTTCGCCCCGGTCAGGCGCGACTTCCCGCCGGTCGCGACGACGACCGCCTTCGCGTAGTAATCGGTGCGGAACGTCGAGACGACGCGGTAGTCGCAGTCGGTCCGGATCTCCTTGACGTCGGTGAGCTTGACGTCGACGTCGAATTTTCGCATCTGCTTGTCGAAGAGCTTCGTGAGCTCGCCGCCGTCGATCCCGTCGGGGAACCCCGGGTAGTTCTCGATCTCGCTCGTGTAGGTCGCAAGCCCGCCGATGAGCGCCTTCTCGATCAGGAGCGTCTTCAAGCGGGCTCGGCCGGTATAGATCGCGGCGGTGAGGCCCGCAGGCCCCCCGCCAACGACGACAACGTCGTAAAATTCTGTCTTCTTCTCAGCCATTACGTTCCCTCATTCGCCTTTCGTTTGCCCCACCAGTCGGCCAGGATGTAGAGACCCAGCAGAAGCACCGCCTGGACGAGGAGCGCGGGGATCCAGCCGCCGAGCGCCTGCGGCAGGTAGACCGTGGCACCGGCGTTCACCAGCGGCTTCCACCAGGGGAAGATCGCGGCACCGATCACCGAACCAATGATGAAGAAGACGATCGACAGCCACTGCATCTGATAGCCTTCGCCGACACGCATCACCGTACCCGAGGCACAGCCGCCGGCGATCACAGCGCCGATTCCGAAAATGAACGCGCCGATCACCGTATGCAGTCCGGCCGGCTTCACGTGTCCGGGGATCGCACCCTCAACCGTAAGCCCGACGCCGAACCGACCGAACTGGATCGCGACGTAGCCCACCGTCGCCACTGCGAGCGCGATGATTACCGCCTTCAGAAGGTTCGTCCCGCCGGTGAGAACCGGATCCCGGAGCGCCGCGGTGAAGCAGAAACGGCTTCGCTGGAGAACGACACCGAGCGCGATCCCGAAGATCCAGTGCACGCCGCCCATGGACGATCGGCCGGAGAGGAACACGCCGATCACGACGATCAGCACCGCGAGCACGGCTCCGGCAATGATTTGATTTCGACGCTTCTTCGCGCGCTCCTCCGCGGAGACACGCTTCCGCGACGAGCTACGCCGGATGCTTGTTGTTGCTTCAGACATCAATTCCTCCCTACATGAACCACTTGACGAGCATCTTGCTTCCGACGGCCGCGCCGACGAAGAAGAGCGCCGCGAAGACCCAACCGTGCAAGCTGAGCGCGGGGACAGCGGTGAAGAACGCGCCGATGTTACAACCGAGCGCGATTCGAGCGCCTACACCCATCAGGATGCCGCCGAGGACTGCCGCTCCGACCTGCCGCCAGTTCTTGATTTTCTTGATCTTGAACTGCGCGGCAAGGAGGACCGAGACGAGCGCGCCCAGGATGATACCGAAGTTCCAGATAGTCACCGGATGCGTCAGGAACGTCGCACCTGCGAATGACGTGTTCATCTCCTGGAAGTACGCCCAGTTCTCCGGCTGCCCGCCGAACGCCTGCAGGATCCACGCGCCCCAGTAGGTAAACGCGCCGGTCACGCCCCATACCTTGCCCGTCGCAAGGATCAGCGCAACAGAGACCAACGCGAGCAGGACCGCGCCGGTGGTATAGCTCCACTCCTTCCGGAGAAGGAGATCGTAGTACGATCGGTTCTCTTTTTCGTCCATCGTCGTTCTCCTACTTCGCCTTCTCGATCACGACTTCCCACTCGCCCTCGCCGACCTCTTCGACTTCCACGTTGTGGCCGTCCTCGCGAGCCCAGTCGGGGACGTTCTTCATCGCGCAGCTGTGGTCGATCTGGACGATCAGCACGTCGCCCACCGCGAGCTCTTCGAGCGCCTTCTGCGCCTTCACGAGAGGAACCGGGCACGCTTCACCCAAACAATCGAGCATCTTTTCCGCCATAGAACCCTCCAACGAGTATTTGCGTATCGATATTGCAATATCTATACCAAGCGTCCGATTGGGCTCTGGAAGCGGAAGAAGCGCGTTTCACGGATCGTGCCGATGTCCGGAGTCGGACGGCCGTCCGATGGTGGACGCGGGTTTGCGTCCGAATGCGGACAGAGGGCGGGTCACTCGATGTGGTGCTTTTCGAGGCGTCGGAGGAGGCTCTGCCGCGAGATGCCGAGCAGGCGAGCGGCGGTAGCATGAACTCCACCACTTCGCCGGAGCGCTTCCCGAATCGCGTCGCGTTCGAGCGACGCGAGATCGAGCGACGCGAGATCCGCTGAGGTCGGCCTGAGCGGAGTGCCGGCGGAGGCCGTTGAGCTCAGGCTCGCTCGGTCGTCGGCCGGCTCGTCCGGATGCGGCCCCACGTCGATGCCCGGATGCCCGGTGATCATCGCGCGCTCTACCGCGTTTCGCAGCTCGCGCACGTTGCCGGGAAACGAGTATCCCGCTACGAGCTCGAGCAGCCGATCGTCGCTCACCGGGGCCGGATGTCCCATCTGACGGACAAGCGCCTCTCGGAAATGACGCACGAGCAGCGGCAGATCCTCGCGCCGCTCTCGCAGCGGTGGGACGGCGACCTCGAATGTCTGGAGCCGGTAGTAGAGGTCGACGCGAAACTCGCCGCGTTCGGCGCAGCCGGCGAGGTCGCGGTTCGAGGCGGCGATGACCCGCACGTCGACCCGTCGTTCAGCGTCGCTCCCGACCGGCATGAACGCACCGTACTCGAGCACTCGAAGCAGCTTGGCCTGCATCGACGGCGGGAGCTCCCCAATCTCGTCGAGGAAGACCGTGCCGCCGTTCGCTGACTGGAAGTAGCCCGCTCGTGGACCGGCGGCGCCGGTGTAGGCGCCCTTGACGTGACCGAAGAACTCGCTCTCGCAGAGCTCGCGGTTCACCGCCGCGCAGTTGACCGTGACGAACGGCTCGCCGCGTCGCGCGCTGCGCAGGTGAATCCGTCGCGCGAGCAGTTCCTTCCCGGTCCCGCTCTCGCCGGTGATCAGGACGGTGGTGTCCGCATGCTCCGCGGCGCGCTCGGCGAGATCGAGGACCGTGCGTGCAGCCGGGCTCGTACCGACAAAGAGGACCTCATCGGCATCCGAGAGCCCGGCGGTAAGCGCGGCGTGCCGCGACTCGAGCTCGTCGAACCGACGTCGCAGCGTCTGATAGGTCGATGTTCGCTCGAGCGCGATCTGCACGTCGGCGGGACTGAAACTCTTCTGCAGGAAGTCGAACGCGCCGAGCCGGAACGCCTTTGTGACGGAGTCCACGTCACCGTGACCGGACATGACGATGACCTCGATCTGCGGCGCCACGGCGCGAATCCGCTCGAGCACGGTGAGCCCGTCCGTCTCGGGAAGCTTCAAGTCGAGCAAGAGGATATCCGGCGGCGAGGCCGGAATACTCGACAGCGCGTCCCGAGGGTGATAGTAGACGGTACAGTCGTGGCCGAGGCTCGTGAGGTACTCGCCGAGCTCGTCGGCGAGCGTGCGTTCGTCGTCGAGAATCGCGATATGCAGCTGGGTCATCGGTCTTCTCCCGTCGCTGGATCACCGCGCGAGTACCTTGGCAGGAACACGCGCACCGTAGCTCCGTCTCTCTCCGTCGAGTCGATCTCGATGCGACCGCCCATCCTGTCCACGATACCGAAAGAGATCGAGAGGCCGAGCCCGGTTCCGTCCTGCGGACCCTTCGTCGTAAAGAACGGCTCGAGAACGCGATCGCGGATCTCGGGCGGTATCCCGTCGCCGGTGTCCGTGACGGTCACCACGACCCACTCGTCGTGCGCCTCCGCCGCAAGGGTCACCATCGCCGGTTTGCCCTCCGCCCGCCTCCGATGCTCGACGGCGTACCGGGAGTTCGAGCAGAGGTTCAAGACGACCTGCTCGAGCTCGTAGACGTTGCCGAACGACCGGGCGGGGGTAGGTGCGTAGCGGACGTTCATCTCGATACCATGGGCCTCGAACTGCGCGCCGAGCATCGAGAACGCTCCGCGCAGCGCGTCGTTCACGGCGAACGGCCCACGGAACTCCCTCAACTGCTCGCGCGAGAACGTCCTGACGTGATCGAGCGTATGCCGGATGCGCCGCAGACTCTCTGCGATCGTCTGCCGCTTCGCGTCGAGCTCGGAGCCCTCCACGCACGAATCGGCGACCCGACGGGCGAGGTTCTCGAACGCAAAAGAAAGGGTGTTCAGCGGCTGATTCACCTCGTGCGCGATACCCGCAGCGAGCTCGCCGATCGCCGCGAGCTTCGCCTGCTGAAACAGCATCTGCTCCTGCACCTCGCGCGCGCGAATCTCGTCGCGCACCCGTTGTTCGAGCGTCTGATTCAAGTCCTCGAGCGCCCGCTGCGTCGTCATCTTGTCGGTTATCTCCCACGCGATCATGACGATGTGGCCGACCCGGTCTCCAACGCCGGCGACGGGAACCGCGGTGTACTCCCAGCACTCCTGGTCGTGCTGCTCGTCTCGTGTGAACCACGACGAGCCGCGCTCGATCCGTGCGCTCTTCAGCGCGTCGACCAGGATGCAGTGCTCGCACTCGAGCAGAGAATCGCCGTGGAAATCGCGACGGCAGTTCTTGCCCACCATCTCGGGTCGGCGGGCAAGCGCGGACTCGTTTGCCCATACCACCGTGAGGTCGGCGTCTACGAGGTAGATCATCCCGGGGAAGCCGTCGAGAATCGCCTGCTTCTGGACCTCACTCGACCGAAGCGCGGCGATGATCCGGTTGATCTCCACGATGATCTCGCGAAAGTCCGGCGAGCTCGCCGAAACGTCACCCTGATACTCATGGTTCCCGGAGGCGATCCGGTTGGCGATTGCGTGCGTCTGCGCCACAATCATTGAAAGCGGCCGCAGCAACCGGCCGAGCGCGATCCAGACGACCGCAGGGATGAGCAGCGTCGCGGCGATCGCGAGCATGGAGAGGCGGAACCGCATCGCGCGGAGTCCCGCTTCGAGGACGGTGCGATCCGTCACAACCTTGAGGTAGGCGATCACGGCCCCGGAGTAGTCGACGAGCGGGATTCCGAGCACGTGGTCGCGAAGCGAACAGCTCGTGCTGCTGTAGACCTCGCCGCGCCGGAGCTTGCCGAGCGCGGCATCGCTCATTGGACACACGTCGTCGGTTGACGTCGCGCTCACCAGATTCGCGCCGGCGTCCGCGAATCGGTACAGGAAATAGTCTCCGGCATGCCGCTCGCCGAATTCGCGGAGCTCGCGTTGGTCGAACGGGAGGCCCACCTCGATGGACCCGAGGTACGAGTCGTCACGCCACACCGGCAGCACGACGCGCTGGCTCATCCCGTGCACTCCAACCTCGATGCCGAGAACCGGCTCGGCGGAGTCATCAACGGCGTTCACCATTGGACGCAGCGAGGAGAGATCGTCACCGTACCGTTCAGGGTCGTGCATCCGCAGGAACGAGACCGATCCGGGAAGGTGCACGTGGAGACGGGTCGCGACGCGCTGCAGGTGTCTCCAGGGAAACTCCAGGTAGGTGCTCATGCCGCTACGGTCGCGCTCCGCGAGCAGCGTCTGGAACTCCGGGTCGGTCGCGAGCATTCCGAGCGCCAGCTCGGCCTGATCGAGCCGTGCGTCCATGACGGTGCGAACCGAGTCGACGAGCGCCGCGTCGGCATCCTCCTCCTGGATTGCGATCATGCGGTTCGTCGCGCCGAGAGCCGCAAGAAACAGAAGCGTCGCCGTCGCCGCGATCGTCACCGAGACGAGCGCGGCGAGTTGCATTTGAATGCCGTATCGCTGCACGGGACGATCATGGCACGGGCGGCAGGGTGCGGCAAGCGGGGCGAACGGAGGGGATTGTCGTCAGCTCGCGCTCGATCCGCTTACGACTTCTTCTCCGCGCACGGCACGCAGACGAGCGCCTCCGGCACGAGCCGCAGGCGGCCCATCGGGATTTCGCCGCCGCACCTGACGCACTTCCCGAACGCGTCGGTATCCACGCGTCTCAGCGCGTTCTGCAGCTTTTCGAGCGTCCGTCGATTCTGCTCGAGGACGTGCTCGTTGACGCCCTTGTCGTTCAACGCCTCCATGCGGGTGAGGCGCCCGAGGCTGACGCTGGGCTCGACCGCCTTTGATTCCTCTTCGAGATACGGGACGGAAGCCTTCAGCTCGGCGATCCGCTGCTCGATCAGCGAGCGGAGCTCGGCGCGTTCCTGTTCAGTCATTGATGAACGGTACCGGGTTTCGCCCGCATCGGCAATCCGACGCCGAAAGCGTCGAATGGGTCCTTGACTCCAGGGAGACTTCACGGTTATCATAAGCAAATACTTATGAACGAGGCCGACACCTGCGCCGTATTCAAGGCCCTCGCCTCGCCCTCCCGCCTCCGCATCGTCCGGCTCCTGCTCGAGCGGTCGTACTGCGTGCACGCGCTGACCTCGCGGCTGTCGATCAGCCAGCCGGCGGTGTCGCAGCATCTCGCGGTGCTCAGGGATGCGGGGCTCGTCACCGACGACCGGGCGGGCACCAAGGTACACTACACGCTGAACCGGGGACGCCTCGCTGCCACGCACCGAGCGTTTGCCGACCTCTGCGTTGAGGCCGACCGGAAGGAGACGGTATGACCACAGGACGATCGCAGCAGCGTGGAGGTGACGCGGCCGGCGGCGCTGGGACCGAGGCCGGCGGCCCGGGGGCCGCGGCCGGTCGCGC
>CAYWJH010000130.1:0-7896 GCA_964458555.1 uncultured Spirochaetaceae bacterium | reverse complement strand
CTTCGTCCCCCACACCCGGTCGCCGGCGTTGATGAACGCCTTCCCGAAGCCGGTGGACGAACGGAAGTTCATGCTGAGCACCGCGTAACCGCGGTTGGCCAGCCACTGGTGCGCCGAGTTGAAGCCCCAGAAGTCGCGGGCCCACGGGCCGCCGTGCGGGAAGCTGACGATGGGCAGTGGCTCGTCGGGGATGCCGTCGCCGTCGCTGTCGCTTTCCGGCGGGAGCGAGTAGTAGAGGACCATGCTGAGCCCGTCTCGCGTGGTGATCGTCGCCGAGTGCATGGGCACGAGCGGCTGGTCTTCGAGGGCGGGTCGGTTGGTGAACAGATAGCGCGGCTCGCGGCGCGCCGGTTCGTAGAGGTAGTAGGCGACCGGTCCGTTGTCGGGGGCGAACGCGACGACCCAGAATCGGTCGTCGAGGCTTCTGCTCGCGATCTCGACCTCTCCGCGCGCGGTCTCGTGGAGGATGTCGAGGTGCGCCCGGATCGACTCGTCGAGGATGCGCCACTCCTTGCGCTCGTAGACGAACGCGGCGGCCTGGACCGTCCGCTTCGTCGGGTGGCGGATGGCGTCGGCGAGGTCTGCGCGCGCGTCCTCGGCGAGGAGCTCGCGCGAGCCGGTCTCGGTGTCGACCGCGTAGAGCGCCGCCGTGTCGCGGTCGCGGCCGTCGCGCATGTAGAGCGTCCGGCCCGACTCGTCGAAGCCGAGCGGGTCGGTGGTCATCGAGTCCGCCCGCGACACGTGCTCGGTCTGAGTCCACTCGCCGTCGTCGGCGGGCCGGAAGACGTCGATACCTCCGTCCTCGGTCACCTCGTACGCCCGCCGGACGCGGAGGCGATCGTCGGTGAGGAGCTCGACGAAGCGGTTGTTCTCCAGCACGAGCTCGCGCTCGCCGGTCGTGATGTCGAGGCGGTAGAGATCGTGCCACTGGGGGTCCCGGTCGTTCAGCGCGACGAGAATGGTCTGCGGCGTGTGACGACTCATCTGCTGGATCCGCGCGTGGATGCCTTCCATGGGCGTGAGGTCGCGCGTTTCCCCGGTCGAGAGGTCGGTCGCGTAGACGCGCCAGTTCTCATCGCCACCGGTGTCCTGGAGGTAGAGAATGTGGCCGTTGGTGAACGCCCAGGCGAAGAAGCGGATGCCGCGGCCGGTGTCGTTCGTGACCGCGCGCGCGGCGGCCGGGTCGTCGCGGGGCGCGACCCAGACGTTCAGGACGCCGTCGGCCGGGGCGAGCCAGGCGAGGTGCTCGCCGTCGGGGCTGATCCGTACGCTCGCGCGTTCCGGGTTACCGAAGATCAGTTCGCGGGGTATCAGGGAAGCCATCGGTTCCTACCGTTCCTCGATCGGCACGAGCCGTCGCTGCTCGTGGCCCGTGTACTGCGCCTTCGGCCGGTAGATGCGGTTGTCTACTCGCTGTTCGAGGATGTGGCTCAACCAGCCCGACGCCCGGGCCACCGCGAAGACGGGCGTGAAGAGAACGGTGGGAATGCCGAGCATCCGGTAGACCGCACCGGAGAAGAAGTCGACGTTCGGGTAGATCGGCTTACCCTTCTCTTCCATTCGCTCGCGGAACGATCCCTCGACCTCCTTGAGGATCTCGTAGTACTTCCAGTCGTTCTTCTTTTCGGAGAGCGTGCGCAGGTACTCCTCCATGATGATGCTGCGCGGGTCTTTCGCGCGATAGACGCGGTGGCCCATGCCCATCACCTTCCGCTTCTTGTCGAGCGCGTTGGTGACCCACTCCTTCGCCGCGTCCTTGCTGCCGATCTCCTCGACCATGTCCATGACCTTCTCGTTGGCGCCGCCGTGGAGGCTGCCGAACAGCGCGCCGATCGCCGCGGATATGGAGCAATAGCAGGTTGACATCGTGCTCGCTACGACACGAGCGGTGAAGGTGCTCGCGTTGAAGCTGTGCTCGGCGTGGAGAATCAGCGCCTTGTCCATGATCTCGCCCTCGTACGGCTCGGGCTCTTCGCCCCGGAGCATGTAGAGGAGGTTCGCGCCGTGCGAGAGGTCCTTGCGCGGAGGCAGGTAATCCTTGCCCTCCTGGACGCGCTGCCAGGTCGCGACGACCGTAGCGATTTCTCCGAGCTGGTGCAGCGTATCGCGGCAGTTGCAGTGCGGTCCGTGGTGGATCTTGTGCGCGACGTAGCTCGAGAGATACGAGATGACCGACTGCAGCAGCTCCATCGGGTGTGCGTTCTTCGGGAAGTCCCGGACCATGGCGATGACCGGATCGGGGAGCTCGCGCGCGTTGCGCATCTTTGCCGAGAAGACGGCGAGTTGCTCGCGCGTAGGCAGGTCGCCGTAGAGCAGGAGATAGGTCACCTCCTCGAAGGTGCAGTGCTCGACGAGGTCGGTGATCGGGTACCCGAGGTAGTAGAGCTGACCCTTCTCGCCGTCGATGCGGCAGATCGTGCTCTCGGCGGCGACGACCCCTTCGAGTCCCTTCGCAAACGTATCAGACATGTCCTTCTCCTCTTACAGACTGTGGATCGCGCGCTTGTCCACGGCGAGCGCGGCTTCTTTGACGACCTCGGTGAGCGTCGGGTGGGCGTGCACCGTTCGCGCGATGTCCTCCGAGCTGCCGCCGAACTCCATGACCGTGACGATTTCGGCGATGAGGTCGCTCGCCCACGGGCCCACGATATGCGCGCCGAGGACACGGTCGGTCTCCTCGTCGGCGAGGATCTTCGCGAAGCCGAACCCCGCTGTCATCGCGAGCGCGCGTCCGTTGACCGCGAAGTTGAACGTCCCCTTGCGGTAGGCGACGCCCGCTTCCTTCAGCTGCTCCTCCGTCCGTCCCACGCTCGCCGCCTCCGGCCACGTGTAGACGACGCCCGGCACCGTCAGGTAGTCGACGTGGCCCGGCTTGCCGGCGATCACCTCCGCAACGGCCACACCGTCGTCTTCGGCCTTGTGCGCGAGCATGGGACCGTGGATCAGATCGCCGATCGCGTAGATCCCGGCGACGCCGGTGTAAAACCGTTCGTCCACGGCGATGCGCTTCGTCTTCTCGTCCGTCCGGATACCCAGATCCTCGACGCCGAGCCCATCGTAATACGGCCTGCGTCCCACCGCAACCAGCACCTTGTCGGCGGGCAGCGTGAGCTCCTTTCCGTCGGGATCCTCCACGGAGACCTTCTTCTTCCCCTTGCTGCCCGATACGCCGGTTACCTTGTGCCCCAGCTTGAACTCGAGGCCCTGCTTACCGAGCTCGCGCTTCATCGTCTTCGAGACTTGCCGGTCCCAGCCGGGAAGCACGTCGGCGAGGATCTCGACGACCGTCACGTGCGCGCCGAGCCGCGCCCACACGCTTCCCAGCTCCAGGCCGATCGCACCCGCCCCCACGACGACGAGCTCCTTCGGGACGCTCTCGAACTCGAGCGCCTCGGTGGAGGAGACGACCGTCGTCCCGTCGAAGGTCATGAACGGAAGCTCGATGGGCACGCTTCCGGTCGCGAGCACGATCGAGTCGGCGGTTAGCTCGGTCGTCTCACCGGTGGATTCGCCGTCGTCGCCGGTCGTCTCGACGGCGACCGACACCGTGTGCTCGCCGGTCAGGCGTGCCGCGCCCTTGATCACGTCGATCTTACGGCCCTTCATCAGCCCGTCGAGCCCGCCGGTCATCGTGTCCACCACGCCCTGCTTGCGGGCGTGCATGCGTTTCAGGTCGATCTTCGGCGTGCCGACGGTGATGCCGTGCTCGCCGAGCTCGCCCGAGGCCTGCGCGTAGAGCTCGCTCGAGTCGAGGAGCGCCTTTGAGGGGATGCAGCCCACGTTCAGGCACGTCCCGCCGAGCTTCGGTCGCTTCTCGACGATCGCCGTCGAGAGTCCGAGCTGCGCCGCGCGCAACGCGGCTACGTACCCGCCCGGGCCAGCGCCCAGGACGAGCACATCGTAGGTTGAGTCAGCCAAAACAAGCTCCTTTCTATATGCCGAGCAGAAGCCGCGTCGGGTCTTCGACGAGCTCCTTGATGCGGCCGAGGAAGAGGACCGCCTCGCGCCCGTCGATCATGCGGTGGTCGTAGGTGAGCGCGAGGTACATCATCGGCTTGATGACCACCTCGTCTCCGGCTGCGACCGGGCGCTTCTCGATCGCGTGCATACCCATCACCGCCGTCTGCGGCGGGCTCGGGATGGGCGTGGAGAGCAGGCTGCCGAAGATACCGCCGTTACTGATCGTGAAGGTGGCGCCGACCATCTCATCGGGCTTCAGCCGCTTGTCCTGCGCGCGCTTCGAGAAGTCGACGATCTGATTCTCGATGTCGGCGAAGCTCTTCGCCTCGACGTCCTTGATCACCGGGGTGAGCAGACCCTTGTCGCTCGACAGCGCGACGCCGACGTTCACGTAGTCGTTGTAGAGGACGTCCGTCCCGTCGAGGTACGCGTTGACCTCCGGGAACGCCTGCAGCGCGTGCTGCGCCGCCTTCACGAAGAAGCTCATGAAGCCGAGTCTGACCCCGTGTTGCTCGCTGAAGGTCTCCTTGTACTTCGTCCGCACGCCCATGATCGCGCTCATGTCGACCTCGTTGAAGGTCGTCACGTGCGCGGAGCTCTGCCTGGAGTACACGAGGTTCTCCGCGATGCGTCGGCGCAGGTTGCTCAGCGGCACGCGCCGCTGGCGCTCGTTCTCCTGCATGGACGGCTCGCCGAGCGCCGGCGGCCGCGCGGCGGCGCCGCCGGTCTCCTTCGCCTCCGCCGCTTTCTCGGCGTCCGCCTTCGTGACGCGGCCCCCGGGGCCGGTGCCGGTGATGTTCGACGGATCGAGCCCGTGCTCGTCGACGACGCGGCGGACCGCCGGCGAGAACGCGTCGGCCGCCGGCGTGGTGCGGCCGCCGGCCGGCGCGCCTGCTCCTTCGTCGGCGCCGGAGTCCGGTGCGGCCGCGGTATCGCCCTCTTGAGCCCGCCCGGCTTCACCGCCGGGTGCGGGTGCGGTCGCCTCTGCTGCGCCATCGGTATCGATCTGCCCGACAACCTGGCCCACGGCGACCTCATCGCCCTCCGCGGCGCCGCGGGAGAGAACACCCGAGGCGGGACTGGGCACTCCCAGCGTCGCCTTATCGGTCTCGAGCTCGAAGATCTCTTCGCCCTCGTCGATGTTTTCGCCGTCCTCCTTCAGCCACGACGCGAGGATGCCGCTGGACACCGACTCGCCAATCTCGGGAACCTCGATCTCTTTCTTCATGCCGAATCCTTCGCTGGTGCTATGAGAATGCCGCTTCGAGGAACCGCTCGAGCTCCTCCTTGTGCTGCCTGTGCGATCCGGTCGCCGGGCTCGGGCAGGGAGCGCGTCCCACGTACTCGAGCGTTCGGTCGCCGATGTGCTCTGCGATGAGGTCGCGCACGAACGACCACCCGCCGTGGTTCTGCGCCTCTTCCTGCACCCACCGTATCGTGCGCGCCTTCGGGTACTCCGCGACGACCGCTGCGAAGCGCTCCCGGTCGAACGGGTAGAACTGCTCGACGCGGACGATACTCGTGCGCTCGTCGCCGAGCTCCGCGCGCCGCTGAGCGAGGTCGTAGTAGACCTTGCCGGCGCAGATGAGCAGGTTCTCGGTCTGGTTCGCCGGGGTGGGGTCGTCGAGTACGGTCTCGTAGGTGCCGCTCTCGAGCGCGTCCGTCGCAGAGACGCACGCCTTGTGGCGTAGCAGGCTCTTGGGCGTCATGAGCACGAGCGGCTTGCGGAAGCTCTGCCTGATCTGCCGGCGCAGGACGTGGAAGTACTGGGCCGGCGTCGTCGGGTAGCAGACCTGCATGTTCTCGTCCGCGCAGAGCTGCAGGAAGCGCTCGAGGTGCGCGCTCGAGTGCTCCGGTCCCTGGCCCTCGTACCCGTGCGGGAGCAGCATCACGAGCCCCGACTGGCGGAACCACTTGCTCTCGCCGGCTGCGATGAACTGGTCGATCACGACCTGGGCGCCGTTGACGAAGTCGCCGAACTGCGCCTCCCACATGACGAGGATGGTGGGCTGGGCGAGCGAATAGCCGTAGTCGAACCCGAGCACGGCGTACTCGGAGAGCGGACTGTCGTAGACGCTGAAGGCGCCCTGGTCGACCGAGAGGTCGCGCAGCGGGACGTGCGTCTTCGGCTTCGGGCTCTTCACGTCCCACCAGACCGCGTGGCGCTGGCTGAACGTGGCGCGACCGGAGTCCTCTCCGCTGAGGCGAACCGGGTGTCCCTCCATCAGCAGGCTGCCGAACGCGAGGCTCTCGGCGAACGCCCAGTCGAGCGTCGTGCCGTCGGCCCATCGCTTTTCGCGGTCGGTCACGAAGCGCTTGAGCTTCGGGTGAAGGTTGAACTCCCCGGGGACCGTCGTGAGGACGTCCGCGATGTGGTCGAGCCGGTCGCGCGACACCCCGGTGTCGACCCGATCGAACGAGTGCTCGTGGCTGTAGCTCTGCCACGCACCGCGTTCGAACGCGTCGTCGATGTTCGACTTCTGGCCGCCACGGGCCTTCTCGAGCTCCTCCTTGAGGACGCCTACGTATCTGTCCTTGAACGCGTTCTGGTCCGTGCGCGGGAACGCGCCGTCCCCGTCGACCTGCTCGCCGTAGATCTTCGCCACGCTCGGGTGGTCCTTGATCATGTCGTACATCAGGGGGTGGCTGAACGACGGCTCGTCGGCCTCGTTGTGCCCGAGCCTGCGGTAGCACTGGATGTCCACGACCGCGTCGTAGCCGAACTTCTGCCGGTAGCGCATCGCGAGGTCGATCGCGCGGACCACCGCCTCCGGATCGTCCCCGTTGACGTGGAAGATGGGGCAGGGCAGGCTCTTGGCGATGTCGGTCGCGAAGAAGGTACTGCGAGCGTCGCGGCTCGCGGTCGTGAAGCCGATCTGGTTATTCACGATGATGTGGACCGTTCCGCCGGTGCGGTAGCCGCGGAGCTGGCTCAGGTTGAAGGTCTCTGCGACCACGCCCTGCCCGCTGAACGCCGCGTCGCCGTGGATCAGCACGGGCAGGACCTTCTTCCGGTTCTTGTCGCCTCGCTTGCGCTGGATCCCGCGCGCCTTGCCCTCGACCACCGGGTCCACAGCCTCGAGGTGACTCGGATTCGCGACGAGGCTGATGTGGATCGATCTCCCGTCGCCGGTATCCAGGTCGAAACTGTGGCCCAAGTGGTACTTCACGTCGCCGGAGCCGCCGTAGGTCTGCGGCTGATAGTTGTCCTCGAACTGCGCGAAGACCTCCACCCCCGGTTTGCGCAGCGCGTTCGTGAACACGTTCAACCGTCCGCGGTGCGCCATGCCCACGACGATTTCCTGGAGGCCGTGCACCGCCGCCGAGTCGATGAGGTAGCGCATCGCGGGAACGAGCACCTCCCCGCCCTCGAGCGAGAAACGTTTCTGCCCGATGTAGTTCGACTGCAAAAACCGCTCGAACTCCTCGGCCTTGATGAGGTCCTTCTGGAATCGGCGCTTCTGCGCGTCGCTCCATTCGCGCCGCAGCTCCGGGCTCTCGAGCCGCTCGATCAACCAGCGCCGCATGGGCCTGTTCTGGATGTGGAGGATCTCCACGCCCATCGTCGAGCAGTAGATGCGGTTCATCTGCTCGAGGATGGTGCGCAGCGTGTCGCGCTCCGGCTCGAGGTAGCGGCCGGCGGAGAACTCGGTGTCCAGATCCTCCTCGCCGAGGCCGAACTCGTCGAGCGAGAGCCCCTCGTACGTGCCCTCCATCGTGTAGAACATATAGTAGAGGTCCGGGGTGCTGTACTCGCGCAACGGGTTGATGTTGGCGTGGATGTACCCCACGTCGCGGTACGCCCAGAGCAGGCTGTTGACGCGGCTCTGCTTGTAGGCGGCGTCGGTCGCCTCGTCCGCCCGGGCTGTCGCGGTGGCTCTGCGGACCCCGCGCAGCTCGAGCCCCTTCCCGGCCACGCCGCCGTTGTCGAGCGCC
>CAYWJH010000129.1:0-7974 GCA_964458555.1 uncultured Spirochaetaceae bacterium | reverse complement strand
TCCTCGTCCCCGAATCCGTCGAAGGACAGCGACGCGCATGAAAGCTTGATCATTCCTTGGCTCCTTTGCTCGAACCGGTCAACGCCGACCAGAGCGGTGGGTAGGGCCGATTCATGTTATCGCGGTGGGTCTCCGGAAACTGCTGCATGTACGCGTAAAGCGCGTCGAGCATGGGAGCCGGGAACCCTTCGTCGTGAGCGAAGTCGAGGAAGTAGTTGTGCTCGGCGTACTTCACGTCGTTCCCGTCGCCGTTCCCGGCGGCGATCCGAGAGGCGGTCTTCGCCAGGTGCGCCCGCCAGCCCGACTCGCCGCCGACGGCCTTCTCGAGCACCTCCGCGGGCACTCCGCCGTTCACACCGAAGGCGATCGCCTCGATGAACGCGGCGTCCACGAGTCCCATCCCGAGCTGATTCACCGCCTTGGTGATCTGACCGCATCCCGACTCACCGCACCACGTGAGGCGGCCACCCCCGAGCGCCTCGAGAAGCGGCCATCGTGAGTCGGCGACGGCCTTCTCACCGCCGACGAAGATGAAGAGCTCTCCCTTCTCCGCGCCTCCCGTCCCGCCGCTCACCGGGGCGTCGAGGAGGGTGACGCCGCGCTCCTTGAACGCGGTGGAGAGCCTGCGCGTCTCGCGGACGAGCGTCGTGCCCATGTCGATCACCACGCTGCCCTCGCGCGCAGCCGGCAGAATCTGCTGCTCCATCACCTCCACCGCGACGTGCGAGCTCGGAAGGCTCAGCACGATCGTATCGCACCGTTCGCATACCTCTGCGACGTCGCCGGCGGCCGTCGCCCCGGCTTCGGTCGGCGCTTTCACGCGCTCCGGGTCGATGTCGAAGACCGTGAGCTCGAACTCGGTGCGCAGTAGAGTTCCGGCGATGCCGCTTCCCATGCCACCGAGGCCGATTACCCCTGTCGTCGTTCCTGTCATAGTTCCTCCATATAGTCCGGGACGTTCACCCGTTCGCCCCCGGCAAGCGCCGACTGATGCGCGCAGATTCCCACGGACGTCCAGTTGGCCGCCGTCGACGCGTTCGGATACGGATCGCGGTCCTCGATGAGCGCGGAGACGAACTCGTTGACCATATGCGGGTGCGAGCCGCCGTGACCCGCGCCCTGAATGAACGAGAGATGGTCTTCATCGACGATCCCGCGGGTGAACTTCTGAATCGGCTCGGGAAGGCGGTGAGCAAAGTCCGGTACCGTCACTCGCTCGGGGATCTCGGGTTCGGGTCGTTTCGCCGTATGGAGCACCGGCTCCTCACCCTCGACGAGCTGCCACTCGAACGACTTCTTCGTGCCGTAGACGTCGATGCTCTCGCGGTACTGCCGGGCGGTGTCCCAGAGGAAGCGCCAGACGTGCGCCGCGACATCGGAGTCCTTCACCTTGATGTGGCACGACTCCACAGCGAAGCGATTGCCCGATCGCTTCGCCACCTCGTCGTTCACGACTCCGGAACCAAAGCAGCTCACGTATTCGGCGAGACCGCCGACCATCGAGAGCACCGGGCTCACCACGTGCGTCGCGTAGTGCATGGGGATCATGTCCTTCCAGTAATCGGGCCATCCCTCCATGTCCTGCGGGTGCGACGCCTGCATGTACTGGATCCTGCCGAGCTCGCCCTTGTCGTAGAGCTCCTTGATGTAGAGATACTCGCGGCTGTAGACGACGGTCTCCGCCATCATGTACCTGAGGCCGGTCTGCTTGACGAGCCGCACGATCTGGCGGCACTCGTCGATCGTCGTCGCCATGGGAACCGTGCACATCACATGCTTACCCGCTTTGAGCGCCGCGATGGTCATGGGCGCGTGATCGGGGATGGGGCTGTTGATGTGGACGAAGTCGATGTTCGGATCGGCGAGCATCTGCTCGTAATCGGTGTACCGCGTCCCGACGCCGAACTTGTCGCCGACCTCGTCGAGGTGCGCCCGGGTGCGCTGACAGATCGCCACGATCTCGGCCTTGGGATGAGCCTGGTAGATGGGGATGAACTCGGCGCCAAAGCCGAGACCGACAATGCCTGCACGAACGCGTTCCATGGGTGCCCCCTTCGCACGTACGATTATCAGGCCGGTCGTATCCGCTGTACATGTGCAATTGCGCAAACAATATGAGATATTTTGCGTCGCGGCTGTGGGTGCCCAGGGGGCTACGTTCGGGCGGAGACGGAGAAGCTTCTGATCTGGGACCGATACTCGATCGGGGTCATCCCGGTCTCCTTCTTGAAGAAGACGCTCACGTATTCCGGATTCTGTATGTGCATCGATTCGGCGATCTCGGCGAGCGTCATATCGGTCTGCGTGAGCAGCTCACGAACCCGGTTCGTGCGCACGCGTTGAATCTCCTGGTGAGGGGTGCGGTTCATCACCTTCCTGAACCGGGACTCGAGCGCGCGCCGAGAGAGCGGCACCGCGCGAAGTACGTCGTCTACCGTGATGCGGTCACTCGTGCGTTCCCGGATGAACGCGACGGCGCAAGCGACGTCCGGATCGTCAACGGCCAGAATGTCGGTCGACGCGCGTTGGTGTACCCCGAGCGGCCGAACCGAGTACTTCCTCTCCGGTAGCGTCTCACCGTTCATCATGCGGTCGAGCAAGGCGGCTGCCGTGTGGCCGGTCTTGCGGGAATCGGGAATCACGCTCGAGAGCGGCGGAGTAGCGAGCTCGCACAGGAGCTCGTCGTTGTCCATCCCGATCACCGCGATATCCTCGGGAACGAAGACGTCGTAGTAGCGGCAGATTTCGAGGAGCTGCTGTGCGCAGGCGTCGTAGCAGGCGAAGACACCCACGGGCTTCGGAAGAGAGAGGAGCCATTGGTGGATCGCCTCGCGCTGCTCGTACCACCGCACCTGGGGGTCTTCGCGCACCGGCAAGGTGTAGACTAACGCGGGGTACGCGCGCTCCCGCATGAGCTTGCGGAAGTGCGTCTCCCGCCATCTGGACCAATTGTAGAAGGGATCGCCGAAGAACGCTATGTTCTTCAGTCCGCAGTCGAGAAGGTGACCGACTGCGAGCTCGGTAATCGCCCGATCGTCGGTCTCGACCCAGGGAATCCCGTGAACGAGCCGCGCCGCGCTCACGTCCACCGTGGGAACGCCGAGCTTGCGAATCATCTCGGCGGTCCGTGCGGTCTCGATGCGCGCGATGACCCCGTCGCCTTCCCAGTTTCCGATGAACGACTCGTCGAGCTCGTGCCGGCCATGCTCGGTGAGGTAGAGCGTCCATTCGGGGTGGACCCGGGTGAAATCGTGAATGCCGCGCAGGAGGCCGCGCGCGTACGCGTTCGACGTCTCGATGATGAGCGCAACGTTTCGCTTTACCATGCTCGCAACACCTGAAAGTATGGCCCCCTCGTCACTGCTCCTGCAAGACCGTCCGGACGTCGCGGATCGGTGCGGAGCGACGGTTTCCGGAAAGCGCCAATTCGCGCTACAATGCACCGAACGGATCTAAAGAAGATCGCACGCGGAGGCTCAAACGATAAGTGACACGATCAGATGGGGCATCATGGGCCCCGGGGGCATCGCGCTCGGCCGATCGGGCGAAGGCGTTCGCAGACTCCTTCGAGATACCGAAGGCGTACGGAAGCTACGCCGAGCTCGTAGCGGATCCCGACGTCGACATCGTCTACATCGCGACTCCGCACCCGCAGCACCGCGAGAACGCGCTCATGTGCATCGAAGCGGGCAAGGCGGTGTTGTGCGAGAAGCCGTTCACGGTGAACGCGCGGGAAACCGCGGAAATCGTAGCCGCCGCGCGCGCGAAGGGCGTTTTCGTCATGGAGGCGATGTGGACGCGCTACCTTCCAACTATCCGAAAGGTACGGAGCTGGATCGACTCGGGAGCGATCGGCGAGGTCAAGATGCTCAACGTCGCCTTCGGCTTCAGGGCGCCGTGGGATCCCGAGTGGCGCTTGCTCAACAAGGAGCTCGGCGGTGGGGCGATCCTCGACGCGGGCATCTACACGACCTCCTTCGCGTCGTTCGTCTTCGCAGCGCAGCCGGCGCGGATCGAGAGCGCATCGCGCATCGGCACAACGGGAGTCGACGAATGGTTCTCCGTCTTGTTAGATTACGGAGACGACCGCATGGCGACGATCGCGAACGCAATCCGTCTGCCCATCCGCACCGAAGCGGTTATCTACGGGACCGAAGGACGGATCGAGATTCCCTCCTTCCTGTCCGCGAAGAGCGCGACGATGCATCACGTGGACAACACCTAGGTAATGGTTGTAGACGAACGCCCCGGGCGTGGTATGATACACGAGGCGGAGGAAGCGACACGGTGCGTGCGCGAGGGGTTGCTCGAGAGTCCCACGATGCCGCTCGACGAGACGCTCGCAATCATGAAGACGCTCGACGCGGTGCGCGAGCCGTGGGGTCTGACCTTTCCAGCGGACGAAGACGCTACCAGATAGAATACGAGGAGACAGTATGGCAAAGAAGAAGACCATGGACGAGCTGCTGACGCAGAAGGCGAAGATCGACGACGAGATCGCCGCGCTGGAACGGCAGCGGACGATCGAGGCGCTCGGGAAGTCGGCCGAGGTTCGCTCGGTCGCGAAGCAGGTCGCGAAGCTCGGCCTGAGCGATGAGGAGCTCGTTACGCTCTTCCGGAATACGTCGAAACCGAAGACGACGCGCAAGCCGCGGACCTCCGCCAGGAAGGCCCCCGCCACGAAAAAGACGCCGTCTATCCCGGTGGCAACCTATCGGCATCCCGAAGACCCGAACACGACATGGTCGGGCAAGGGCCGCAAGCCGCGCTGGATCCTCGAGTGGATCGAAAGCGGCAAGCCGGTCGAAGAGCTACGCGCGGAGTAGGTCAGTCCCGATCAGGCCCCAGCCGCACCCTCACGCGCGCACGGCGAGATCGTCGGACCCGAAGACGAGATGGACGGTGAGCGCGGCTGGGCTCGCCGCTTCATACCCGGTACGAGGAGCCACCAGTGCGCCGCCGCGAGACGACCGTCGGAAAGATCGACGCGTGGAAAATACTCGGAAGCTACGCGTACGGGAAACTCGCCGACCAGGCGCGCGTCGTGGTGCCGCTCGTGCTCCTGCTCATCGCATTCCAGGTGCTCGTACTTGGTGCTGCTCCGGCCGCAGCGGGCCTCGCGGCGGCGGGGATCGCTCTCGTCATCTTTGGACTCTCGGGCTTCCTCGAAGGCGTGCGTCTTAGCATCATGCCGGTTGGAGAGGAGGTAGGCCTCCAGATGCCGGTCGTCGCCGGAGTTGTTCCGAGTCTCGTTTTTGGTCTGATCGTGGGGCTCGGTGCCACGATCGCGGAGCCGGCGATCGGCATCCTCCGCATTCTGGGTTCTTCACTTGCGGCGTGGCAGGCGCCGCTGCTCTTCCTCGTCCTGAACAGGTATACCTTTCCGCTGATCCTGGTCGTCGGTGCCGGAGTCGGACTCGCGGTCGTTTTCAGCCTGCTGCGCGCAAGGTTCAGCTGGTCGCTAAAGCCACTCATCCTGGTCACTGTGATACCGCTACTCGGATTGACCGCGTGGGCACGTTTCGATCCGAATCTCCTTCTGCTTACCGGTCTCGCGTGGGATGCCGGCGGCGTGACAACCGGACCGGTCACCGTGCCGCTCGTCGTGGCGCTCGGGATCGGCATGAGCCGGGCACTCAAGCGCGAAGAGAGCGCTACTTCGGGTCTGGGGGTTGTGACGCTCGCCTCCCTTCTTCCTGTCGTCGCGGTCCTCGTCTTTGGCCTCGTGCTTCTCCCCACCGTGCCAAGCCCCATGAGCAGGTCAGAGTTCTTCGCCGAGCCAAACCGTGAAGAGGTCATCCGTCTGTTCGAGTCACCCGAGGCATTCGCGGCATACGCGAACACCCACGGCGTGGAGATCGATCTCGAAGGCCAGGATGCCGAAGATGAGGCACCAGAGGCGCGCGCCGATTCGCTCACCGTGCCTGCGACCGTAGCGACGCCCAGACTCGTGACGGAACTAAGCGCTGCCGCGAGATCGATCCTTCCACTGAGCATCTTGCTCGTCCTGGTCCTCGCTCTGGTCCTCCGTCGGCGGGTACCTTACTGGGATGAAGTCTTCGCAGGCATCGCGCTTGCGCTCGCCGGAATGGTGATGCTGAACGTAGGCATTGAGGACGGGCTTTCGCGTCTCGGGCGTGGTGTGGGGAGCAGGCTTCCTGCAACCTTCCAGGCTGTCGAGCTCGAGCAGGAACAGACGGTCATTCGGAACTTTGATCCAGATATCGTAGAGCGTGCGGTCGACGTGCTCGGTCGCGAGCACGCTTTCTTCTACCTCAGTCGCGATGGCGAAACGGTGCAGGTGCCATACGAAAGCGACCGCTATGCCGCGCGAGCCCAGACCTATCACTATACACCGGAGCTTGGCCCGCTGCTGCGTCCTGCGGCCGCCGGCATCGCGCTCACCCTTCTCTTCGCATGGCTCGTCGGTTTTATGGCCACAACGGCCGAACCGGCGCTTTCCATTCTCGGAGGAGTCGTGGAAGACGTAAGCGCAGGGGCTTTCCGGCGGCAATGGCTCGTGCGAATCGTCGGAACGGGTGTCGGACTCGGCATGGCGCTCGGGCTTGTTCGCATTCTCTTTCGCATCCCAATGCTATGGATGATCGGACCGCCCTACGCGCTACTCCTGATTCTCACGTTCCTCTCCACCGAGGAGTTCGTCAACATCGCCTGGGACAGCGCAGGCGTCACGACCGGACCCGTGACGGTGCCGCTGATTATCGCTCTTGGCCTTGGGTTGGGATCCGAGGTGGGCGCGGCCGAAGGCTTTGGAATCATCAGCCTTGCCTCAGCCTATCCCATCATCGCGGTGCTCCTTGCGGGCCTGATCGTTCGTCGCCGGGAGCACGTTGCAGCCAGGAGTTCACTGTGACGGCCTTCTCTCGCATCTGCAGGATAACCTGCCACGTCCCGCATAGCGCATCAGCGATTCTGCGCAAATTGCTCGCCGAGGTCCAGCCGTTCGTGGCGTATGCTCAGACTTCGCGAAGCGTACAAGTCCGAGAGCGAAAACGCCGACTCATTGGTGTCGTGTCGAGTAAGCAGGAAGAGACGCTGAGCGATACCTTTCAGCTGCTTGCCACTCCGGATCGGGAAAGTGACCTCCTTGAACACATCATCACCCATGCCAACCTGGGCATGGCGGATCGAGGGACCGTCTATACCGAGCACGTTCAGCTGGCCGAATTCAAGGATGAGCACGCGGGCCCCGTACCGGCCGATGCGGAATCCGAGTCACTATCACCTAGGCCTGGATCTGTCGGTGGCCCGGCACGCGTCCCCATTCTTCACGATCTGATGAACATACGCTGTATCGTGCCGCGGGGGCTCGGCAGTGTCGTCGCTCGGACTGCGTTGGAGCTCGGCACGTCCGTTCCGTCGATCGCCTATGCAAATGGAAGCGGAGGGCGCGACCGTCTAGGGCTCCTGAGGGTTGCCATTCCTCCCGAGAAGGAAATCGTCACGGTCACAACACCCGCTGCAGACGCTGAAGCGCTCGCCCGGCAAATCGTCGATGCGTCGAATCTGGACCGACCCGGGGGAGGGTTCGTCTATCTCCATCCACTTTCGCGCGGCGTTGTGAACGTGCGTCTCTGGATCGGGGCTCAACGGCACGCTGCGAGCGTCAACCAGATCGTCGCCGCCGTCGATTCGCTGTGGGGTGGGGCCGACTGGCGCCGCCGGTTCGTCACGGACGATCAGCCTGCTGCTTCCACGGACTTGCTGCACGACCTCACCGAGCTCACGGTGATGTGCCCGGAAGACCGGACTCACCGACTCATCATGGCGGCGATAGACGGTGGTGCTGGTGGAGCAACCACATCCGGGATAACAACGATTCTCCAGACCGGAGTCGAACGCGAACGCCAGGTCGGTGCGGTGGAACAAACTACGCTCGTTGTACAATCCTCTCGCGTAGAGCCCGTGATTGAGGCGATGAGAGCGACCGGCTCGCTTGCGGACGACACCGGA
>CAYWJH010000128.1:0-8442 GCA_964458555.1 uncultured Spirochaetaceae bacterium | reverse complement strand
GGGGCGGCATCGCCGCCGCGCGCCGGGTCGACGACGACCAGGCGCCCCGGCGCGAGCCCCAGGCTGCGCGACACCTCGTCGAGCGCGCGCTCGCGGGTGGCGTAGACGGTGAGGGAGAACGGCGCCGCCTCGCCGAGGAGGCGATGCAGCGCCTGCTCGAGCCGGTGCTCCTGCACCGAGGGGAACGCCTCGGACACGCCGCGGTCGAGCGTGCGCTTGAGCGCGGTGGTCACATCGGCGCCGCGATGGCCGAGGATCGCCCTGCCGCCGTCCTGCCACATGTCGAGCAGCCGCCGCCCGTCGAGCGTCGAGAGCCGGTAGCCGCGCGCGCGGCGGATCTTCGGGATGCGGCGCAGCCGCGCGGCGACCTCAGTCGACATCGCCGGCCACCTTCTCGAGCGGCGTGTACTTCGGCAGGAAGCGCGCGACACGGCCGCTCTCGAACCGCACCTGCACGACGAGCTCGCTCCCGCTGTGGAAGGCGCGCGTCACCACGCCGGTGCCGTAGTCGTCGTGGTAGACGACCGAGCCCGCCTGATACCCGCCGTCGTCGTCCGCGCGGCGCATCCCGCGCGCCTCGCCGGCCATCTCCACGAGCTCGCGCGGGATCTCGCCCAAAAAACGCGAGGGTACGAAGTCCATGAACCTGCCGTGGATGCGGCGGTAGCTGCACGAGGTGAGGTAGAGCTCGTCGCGCGCGCGGGTGACCGCGACGTAGAAGAGCCGGCGCTCCTCCTCGATCTCGTCCGGATCCTCGTCGCCTCCGCGCGGGAAGAGCCCCTCCTCCAGCCCGGTGACGATGACCCGGTCGAACTCCAACCCCTTGGTATTGTGCATGGTGATGAGCGTGACCTGGGCGTCGAGCATCTCGTCCTGCTCGCGCGAGCGGTCGAGCTCGACCATCTCGAGGAACTCGGCGAGCCCCTCGTCGGTCGCCGGGTAGAGGCTCGCGGCGTTCACGAACTCCTCGAGGTTCTCCACCTTCGACCTCGCGGTCACCTCGTCCTTGTTCTCCGCGTGCAGATCCCAGATCCCCAGCTCCTGCACGAGGCGCTCCACGTAGACCGAGAGCTGCCCGCTGCCGAGCAGCCCGCGCGTCCCGGCGAGCGCGTCGAGGAAGCGCCGCGCCGATGAGCCGGCCTTCTTCGACAGCTCGCCGATCGCCGCCTCGGTGGCCGTGAGCGCGTTACCGCCGGCTTCGGGGATCCTCGCGGTGATCTTCGAAAGCGTCTTGTCGCCGATCCCGCGCGGGGGCTTGTTGATGACGCGACGGAAGGAGACCTCGTCGCGCGGGTTCGCCGCGAGCTTGAGCGCGGCGAGCGCGTCCTTGACCTCCTCGCGCTCGTAGAAGCGCAGCGAGCCGACGATCCGGTACGGGATGCCGGCGTGCAGCAGCCCGGTCTCGAAGAGCCGCGACTGCGCGTTCGTCCGGTAGAGGATCGCCGTCTCGCGAGGCTCGCGCTCGATGAGCTCGAGGCAGAAGTCGACCTCCTCGTCGTGGTCGCCCAGCAGCGCGACGGTGGGCGTCATGCCGCCGGTGCGATCGGTCCAGAGCGTCTTCCCGAGCCTCCCGGCGTTGTTGGCGACCACCGCGGAGGCTACGTCGAGGATGGGCCCGGTCGAGCGGTAGTTCTGCTCGAGCTTGACGACCGTCGTCTGCGGGAAGCTCTCGCCGAAGGTGAGGATGTTGCGCACCTCCGCGCCGCGGAAGCGGTAGATGCTCTGGTCGTCGTCGCCGACGACACACAGGTAGGTCGACTCGTCGGCGAGCTGCTTCAGAAGCTCGTACTGCGCGACGTTGGAGTCCTGGTACTCGTCGACGAGGATGTAGCGGAACCGCTGACGCGTGCGCGTGCGGATCGCCTCGTCGGAGCGCAGGAGCTCGACCGGCTTGAGGATGAGGTCGCCGAAGTCGACGTTGCCAATCTCGTCGAGTCGCTTCTGGTAGTCGCGGTAGATCTCGGCGAGCTGGGGGTCGGGGCTGACGTCGCTGAGGTCGTCGCCGGGCCGCAGCGTGTAGTCCTTCGCGCGGCTGATGAGCCTCGCGTAGCCGGCGAGCGTGCCGCGGTGCTCGTCCGGGTAGATCGTGCGCAGGAGCGAGATCGCGTCGTCGTCGTCGTAGATCGAGTAGCCGCGCGCGAGCCCGGCGGCGGCGGCGTTGCGGCGCAGCAGCCACGCACCGAAGCTGTGGAAGGTACGGATCATCGTCTCCGATGCCGATGGCTCCATCGCCGCGGCGCGCTCGCGCATCTCGCCGGCGGCCTTGTTCGTGAAGGTCACCGCGAGAATCGAGTACGGCGAGACGCCGAGCTCGCGGATGAGCCAGGCGATCTTGACGGTGATGACGCGCGTCTTGCCCGAGCCGGCGCCGGCGAGGATCAGCAGCGGGCCGCCGGTGTGCAGCACCGCCTCGCGCTGCGCGGGGTTGAGGGTCTCGAGCTCTCGAAAGGCAGCCACCGGCAAATCCTACCGGGGCACCGCTTCCACGTCCAGTCCGTTGCGCTTCACGATGCGGCAGCGCACGAAACGGCCGGGGACGACGCGCCGCTCGGGGGTGGCGTGGACGCCGGGTGCTCCGCCATCGGCCCCGAGCTCCTCCTCCGGCACGTGCACGACGACCGCCCCGTCCACCTCCGGCGCCTGCGCGTAGCAGCGTCCGATCGCGAGCGGCTCTTCGGGGACGAGCTCCTCGACGAGCACGTCCAGGTCGCGGCCCACGAGGCGGTCCATGCGCCGCTCGGTGATCTCGCGCTGGCGCTCCTCCACCACGCGGGCGCGACGCTCGGCGACCTTCGCGCTCACGTCGCGGCGCGGAGTCCCGCGCATCGCCGGGGTGCCCTCCTCCGGCGAGTACGGGAAGACGCCGAGCCAGTCGAGATCGGCCTCCTGCTGGAAGGCGAGGAGCTCCTCGAACGCCTCCTCGGTCTCGCCGAAGAAGCCCACGAGCAGCGTCGACCGGATGACCGCGTCGGGCAGCTCGTCGCGGATGCGGCCGACGAGCGAGAGGTAGCGCCCGGCGGTGCCTGGTCGGCCCATGCCGCGCAGCACCTTCGTGGAGGCGTGCTGGAAGGGGATGTCGAAGTACGGCAGCAACCGCGGGTCGGCGCGGAGGATGGGAAAGAAGGTCTCGGGGAAACGCTCCGGGTAGACGTAGAGCAGGCGCACCCAGAACTCGCCCGCGAGCGCGGAGATCCGGCGCAGCAGCTCCTCGGGCGTCGCCTCCGGGAGGTCCCGCCCGTAGGAGGCGAGATCCTGCGCGACGAGGTTGATCTCGACGACCCCGCGGTCGAGCAGCGCCCGCACCTCCGCGAGGATCGCGTCGGTCGGCTTGCTGCGATGCGAGCCCCGGATGAGCGGGATCGCGCAGAAGCTGCACCGGTTGTCGCACCCTTCGGCGACCTTCACGAAGGCCGAGCCCGGGAACGAGAGCAGGTGCGTTCGCTCGTGCGCCTCGAGCCCGGCGGAGGGGATGCGGACGCGGTCGCCGCCGGCGTCGAGGTCGGCGAGGAACGCGGGCACGCGCGCCGGCGCGCGGTTGCCGAAGACGCCGGCGAGCTCGGGGATCTCCGCGGCGAGCTCCTCGGGATAGCGCTGCGAGAGACAGCCGGTCATGACCACGCGCGCGTTCGGATAGGCGTCGATGAAGCCGAGCGTCGTCGTGATCGACTCTTCCTTCGCCGGCTCGATGAAGCCGCACGTATTGACGAGGATCGTGTCCGCGTGGTCCGGGTCGTCGGCGCGCGTCCAGCCGGCGCGTTCGAGCGCGGCGATCATGATCTCCGCGTCGACCTGGTTCTTCGCGCAGCCGAGGTTCTCGACGTAGAAGGCGCGCCGATCGGCGGATCGAGGATCAGTAGACGGGGATGAGCTCAAGCAGAATCCGTTCCGATTCGGGGTCCGGCACCCACGCGATCAGCCCGGCGGTGACCTCGCCGGGGTCGCCGAGCGAGACGTCCTGCCCGGCGACGCGCAGGCGCGCGCTCGCGGCGTTCGATACCCAGAGCTGGAAGCGCTCGCGCACGCTCGTTCGGATCGTGTCGCCGGCCTGGAAGTACTGCTCGACCCGGGGCTCCTCGTCGGCTTCGTAGCGGAAGAGCGCGTAGCCCTCGAACCGGACCTCCACGACGAACTCCTCGCGCTCGTCGAAGGCGGCGATCAGCCGGGCGCCCTCGGTGCGGGTCGGCTCGAGCGTCGACCCGATCGCCGGAGCGTCGACGGCGACCCCGGCCGGTTCCTGGATCGTCGGTCGGTCGACGGCGGCGGCGGCGGCTCCGCGGTCGAACCGCATCACCGCGGTGGGCGGCGTGTCGAGCGTGTCGACGCTGCGCACGATGATACGCAGGTCGCTCTGATCGTCGCCGTTGACGTCGACCACCGCCTGCTCGCCCACCCCGATCTGACGTTCGGTGCCGGCGAGATCGAGGGTGATACCGTTGCCGACCTGGGCGAGGTCGACGGGGTACTCGGCCTCGCCGACCGGAACGAGGATGCGGTCGCCCTGCGAGAAGCGCTGCTCCACGATCTCGTCGAGCATCTCGAACGTCTGGCCTTCGGGCTCTTCGGTCTCGACGGACGGCGGTTGCTCCGCGACGGCCCGGCCGGACCCCGCGAGCAGATCCGTGAAGACGAGGAAGTAGGCGGCCACCCCCAGTACGACCACGCCGATCGCGATCGCGACGATCCTTCCGACCGGCACCGACGGCCCCTTGGAGATGAGCTCGTCGATGGGAGGCGGTTGCTCCTGGAGTTTCAGGTTGTAGTAGAGGGTCGCGGTCTCCTCCGCGTCGAGCCCGAGGTAGTTCGAGTAGGTCCGCATGAAACCGAGCAGATACGGTTCGCCGGGGAAGATCGAGAAGTCCTCGTCCTCCAGCGCCTCGAGAAACCGCCTCGCAATGTGAGTGTCACGCGCAACCTGCTCGAGCGTGTAGCCCTTCGCTTCTCGAGTCTCTCTGAACCGGGCGCCTATCGATTCCATCTACCCCTCGGGATCGTACAGGAAGTCTTCGTTCGTGCTCGCCGACGGGTCACCCTCGTACTCGAACACGCGGTCGGACACGCGCTGGTTGATCCGGATGTTCGAAAGCTCCATCTGGACCTCTTCGTAGTCGATCTTCGTGCCGTCGATGCGTCTGATGAACCCTTCCTCGTCGATGCTCAGCACGAGCTCCCGGAAGCCTTCGGTGACCTGCTTTCGATCGAGCCGCAGCTGCGTGACGAAGGTCTCCGAGCCCTCCTCCAGCGGCACCGGTTCCAGTCCCTCCAGATACGCGATGTCGTAATTGCGCCGCATGAGCGCGAGCCCCGCTTCGGTCGCCGGCCCGCCGGGCACCGACCCCACCGACTCGCGAAGCTCCTGTTCGAGGACGACGAAGTAGGCCGGCACGTAGACCTGCAGGATCTCTCCGTCCGAGACGAGAACCTGGTCTTCGGGTTCGGAGAAGTCTATCCGGATCATGTTCGGCCGCTTGTAGGTGAGCTCGCCGCGCATCGTCGAGTCCTCGTCACGCCACACGAGGTCCGCGAGATAGTCGTCTATGGAGGCGTAGTTCGTCGCGACCGTGTCGAAGAACTCGCGCGCGGTGAGGATCTGCTGCGCGGCCGCCGGGACGGGCAGCAGCAGAATAACGAGCAGCAGGTACAAAACGAGCCGAGCTCGCGGGCCGGGGTGAGTCATAGTTTCGTCGATCTTCCGCGTTGGTGCCCGATTTGTCAAGACAACTCGCGGATGTGGTCGCGAAGCCGCGCGGCGCGCTCGTAGTCCTCCTGCTGCACCGCGGTGTCGAGCTCCTGGCGAAGCCGGGCAACGGGGTCGTCCTTGGTCTCCTCGATCTGCTCGAGCGCCGAGCGGAGGTAGTTCACCGAACGCACGCGCTCGAACTCGAAGGCCGGCGTGTCCACGGCGCGCATCTCCTGGATCGCGTCGATCGCCTCCTCGAGAATCTCGCGCGCCTCGCCGCTCTCGTGGTGCTGGACGCGAGCCATCGCGCGCGAAACCGAGTTCATACGCACGATATACGGCTTGAACTGCAGCACCGCCTCCGCGTCCTCGTCCTCGGCGTACTTCTCGAGCAGCTCGCAAACACGCAGGTTATGCCTCGTATCGCGTATCACGCGCTCGAAATCGTTGAGCTGAAAGAGCAGCAGGTAGCGGTAGTAGTAGAGGATGCTCTCGTTCTGGAGCTCGGTCGCCTCCTCCTCGCCGATCTCGAAGCCCACGTCGGTACCGTGCGCCGTCTGGTACTCGGCGAGCTCGTGGTCGACGAGGTCCGCGAAGGTGTCGAACCCGTCCGGGCTCAGCCCGTCGGGCCGTCCCTCCAGCTCGTACTGCTCGATTCCCAGAGGCTGGCGAACCTGGAGCACGCTTCGCCCGTCATCTGCGGCGATGACGCGAGCGTTGTTCTCGTCGTCGTAGGGCCATTCTTCCAGGAGGTGCGTGATGTCGGTGCTCATAGCCGCTCCAACCCCAAGTATACCCCCTCAGGCGCTCAATACAAACCCGCTTGTCCCGAACGCCGATCCGCGCTACGATCCCGGCTGCATGACCAGCACGACCGTTATCTCGGTGGGTGGCTCGATCGTCGTCCCGGACGGGGTCGATGTCGAGTTCGTGAGCGGCTTCGTCTCGTCGCTTCGCACGCGACTCGAACGCCGCCCGGAGGCGAAGCTCGCGCTCGTGATCGGCGGCGGGTCGACCGCGCGGGCGTACCAGCGCTCGGCCAAGGAGCTCGCGTCGAACGTCGATGCAGACACGCTCGACGAGATCGGCATCGCGGCGACGCGCCTCAACGCCCAGGTCATCCGCGCCGCCTTCGGTTCGCTCTGCGAAGACCCCGTCTTCACCGACCCGACGCGCGTCCGCTCGATCGCCGGGCGCGTGCTCGTCGGCGGCGGCTGGAAGCCCGGCTTCTCCACCGACAACGTCACCGTCCACCTCGCCGAAGCGCTCGGCGCCGACACGCTCGTCAATCTCAGCAATATCCGCCAGATCTACACCGCCGACCCGAAGACCGACCCCGACGCGACGCCGCTGGATACGGTCAGCTGGGACGAGCTGCGGCGCATCGTGGGCGACGAGTGGGTTCCCGGGGCGAACACCCCCTTCGACCCGGTGGCGACCAGGCGCGCGGCGGAGCTCGGCATGACCGTCATCGCCGCCGACGGACGCGACCTGGCCAACCTCGAGGCGCTGCTCGACGGGCGGGCCTTCGTGGGCACGACGATCAGACCGTAGCACCGCGAGGTCGTGCCTGCCGGCGCCGTGCTCCCGACGCCGGCCTAGCGCGGCTATCGACGCCCCGCCAGCACGGACGCGAGATCGGCGCGGTAGATGGGCGTAACGAGGCCGGCCGGCTCGGCGCGAACCGCGAGCTCGGTAACCGCGCGCGCCCTCAGCAGCTCGTCGTCCATCCGCTCGATCGTGCGGATCGCGAGCCGGATACTCCCCGTCTGCGCGAATCCCGCGACGATATCCTGCCGCAAACCGTCGGCGAGGTACGGCGCCTCGTCGGAGGCGACGAGGGCTGCGGTGAGAAAGTCGTCCGCGAGACCCAGGCGGCCGTCGACGATGAGCCGCTCGGCGGCGCGAACGGCGACCGCGCCTCGGACGAACTCGTCGGGCGCCTGGAGCAGCAGCGATCGCGCCGCCTGCAGGCGGTCGAGCCGTACGTAGAGCTCCGCGAGCCGTCCCGCCAGCTCGATCCGCTCGTAGACCGCCGGCGCCTCCACGAGCGAGGCGAGCGCGCGCGCTGCGTACGGCAGCGCGGCGGCGGCGTTGCCGGCCTCGAGGTAGGCGATTCCCACGACGATCTGCGCCTCGATGAAGAACGCCGTGTCCTCCACCCGCCCGGCCTGCTCGCCCGCGCGTCGCAGGTACCCCGCCTGGACCGACGCCGACGGCGCGTACGGGACGAGTGAGGCGAGCGCGAACGCGACGTCCGCCGGTCGCGAGAAGAGCTCGACGAGCCCGGCCGCGTCCTCGAGCGCTCCGAAGGCGGCGAGACGCGCCACCACGAGCAGCAGCAGATCGGCCTCCGCTTCGTCGTCCGGTGCGCCGGCCTCGTCGACCTGCGCGATGACGTTTCCCGCGAGCCGCCGCGCGAGTCGCTTCTCGTTCGTCTGACCGGCGAGCACCGCGAGCCGGGCGAAGAGCGCAGCGCGACGGTAGGGATCGTCCACGCTGCGAACCGCCGGGATCGCCTGCTGGATGAGCCCCGTGACCGAGAGGGTCGCGTCGCCGGCCTGGTAGAGCTCGGCGATGCGAATGAGCGCCTCCGCCCGCCGGCGCGGCTCCTCCACGACGTACACCTCGTCGACGGCCCGTCGAAGGATCGGACGCGCGGCCTCGTCCGAGCGCAGCGCACTGTTCGCGACCAGCGGGAGCAGCGAGGCGCGCACGCGTCCGTCGGGGGCGCCCGCCGCGAAGGCGAGCGCGGATTCGAGCGC
>CAYWJH010000127.1:0-8481 GCA_964458555.1 uncultured Spirochaetaceae bacterium | reverse complement strand
CGAGCCCTTCCCGACCTGCAGCCGCCGCAGCCGTACCCCGAGCCCGGACCGCCCGCGCCCGGCTGGCCGGTCGCCGAGCCGTGGCCGGAACCCGCCCCCGAGCCCGAACCCGAGCCCGAGCCGGAGGAAGCGGAGCCCGAGGAAGCCGAGCTCGTCGATCTGCCCGAGGACTTCGAGCTCGTCGAGGACGACAGCGTGGGGCCCGAAGAGGAGCCCGAGATCGAGTTCGGCGGCGAAGACCCCGACGAGGCTGCCGAGCCCGAGCCGGAGCCCGAGCCGGAGCCGGAGGACGCCGGCTACGACGAGGAGGTCCCGACGATCGAAGACCTGCTCGGCGAGGAGCCGGCCGCGGAGGAGGAAGCCGTCGCCGACGACGTCGCGGGGCTCGAGCCCGAGCCGGTGACGCCGCCGGCCGGGAGCGCACCGGCGGGAGCGAGCGCGCCCGCCGAGTCGCGGAACGCCGCGTCCGAGGGACCCGCCGGGCTGCTCGACTATCTCTCGTCGATGGCCGGCGCGCTCCCGCCGGAGCAGCGCACCGAGTTCATGGCGAGCGAGGAGCGGCTCAAGCTCGAGTACCTGCGCGCGCAGCTCGCCGGACGGCCGGGGCTGCACCGCGACGGCTCCCGGTACGCGGGAGACGAGGACGGCCGGGTGCCGCTGACGACGAAACGGCTCAGCGATACGCTTGCGTACATCGGCACGATCTCGACCTACCACCCCGACCGGGGGATCGGGTCGGCGCTCCAGCGACGTGTGACCAACGTGCTTGAACACCTGCGCGCATTGCGGGACAATCCGGAGTCGAGAGACACGAGCGGATGACGAACCAGGATTACCTGAGACGGATAGAGAAATACATCGCCACGATGCCGGCGCTCCCGGTCACGGTCACCAAGGTCGCCGAGATCGCGAACAACCCGGCGACCTCCCCGGTCGACCTGAACAAGGTCATCAGCCTCGACCCCGTTCTCATGGCGCGCGTGCTCAAACTGATCAATTCGGCGTACTACGGTGTGAACACGAAGGTGAACTCGCTCGTGCGCGCGATCATCATGCTCGGCATCAACACGGTGAAAAACCTCGCATTGAGCTCGGCGGTGATCGATACCTTCGGCAAGAAGAACCAATTCCGCGCGCTCGACCCGCAGGCGTTCTGGCGCCACTCGCTCGGCGCGGGAGTCACGTCCAAGCTCATCGCGAAGAAGCGCGGCGTCGAGTCGTCACGGCTCGAGGAGTACTTCATCGCCGGACTCCTGCACGGGATCGGCAAGATCCCGCTCAACAACGTTCTGAGCGACGAATACGTCGAGGCGATGAGTCTCGCCGACCGGCAGCACGTCCCGCTCTACGCCGCCGAACGACGCGTCTTCGGCTTCGACCATACCTTCGTCGGCGCCCGCATCGGCGAGGCGTGGAAGCTCGGGAACGCGATCCAGGATACGATCAAGTATCAGATCCGTCCCTCCGAGTACGAGGGTCAGTATGCCGATATCGTGAACACGACGCACGTGGCGATCTACTTCGTCACCGTCGCCGAGATCGGCTTCTCCGGCGACCGCTACCCCGAGCGCGCGAGCGAGTACGCGCTGAACGCGTTGGGAATCGACGAGACCTACCTCGACGACATCGAGGACGAGGTCGAGGACGAGATCCAGAAGGCCGAGGTGTTCCTCAGGCTGTGATCCCCAGCTTCTTCATTCTGCTCTGCAGCGTCGTGGGTTTCACGCCCAGCAGCTGCGCGGCGCCACCTTCTCCGTAGACCCGGCCGTCGGCCGCGGCGAGCGCCCGCTCGATGTGACGCCGGATCGCCTCGTCGAGCGGTTCGACGCCCGCCGCCTCTGCGTCCCGGCTCGCGGGCGCGCGCCCGCGAGCCGGCGTAGCCCCGACACCGCCGATCGCGCTCCCCGCGTCCGCCCGAAGCGCGAGGTGGTGCGGGTCGATCCGGCCGCCGGCGGCGACGAGCGCCGCGCGGCGGATCGCGTTCTGCAGCTCTCGCACGTTCCCCGGCCAGTCGTAGGAGACCAGGCAGTCGACCGCGTCCGAGCTCAGGTGCAGCCCGTCGTGGTAGCGCTGCTCGCGGAGCTCGGCGAGAAAGTGCTCGGCGAGGAGCACGACGTCGTCGCGCCGCTCGCGCAGCGGGGGGAGCGCGACGGGGAAGACGCTGAGCCGGTAGTAGAGGTCCTCGCGGAAGCGACCGGCGGCGACCGCGTCCTTGAGGTCGACGTGGCTCGCGGCGATCACGCGCACGTCGCTGTGTACCGTGCGCTCGCCGCCCACGCGCTCGAAGCTGCCCTCCTGCAGCGCGCGCAGCAGCTTGGGCTGGACCTCGGCCGGCAGGTCGCCCACCTCGTCGAGGAAGAGCGTGCCGCCGTTGGCGAGCTCGAATCGGCCCTTGCGCTGGCCTACCGCGCTCGTGAACGCGCCCTTCTCGTGGCCGAAGAGCTCGCTCTCGGCGAGCCCCGGGCTGAGCACCGAGCAGTTGAGCGCGACGAACTGCGAGCCGCTTCGCGCGCTGAGCCGATGGATCGATCGGGCTATCTGCTCCTTCCCGGTACCCGTTTCCCCGTGGATGAGCACCGGGAGATCGGACCCGGCCACGATCCGGACCGACTCGAGAACCTGCTCCCACGCCGGCGAGCTCCCGATCACGTCGCGGAAGACATCCGACCGGTTCGCGAGCAGGAGGTTGCGCTCCTCGGTGAGCGCGCGCTGCTGCGAGAGCAGGTACTGCGACGAGTCGCTCTGCGCGATGATGATCGCGATGAGCTTCGCGATCGTGCCGATGAACCGGACGACGTTCTCGCTGAACATATTGCACGCGCGGTGGTCGAGCGTGAGCATGCCGATCGTCTCTCCGCGGAGGTGCAGCGGCGCGACGAGGCACGAGTGGCCGGCCGGCAGATCGAGGACCTCGTCGTAGGTGTCGATGTGCTCCTCGTGCTCGTCGAAGAGATAGGGGTCGGAGCGCTCGAGCATTTGGGCGATGTCGCCGCGCCCGCGCAGATCGATCTGGAAGGTACTCAGCACATCGGTGTAGAGTGGACCCATGGCCTGCTGGACGCGCAGCGTATTGTCGTCGGCGAGCTTGAGGATGACCGCGAGCTCGAACTCGACGATGTCGTTGAGCGCGGTGAGGATGAGCTCGAGGATGCTCCTCGAGTCGATCGCGGCGTGGTGGTAACGATGTTCCATGGCGCCCTCCGGTGTCTACGGTATTCGGCCACCGATATATCGGTATACCGAAATATCGGTCCATCGAACCACGAAATATCGTTGCCGGTCAATCCACGCTCCGTTCTGCGCCCCGGAGGGGCTGGCACGGGACTTGCAATACTCTCGACATAGATCAAGCCAAGGAGCTAACAATGGAAGAGACGAAGACGAACATGCCGCTTCTGGGGGACGACTTCCCCGAGATGACCGTCACCACGACGCACGGCGAGATGAACCTGCCCAAGGACATGAAGGGCGGCTGGTTTATTGTATTCAGCCACCCCGCCGACTTCACCCCGGTCTGTACGACCGAGTTCGTCGGCTTTCAGAATCGGATGAAGCAGTTCGAGGAGATGGGCGTGAAGCTCGTCGGAATGTCGGTCGACCAGGTCTTCAGCCACATCAAGTGGGTCGACTGGATCAAGGAGAACCTCGACGTGGAGATCACCTTCCCGGTGATCGCGGCGAACGACACGATCGCGAACAAGCTCGGCATGCTGCACCCCGGAAAGGGCACGAATACCGTCCGCGCGGTCTTCATCGTCGACCCGAAGGGCAAGGTTCGCCTCACGCTCTACTACCCGCAGGAGATCGGCCGTAACATGGACGAGATCGTGCGCGCGACGAAGGCGCTCATCACCGCGGACGACAACGGCGTCGCCGTTCCCGCGAACTGGCCGGAGAACGACCTGATCGGCAAGCGCGTCATCGTTCCGCCGCCCAAGTCGCAGAAGGAAGCCGCCAAGCGCCTCGACGAGTACGAGGGCTACGATTGGTGGTTCTGTCACAGGGAGCTGTGACGTGCACAGAGAGCTGTGACGTGCGTTGAGGCGCCCTCCCGGGCGCCTCCTGCGCGAGATCGCCGATGTAGGTTCTCCCGCCGCGGCGTCCGTTGACCGTATCCGCTGAACTGGTGAGAATGGAACGCGATGTTCGTCTCGAGAGTCCGTCTTCAGAACTGGAAGAACTTCGTGGAGTGCGACGTGGCCCTTCGTCGTCGAGCGTTTCTTGTTGGTCCGAATGCTTCGGGCAAGTCCAACTTCCTCGACGCATTCCGTTTCATTCACGACATCGCCAGCAGCGGCGGCGGGCTCGACACTGCCGTCAGTGCGCGTGGTGGTGTCAAGAAACTGCGATCACTTGCAGCGCGTCGGAAAAGCGATGTCGAACTCCACTTCGAGCTTGCGGATGACGATTCACTCGAGCCGGTCTGGACCTATTCGCTCGCCTTCGGCCAGGAACCTTCGGGAACTCGTCGGACGGTTATCACCCGGGAAACCGTGGTCGAGCGAGGGAAGACCATATTGAATCGTCCGGACGCGGGTGACGAGTCCGATCCGCTCCGGTTGACGCAAACCTACCTTGAGCAGATCAACGCCAACAAGGGCTTTCGTGACATCAGCACCTTCTTCTCTACACTGAGCTACGTACACCTCATTCCCCAGGTCATCCGCCAACCGGACATATTCTCGCCGTCCGGAGGAAGGCCGGACGACGACTCGTTCGGGTTCCGGTTTCTTGAGAGCATCTCGAAGACGGCCAAGAACACGCGTGAGGCACGACTCCGACGTATCGAGGAAGCGCTCCGGATCGCGGTACCGCAGCTGAAGAACCTTGCGCTCACGACGGACGATATGGGGGTTCCTCACTTGGAAGTGATCTACGAGCACTGGAGACCAAATGCGGGGCGTCAGCAGGAGTACCAGTTCTCCGACGGAACGATTCGCTTGATCGGATTCCTCTGGGCCGTGCTCGACGCGACGTCGCTCCTTCTGCTCGAGGAACCCGAGCTCTCACTGCATCCGGCGATCGTCCGCGAGCTACCCGCGATCCTCTACCGACTGAACAGGTCCAAGAAACGTCCCATCCAGTCGCTTGTGAGTACACACAGTCCGGACCTGCTCTCGGACCGGAGCGTAGCCGCCGACGAAATCGTGCTGTTCATTCCGGAAGCTGAGGGAACGCGCACCGCACTCGCGACTTCGTACCCTGAAGTCGTAGCGCTCCTGGAGGCCGGCATGGCTCCCGGAGAGGTGGTGATCCCTCGCTCAGTGCCAACGAGGATCGAGCAGCTTTCGCTCTTTGGCAGTTGATGATTCCGATCTCGATCGTGACAGAGGACAGGCTCAGCGAGGCGCTTGCGAGGCGCATCCTGTCGGAGTCGTCACTGCTTTTCGCCGTCACCGCATCGTACCCTGACATGTCGCGCCGGTACTCGGTGGCGGGAAACTCGTACATTGAACAAAAGATCAACGGCTTCAATTCTGCCGCCGACCATTGGCCGTTTCTTGTCCTGCTCGACCTGGACCGGCGGGAATGTGCACCTCGCTATCTTGCCGAGCTCATCCCGAAAGGTGCATCCCGCTACATGATGCTCCGCATTCCCGTAACCGAGGCGGAATCGTGGGTGCTCGCGGACCGCGACTCGTTCTCGGCGTTCTTCTCCGTCTCACGAGACAACGTTCCCCAGGATCCTGACGGCCTTCCCGACGCGAAGCAGGCGCTCTTCACGGCGATACGCAAGAGCCGGAGTCGCCGGATGAGGGAGTCGATTCTCCCGTCCGGTCCGACCACCTCGCACGGCCCGGACTACAACGGCATGCTGATCAAGTATCTCCGCGACGCCTGGCGCATTAAGGAGGCGGAGTCCGCCTCCCCGAGCCTTCACCGGGCGCGGCGAGCGGTGGCGCGCTTTCGGTACCCGTAGCGCGCCGACCATATGATGTGACCCTCCGTCCACAAGCTTGGCGGCGACAATATCCATTCTCTCTGGTACTATTGCACCGACTATGGCGCTCAAGAAATCACAGATCTACACCTCGCTCTGGCAGAGTTGCGACGAGCTTCGCGGCGGTATGGACGCCTCGCAGTACAAGGACTACATCCTCACGCTGCTGTTCCTGAAGTACGTTTCGGACAAGTACTCGGGCGATCGAGGCCTCCTTCGAATCCCTTCGGGCGCGAGTTTCGCCGACATCGCGAAGCTCAAGGGGAACAAGGAGATCGGCGAGCGGATCAACAAGATCATCGCCGCGCTCGCGGAGGCGAACGATCTGCAGGGCGTGATCGACCAGGCAGACTACGCGGATGAGAGCAAGCTCGGCAGCGGCAAGGAGATGCAGGACCGGCTCTCCAAGCTCGTCGCGATTTTCGAGAACCTGGACTTCCGCGGGAACCGGGCCGAGGGTGACGATCTCCTGGGCGACGCCTACGAATACCTCATGCGGCACTTCGCGACCGAATCGGGCAAGGCGAAGGGGCAGTTCTACACTCCGGCGGAGGTCTCCCGCATCATGGCGCAGGTGATCGGGATCGGGCCGGACACGAGGAACGATCAGACGATCTACGACCCGACGTGCGGTTCGGGTTCATTGCTGCTGAAAGGAGCGGACGCGTCGCCGCGCGGGATCACGATCTACGGCCAGGAGATGGAGGTGGCGACCTGGTCGCTCGCACGGATGAACATGATCCTGCACGACCAGCCGACCGCGGACATCCGACGCGGCAACACGCTTGCGAACCCGCAGCTGCGCGACACGAACGGCGCTCTCCAGCGCTTCGACTTCGCGGTTGCCAATCCTCCCTTCTCTACGAAGGCGTGGTCGAGCGGGATCGATCCGGAGCACGACGAGTTCGGCCGCTTCGAGTACGGTGTTCCGCCGGCGAAGAACGGCGACTACGCGTTCCTGCTCCACCTGATCACGAGCCTCAAGAGCCGCGGCAAGGGCGCGATCATCCTTCCGCACGGGGTTCTCTTTCGAGGGAACCGCGAGGCGGAGATCCGCAGGGAGCTCGTCCGTCGCGGGCTGATCAAGGGTATCATCGGCCTTCCGGCGAACCTCTTCTACGGGACGGGTATCCCCGCGTGCATCATCGTGATCGACAAGGAGCACGCGCAGGGCCGGACGGGGATCTTCATGGTGGACGCCTCGCGCGGGTTCATCAAAAATGGGAACAAGAACCGCCTCCGCTCGCAGGACATCCACCGGATGGTGGACGTGTTCAACCGCGGCCTCGAGATCGAGCGCTACTCGCGCATGGTTCCCTTGAGCGAGATCGCGAACGAGGCGAACGACTACAATCTCAACATCCCGCGCTACATCGACTCGTCCGAGCCGGAGGATCTTCACGACCTGGACGCTCACCTGAACGGCGGGATTCCCGAGTGCGACGTTGATGCGCTCTCCGCGTACTGGTCTATCTTCCCGTCGCTCCGCGATCGGCTCTTCGTTCCGGCGGACCGTCCGGGCTATCTCCAGGCGAGGGTGGAGCCACGCGAGGTGAAGCGCACGATCCTGGAGACGGACGAGTTCGCCGGTTTCCGGGACCGCGCGGCGCGGGTGTTGACCGAATGGTTTGGCGACCACAGAACGGCGCTCTCCGGCATTTCGGGGGAGACGGTCCCCAAGGAGTTGATCCACGCGCTCTCGGAAGACCTGCTCGCACGCTTCGTCTCCTTCCCGCTCGTCGACCGCTACGATGTCTATCAGCGCCTGATGGACTTCTGGTCGGTGGTGATGCAGGACGATGTCTATCTCCTGGTAGCCGACGGGTGGCTGACGGCGGCGAAGCCGCGGCTGATCGTCTCCGACTCGCTCCGCAAGATCCAGGAATCTCCGGACCTGGTCTTCGGCTCGGGCAAGAAGGCCCGGAAGTACAAGCTCGACCTGATCCCTCCGGGGGTTCTCTCGCGGGTCTTCTTCAAGGCCGAGCGTGAGCAGATCGACGCGCTATCGGAGGCTGCGGAGGCGGCAGCCCGGGAGCTCGAGGAGCTCACGGAGGAGCACGCAGGCGACGAGGGGCTCCTGGCCGACGCGACGAACGACAAGGGCAAGGTCACGAAGGCCGCGGTCAAGGAACGGCTCAAGGCGCTCGCCGCGGAAGACGACTCGGACGAGGAGCGCGAGGTACTCGAGCGCTGCCTGGATCTCATGGACCGCGAGTCCGACGCGGCAAAGGCGGTGAAGGAAGCCCAGGCATCGCTGGACGTGGCTGTTCTGGAGAAGTACGGCGATCTCTCGCTACAGGAGATCAAGCACCTGGTGATAGACGAGAAGTGGTCCACGTCGCTTCGCGAAGCGCTGGACGCGGAGGTGGACCGCCTGACCCAGACGCTCGCGGACCGCATCAAGGAACTCGAAACCCGCTACGCCGAGCCACTCCCGGCGCTCGAACGCGAGGTGGAAGAGCTCGGCTCGCGAGTAGCGGACCACCTGAAGACCATGGGGTTGGCGTGGTGATGGGCGAGACGATGGAGGTCCGCGAAGG
>CAYWJH010000126.1:6908-8670 GCA_964458555.1 uncultured Spirochaetaceae bacterium | reverse complement strand
AACAGCTCGCGACAGGTCGTAGCGAACGACTCGTCTTCCAGATGGCGCGCCATCTCTTCGCTCGCCCGCAGCGCACCAAGGTACCAGCCCTGCATCTGCGGATTCGGCCCGTAGTACTCGACGTCCATCGTGTTGTGCTGGCACCCTTCCATCACGCCGTCCCGATCGGCATCCCAGCCACCTTCGATCCAGCAGAACGACATGGCGGCCCGTACCCGCGGCCACATCGTCCGCAGCGCATCGGTGTCCCCGCTGAGCTGCCAGTCACGGTAGCACTTCATGATACAGCCGAGTTGTCCGTCCGCGGCCGCCTTGCCGAACTCGACCGCGCGCTCGATCGGGAGGTTGACCCTGAACGACATGCGGCCGTCGTCGGCGGTCGCGTGCATGAACTCTACCTCCCGCATCGTCCGGGCGAGGTCGCCGAACAGGAACGGCGTTGCGGTTTCGTAGTTCCACACGTGGGTACACGAGCCATGGCAACAGCCGGTCTGGTCGTTACACCCTTCCCAGCCGTACATCCTGCCGTCCGGGGTCCGAAACACCGTCTGGCTGCGCAGCGTGCTCAGATTGAACAACGCGCCCTCTTTCACCGCGTCCGGGAGATCCGAAGACACGAACGCGTTCACGAATCCGAGCGTGTCGGACTCGAGCGACTCGAGGTTCCGGGCGACGTGTTCGGTTACCGACCAGGCGTCGGCGAATCGGGTGCAGTAGTAGTTGCCAATGACGTTCGCAGTCGAACACGCGCCGTCGTCGCAGCACGCCGACGCGTCCGCCCGAGGCGTCCAGGTCACCCGATTCGGGAAGCGCCACGCGAGCAGGAACGCCACCGTCGTACTTGCGCGGGGCCGAACCGCGCGGCGTACACAGAGCGACGCCATGGGCGCCGGAACGTCCTCGGCCGGCCGATCGGTCAGGTCGCCGGTGCGGCCGAGCTCGTCCCAGAAGTCGAGCAGACTCGCACCCCAACCCGAATTCTTCCACGCCGTGCGGTAGGTCATCCCCCGCGGGTCGAGCGTTGCGAGCGCCATCGTGCCCCACGACTCACTCGACTCGTCGACTCCGCCGGGCTGCATGTCGATCCCAGCGATCGACGCGCCGCCACGGTACGTGTTGGTGTTCCTGCGCCCGCCTCCGGTCAATCCAATGAAGTTCGGCACGCTCATACAGACGCTGACATCCAGTTCACGATCCGTGCGGTTCTCGACGCCGACCCGCAGAATCGCGACCGGCAGGCCGCTGCGGTCCGCGTCCGCGGGGATGAACGGATTGAACGCCTCGATCGTCGCGTTCACCGGAACGTCCGGGTCCGCGAGGTTGACCCGCCCGAACGGGTAGCCTGCGTCGAACGAGCACTCCCGGAAACGCGGCAGGCCGTGGTTGGGCACCTGGCATCCGGAGTGGCCCTCGAACTCCCAATCCTCGAGCGGTCCTTCCAGGAGTCGTGTGACCGGTTCGCCCTCACCGTCGTTCGTTCGCAGAACAATCGACGGGAAGCAGCCTCTGCCCGTCCCCTGCGGGGTGAAGCCCTTGGCCGGACGATTCGTGATCTCCCAGTCGCGCAGGTCCCCACGGCCTCCGAGCGAGATCGTTCCCGTGCCGATGCCCCCGACGGGCAGGGCGACCCGGGTCAGGTGCTGGGCGTCGTACCTCTTGAGATAGCGGTCGTCGGCGTTCATAGAGCGTTCTCCTCGGGACAGCGATGGTGCGATTCCCGAGCATCCTATACCAGAGGCACGCCGATCGTCATGCCGTGCGA
>CAYWJH010000126.1:5077-6808 GCA_964458555.1 uncultured Spirochaetaceae bacterium | reverse complement strand
CGGTGCGGTCGTGAAGAGCGGCGACATCGTGGTCGGAGATATCGATGGGGTCGTTGCGATCCCCCGGGAGATCGAGGCAGCGGTCGTCGATGCCGCCTTGAATAAGGTGCGGGACGAGAACATGGTCGCGACGAAGATCCGCGAAGGTATGCCCACCCGCGAAGTCTGGGATACCTACGGGGTCATGTAACCAGAGCGAGCGTATGACCATAGACACCCACATCCACTTCTACGACCCGCGCCGGCCGGAGGGCGTTCCCTGGCCTCCGCCGGAGAGTCCGCTCTACCGGCCCGTGCTCCCCGACGAGTTCGCCGCGCTCGCCCGCGCGAACGGCGTCACCGGCGCGGTGGTCGTGGAGGCGAGCGCCTGGGTGGAGGACAACGCGTGGTTGCTCGACATTGTGCGGCACGAGCCTCTCGTCGCCGGGGTCGTCGGGCGGATCGACCTCGAGAGTCCCGAGTTTGCCGCGGACCTCGAGCGATTCGCAGCCGACCCCGTCTTCCGGGGCATCCGGCTCAACGCGCGCGAGGTCACCGCCGGCATGGCGTCACCGCTGTTCGCGGAGAACCTCGCGCGGCTCGCCGAAGCGGGGCTCACGCTCGACCTGAACGTCTCCGACGAGGCGCTCGGCTTCGTGCTCCGCGCGGCCGCCGCGCTGCCGGAGTTGAGGCTGGTCGTCGACCACCTGGGCGGAAGCACGCGAGCGGACGGACAGCCGACGCCGCAGGCCCGCGAGCTCCTCCGCCGGCTCTCCGAGCGTCCCAGTCTCTTCTGCAAGCTCTCCGGATTCGTCGAGGCGGCAGCCGCGAACCACGACCCGGTGCCCGCCGATCCCGACTACTACCGACCCGTGTTCGACGCGATGCTCGAGGCGATGGGACCGCACCGCCTGCTCTTTGCGTCGAACTGGCCGGTGAGCGCGCTCAGGGCGCCCTACGAAACGGTCGTCGGCGTGCTCGACACCTGGATCTCTGAACAGGGCCCCGCAGAGCAGGAGCTCATCCGTGGCGGGAACGCCGTCATCGCCTACCGGTTGCAGGCATGAGGTCCCGCACCTGGTCCCACGGCACCAGGTGCGGCGCCCGGCGTGTCGCCGCGGCGATCGCCGCGAGGCCTCCTGCCGCCTCGCCCATGGGTACCGCCTCGCCGGTGACGCGATACGACGCGTGGGCCCAGTAGTCTCCGCTGATGCACCGGCCGGCTACGAGGAGATTCTCGCGCCGCCGGGTGATCAGCGCGCGCAGGGGCACGTCGTAGGGTTCGCTTCTCACTCCTCCGTCGCCGTACCCCTTTCCGGCCGGTCCGTTCGCGTGGATGTCGACGGGGAAGGTCACCCGGCACACCGCGTCCTCGTGCCGGCGGCCGGCGATGAGGTCCTCTCTGGTGATCCTGTATCGACCGTGGATGCGGCGCGCTTCCCGCACACCGATCTGTTCGGCGGTCTGGACGATTCTCAGGTCGCGCCACGCCGAGCCGGACGCGCGCAAGGCTCCGCAGATCCGGAAGAGCTCGTCTCTCGCGACGAGCGTCGCCTCGCTCACCGCGTCGGCGTCGACTCCCGAGGCATCGTAGACGTGGTTGGCCATGAACGCGAACAAGTCGTCGCGGACTGCGAACAGCGTGGGGGACGCGTACGAGGGAGTCACCCCGCCGGCGCGGATCTGTTCGTAGAGCAGTTCCTTCGCCGGACGGCTGCCGCGACGGTGCAGGCTCACGAATGGCGCGATCTG
>CAYWJH010000126.1:0-4977 GCA_964458555.1 uncultured Spirochaetaceae bacterium | reverse complement strand
CCCGACTGGGCGACGCGCGAGCGTCACCTGATCGACGCGATGAACGAGGCCGCGCCGCTGTACGCGCGCCGCTACACACGAGCCGACGGAAGTTTCATCTGGCGCGACGAGTGGCCCGGGATGGACGGCTCCGACGACGGGTACGAGAGCTACCACAACTGGCCGCTCTTCTACGCGCTGGGTGGGTCGTCGGAGGTCCACGAGCTGTCACGGTTCTACTGGGAGGCGGTCACGCGTCAGTTCACCGGGTACGGTCAGATCTACCGGGAGTTCGACGCGTACTACGACTGGATGCACCACGGCGAGTCGTCGATCTACTTCTACTACTTTGGTCTCGCCGACCCGACCCGGGAGCCCGATCGCGCTCGTGCGGTTCGTTTCGCCCAGTTCTACACCGGGGACGACGCGGGTGTGCAGAATTGGGATCCGGCACGGAAGATGATTCGGTCCCCGATCACGGGTAGCCGTGGTCCGCGGTTCGAGAACTCGTTCGACGACTGGGAGACGCACCGGTCGGTGCTCGCCGGGTACCCGGTACCGTTCGACGACCTGGGCGTACCCACGGAACGCGAAGAGTGGCGCGGACGCGGCGAGGAGGTCGAGAAGGCCGACTGGAACGACGACGAAGTCTACTCGGTCATTCTCGAGGCGCTCAATCGGAGACAGATGCGGTGCGACGTCCCCTTGAACCTCACGTCGACCAGCCTCGTGACCCACGCGTATCTGCTCACCGGGGAGCAGAAGTACAAGGCGTGGGTGCTCGACTATCTGGAGGCGTGGGGCGACCGAATCAAGCAGAACGACGGGATCTGTCCCGACAACGTCGGCCCGTCGGGCAGGATTGGCGAGACGATGGACGGCAAGTGGTGGGGCGGGTACTACGGGTGGCGGTGGCCGCACGGGTTCATGTCGATCATCGAGCCGCTCACCATCGCCGCGATGAACGCCTCGCTCATCACCGGCGATCTCGCGTACCTCGATATCCCGCGCAGCCAGCTCGACCGCATCATCGACCTGGGAAAGCACGTAGACGGGCGACTCCTTGTCCCGCATCGCCATATCGACGACGGCTGGACGTCGTACCGGCCGCTCTCGCCGCACCACGCCTCGCAGATCTGGTACATGTCGCAGGACGAGCGCGACCGCGCACGGCTCGAGTCGCTCCCGGAGGTGCACACCGACTGGATGGACGTTCGCGAGGGTCGAGGGAAGGGTGACGATATCCACTTCGGCCCCTGGTACTGTTACCTCGACGGTCGAAACCCCGACTACCCGCGAGCCATCCTCGAGGCACAATACGCGGAGGTTCTGCGCCGGATGGATCTCGTTCGCAACGACCACGCCGATCCCGAGACGTACGACGTTCACCACTGGCAGAATCACAACCCGGTTCATACCGAGGGGCTTCTCCACCTCGCGCACGGCGGACCGCAGATCGTCTATCACGGCGGGCTGCTCCACGTCGCCCTTCGGTACTTCGACGCCGATCTCCGGCGGCCCGGTCTGCCCGCGGACGTCTCCGCCCTCGTCACCTCGCTCGACGCGAAGAGCGTCGACTTCACGCTCGTGAATACGAGTCCGGTGAACCGGCACTCGCTCGCCGTGCAGGCGGGGGCGTTCGGCGAGCACGCCTTTACTTCTATGGACGGTCGCGATACTGGCGCCGAGCCGCGCATCGACGTGGATCTCCCCCCGGGACGGAGTATCAGTGTCCACGCCGGAATGAAGCGGTACTGCGCGAGTCCGTCGTACCGAACACCAACGGTGTGATACGATGCACCACGACGGCACTCGCCGTCTCCCAAAGCAGCAATCCAGGAGCAGCATCATGAAAGTCACCGGCATCCGAACGACACCCTACTGGTACCGCACGACGCGACGCTTCGCCGACGTCAACTTCCCCGAAGGCCGACAGGACTGGGCCGGGCTCGCGGTGTTCGTGGACACCGACGAGGGGCTGACCGGCGTCTCCATAGGCGGGAACGAGGCGGGCATCCAATCGCTCGCGCCGCTCGTCGTGGGCCGCGATCCGGCCGGCGTACGCGGCATCTGGAAGTCGATGGTCGACCAGGTCTTCAAGGGCGGCAACCGCGGCGCGGTCACCGGCGCGATCTCGGCGATCGACGTCGCGCTCTGGGACCTCAAGGCGAAGGCCGCCGGGCAGCCGCTGTGGAAGCTCCTCGGAGCGTCCGAGCCGACGGCACGCGCGTACGCCTCGGACATAGGCTACTGCCTCTCCGACGACGAGCTGCGCGCGTTCTACGCGTCGATGGCCGCGCGCGGGGTGACCGCCGGGAAGCTCAAGGGCGGACTCGACCCGGAGCGCGATCTGCGCCGGCTTCGAATCGTGTACGAGGAGCTCGCGAAGGCCGTCCCGGGAGGCCGAGGCGGCACGCCGGACAAGCCGACCGCCGCTCCCATCAAACCGCTTCTCTGCCTCGACTCGAACGAGTACTGGAACGCGAAGCAGGCGATCGCCTACATCCGCACGCTCGAGCGCGAGATCCCGCTCTTCTGGGTGGAGGAGCCGGCCGACCGGTGGGACTACGAGGGGCTCTCGCGCGTCTCGCGCGCGGTGGAGGCGCAGGTGGCGACGGGTGAGAATCTGAACGACCCGAAGGAGGTCGTGCCGCTCTTGACCCACGGCGCGGCGGATGTCCTGCAGCCCAACTTCGGCCATAGCGGGATCACGGGGATGCTCATGATCGCCGACCTCGCCTACGGGTTCAACGTGCCGGTCGCCGTGATGAACTCGCCGGGCAACTACCTCGCGCACGTCGCCGCGGCGCTTCCCAATCACGCGATGATCGAGTGCGTCGACGCCGGCCGGGACAACTGGTTCTCGGTCGACTCGCGGATCGAGGGCGGAGAGGTCGTGCTGGGCGATCGGCCCGGGCTCGGGTGGGAGATCGACCTCGCGAAGCTCGACGAGCTCGCCACGCCGCCGGAGCACCACGACGCGTTCAACTTCGGCCGCCGCAGGGGCGCCGGTATTCGCATCCACGGCGAGAACGAGTAATCGGAGGTATACATGTCTGAGATCACCTTTCCTTCAACCGACGACCTCTGCTCGCGGCTTGCCTTCGGCACCGGTCGACTGGGTCGTGGCGACCTCGCGAACGTGGAGGCGACGATCCGCACCGCGTACGACCTGGGCATCCGCCACTTCGACTCCGCGGTCGGGTACGACAACGCCGTCCCGCACGCCGCGCTCGCCCGACTTCTCCGGGACGTGCCGGCCGGCGACGTTTTCATCTCCACGAAGATCGGACACTTCCGGCCCACCTTCCCCGACTACCGCGAGCTCTACCGGAACGCCGACGTTCTCTGGGGCATGGTGCACGAGTGTCATCGCATGCTTCTCGGGCGCATCGACCTGCTCCAGATCCACGAGGCCGACACGCGCTTCTGGTGGGACCCGGACGCGCGCGAGGAGAAGCCCACCTTCATGGCGCCGGACGCCGACTACGACTTCGCGAACGCCGCGGTGACGAGGGTGATCGCGCGCGCGAAGGGCGAAGGCGTCTGCCGGTACGTGGGCGCCACCGGCAACTCGAGCGCGCCGCTTGGGCGAGCGGTGGAGCACCTCGATGTGGACACCGTCATGTGCGCGTACAACCTCGATCCTATCTTCCGCGGGGCGGTCACGCACGTCGCCCCGGTCGCACGACGGCGCGGCCTGCTCTTCATGGCCGCCGGCGTGCTCCAGGGCGGGGCGTACCGCGAGCCGATGAACCCGCCCGAGCGACTGACACGCCACCCCGCCGCGCGTGAGCGGCTTGCGCGCTTCCACGGGATCCAGCAGGACGCCGGTCTGTCGGCGGTGGAGCTCCTGCTTCGCTGGTCGCTCTCGGTAGCAGAGGTGGACCGATGGGTCCTCGGCGCCTCGCGTCCGGAGCAGGTGGAGCAGACGATGAGCATCCTCCGCAAGGGAGCGCTGCCCGCGGACCTGCTCGAGGCGCTCGACGATCTCGCGCTACCGGAGGCGGACAATAGGCCGTGAGGGCGGCCGCCGCCCCCGGTGACCACCGCGGCGATCGATGCTACCCTCCTTGAAATGAAGCTCAAGTTCATCGGCTGCGGCGTATTCCGCCCGGAGATCAGGGCGCTCGTCGACGAGAGCGAGCACGAGATCGACGCACAGTTCCTGCCTCAGGGCCTGCACGCGAAGCCGGACACGCTGCGCGAAGAGTTGCAGGCGGCGATCGACGCGACGTCTCCGGCAGACGGCTACCACGCGATCGTCGTGGGCTACGGGCTGTGCAGCCGGGGTACCGCCGGCATCGTCGCGCGCAATCTGCCGGTCATCATCCCGCGCATCCACGACTGCATCGCCGCCTTCCTCGGGAGCCACAAGCGCTACGCGCACGAGTTCCGTCGTCACCCGGGAACCTATTGGTTCACCCGCGGGTTCATCGCTACCGGGGGCCAGCCGGGCGTCACCGGTAAGTACCGTGGCATCCTTACGAAGTACGAGGATGTCTACGAGGAGTACCTCGAGCGATACGGCGAGGAGACCGCGCGCTACCTCGTCGAGGAGTGGGCTCAGGGTTGGATCGGTAACTACACGCGCGCGGCCTTCGTGCCGTGGAAGTATCCGGAGGTCGATGAGGACCGCGAGTTCACCAGGCGCTGCGCGGCGAACCTGGGCTGGGAGTACGAGGAGATCCCGGCCGATCTCACGATGCTCCGCGATCTGCTCGCGGGCCGATGGAAGCCCGAGACGTTCCTGGAAGTGCTCCCCGGCCGACGCGTGGTCGCCGTCCACGACGCGAGGATCATCGACGCGCTCGCGCCGGAGGAGGAGGCGCTGCTCGCAACGGCGACCACGCGCGAAGAGACCCGGCTCCTCGTGGGAGACGCGAGTGGGGTCAGCGAGGCGGGCGCCGGCGAAGACCCGAGCGCCGCCGCGCCGGGTGAGGCGCTCGCCGGTGGCACGGAGCCGCGCCCCGACGCGCGCCTCACCCGGCGAGCGCC
>CAYWJH010000125.1:0-8776 GCA_964458555.1 uncultured Spirochaetaceae bacterium | reverse complement strand
TCGGCAAGGGGCACTCGGAAATACTCTTCATCAACGGTCCGACCGAGTACGCCGGGTCCGGCCAGCGAGTCGACGGGTATCACCTGGCGCTCGAGGAGCACGGCATCGAAGCGACGCGCGGATTGCTGCGTTTCAGCGGTATCACTGCGGAGGACGGTGAGAAGGCAACCGCCGACGCCTTGTCTTCCGGGCTCTCGTTCACGGCGATTCTCACGATGAACGACATTGTCGCCGTCGGGGCCGTCCGCGCGCTGAACGCCGCGCGGCTCAGGTGTCCGAAGGACGTCGCGGTCATCGGGTCCGGGAACACGCTCGTGGCGCCGCTCCACGACCCACCGCTCACGTCGTTCAACCTGTATCCGTACGAACAGGGCCAAGAGGCCGGTAACGTCATGATCGACGTGATCGAACGCCGGCGTCTTCGCCCTGCTCATACGATCATCCCCGCTGAGTTGGTCAGACGGGTGTCGGCATGAGCAGGAAGCAACTGCTCACAGGAGGTATTGAGATGAGCAAACGGCTACTCGCATCGATGGTGGCTCTTCTGCTGGTGTTCTCTGCATCGGCGGTATGGGCCTCAGGACAGGGAGAGGCTGCCGAAGGGCCGGTCACGCTGACGGTCTGGGACTTCAAGTACGGTGAGGTGGACGGCATGCAGCCGCCCATGATCAAGATCGATGAGATGTTCATGGAGGAATTCCCCGACATCGAGATCGATCACGTAGCGCAGCCGCACAACGAGTACTACCAGGTGCTGCGCGCGACGGCCACTGCCGGGGCCGGACCCGACGTGGTGATGTTCCACGGCGGAGCCAACGCGTGGGACTTCGACGAATTCCTCGAACCGCTCGATCCGTACATCGAGAGCTGGCGACACGAGATTCCCGAGTACTCCTGGACCGCCGCTTCCTACCTCGGCGACGCGGACAACCCGGTGAAGCTCGTGCCCCTGACCACGCAGGGAATGGGCTGGTACTACAACAAGCTCAACTTCGAGAAGGCCGGACTCGATCCGGACGATCCCCCGACGAGCCGCGAGGAGTTCCTCGAGGCGTGTCAGGCGCTGCTGGACGCCGGCATTCCGCCGATCGTCACCGGTATGACGCCGAATAACACGTTCGTGGCGTGGGGCATGCGCAACCTTACGGTGAACGCGTATCCGAACGAGGCGGTCCTCGACTGGCGCACCGCCGACACGGACTTCATGGACGAGGGATTCGTGCAGGCGGCGGAGTTCATCGACGAGCTGCATCAGCGCGGCTTCATCGATCCGGACGCCTACGACATGCCGCTCTTCATGGAGGCGATCAACAAGTTCGCTGCCGGCGAAGGCGGCTTCTTCCTCGGCCTGCTCTCCGACATCGCGCACTGGAAGAATTTCGCAGACGGCTTCGGTAAGGGGAACGTCGGCTACTTCCCGACGGTCAACTTCCCGGGACAGCCGGCGAGCGACATGCAGTATCTGCAGGGCGCCGGAATCGGCTACTCGATCATGACGTGGAGCGACAAGAAGGATCAGGCCGCCGAGTACCTGAAGTACTACGGCTCCGACGGTGCCTCGGTCCTCGTCGACATGGTCGGTGCTCTGCACCCGAACCAGACCGTGGACGTGAACGAGCTCGGCTACCCGTCGCTGGGAGCGATCATGCAACACGTCGCGGACTCCGCGACCGAGGCGTTCAACCAGTACATTCCGCCGGCGGCCCAAGAAACCGCGCTCACTACGCTCAGCCAGAGCTGGTTGATCTCGGGCGACCTTACGGTCGATGAGTGGCTGGAACAGTCCAATAAGATCCTCGCGCAGGAGCGGGCGAACCAGTAACCGCACGTACACTGCCACCCCGCAGAGTACGCACTAAATCTGATTTGCTTGGTTGAGCACCGGCGGCGCGCCTCGCGTCGTCGGTGCTCGCCGATACGGAGGTTCCGGTGAAACGTCGCAGGTCGATAACGAGCTACTACAAGAGCGAGGAGCGCGAGGCTCTTGTCCTCATCCTTCCGCTCGTCCTGCTGCTCGCAGTATTCATCGCCTACCCGGTGGCGTCCAACTTCTACTACGGATTCACGCGGTGGAAGGGATTCGGCGAGCCGAGCTGGGTCGGGTTCGCGAACTTTACGCGCATGTTCGAGGATCAGATGTTCGGCCAGGCGATGCAGAACACATTCATCCTCGTCCTCTACATACCGCTCGGCACGCTGGTTCCACTCATCGTTTCGGCGATGCTCCGCGAGGGAATGCGCGGCTGGGCCGTATTCAAGGCCGTCCTCTATATCCCGAACGTTCTCGGCTACGTCATCGTGGGGATGATGTTCTCAGTGATCCTGCGTGAGAACGGAGCGGTCAACGAGATCCTTCGCGGGATCGGCCTCGATGGACTGGCGATCGGATGGCTCTCGTCGTCGCAGAGCGCGATCCACGTGATAGGCGTGCTCAACGGCGTATGGGCGCGAATCGGATTCGGATGCATCTTTTTTCTGGCCGCAATGAGCAGCATAGACTCGCAGCTCTACGACGCCGCAAAGATAGACGGCGCGGGCTGGTGGCGAACGTTCTTCTCGGTCACCGTGCCGTCCATCCGATTCGCCATCGAGTTCTGGATCGTCCTGCAGTTCATCAGCGTCTTCGCGCGGATGTTCGGATTCATCTACACGCTCACCGGAGGCGGCCCCGGATTCGCGACGACCACGCTCGAGTTCGGAATCTACATCAAGGGCTTCTCGAACTTCCAGATGGGCTACGCAAGCGCGTGGGCGATGCTCCTCTTCTTCTTCTGCGCGATCATCGCGGTAGCGCAGATCTACGTACTGCGGCGGAGGGGGGAGTAATGGCGGGCAACACTTTCGTGGGCCAACGTGCCGCAAAGGTGGTGATCTACATCGCCCTCGCCTTCTTCTCGCTCATGGCGTTGTTCCCGCTCTATTTCTCGTTCAGCAACGGCTTCAAGACGCCGGCGGAGTTCGTGGAGAACAAGATCGGCCTTCCCTCCGAATGGACCGGCGAGAACTGGAACTACGTCGTCGATCGCGTGGGACTCCCGCGCTACCTCCGCAACAACGCGATCGTGATCCCCCTCGGGCTCGTCACCTATCTCGCGATCTGCAGCGCAGCCGGATTCGCCTTCGGCTCGCTACGATTCCGGGGCAAGCTCGCCATCTTCACCTTCATCCTCTTCCTGATGATCTTCCCGCAGATGATCATCTCGGTTCCGGTCTATATCCTCGCCGTACGTATGGGACTCGTGAACACCTTTGCTGGTCTGATCATCGTGTGGGTGGCGTACTTCGCGCCGTTCGGAACGTACATCATGACGACGTACTTCTCGAGCATCCCGCGGTCGCTGATCGAATCGGCCCGCATGGACGGCGCAAACGTCTTCCAGATCCTGATTTGGCTGATGATCCCCATCGCGCTGCCCATGCTGGCCACGATCACGATCATCGGCTTCCAGGCGATGTGGAACGAGCTGCCGTTCTCGTTACTCCTGCTCCAGCAGCACGGAAAGCGGACGCTGACGCTGGGCATCGCGTTGATGAAGGGCGAGCACGGCCTCCCCGTACCGATCATCGCGGCGGCGCTCGCCTTCGCAAGCGTCGTGCCCCTGGTGATCTTCCTCTTCTTCCAGCGATACATCGCCGGCGGCGCGACCGCCGGGGCCATGAAATACTAGCAGTGCGGATGAACCGAATGACACCACGAGAACGTGTTCTTGCTGCGATCAACCACGACAAGGTCGACAAGCTGCCGAGCGACATGTGGGTAACGCCGGAGATTATGGAAGCGCTGCTCGCGCATTTCGGGATCGACGCAGGCGAAGACCGCGACGACGACGCAATTACCTTCAACGGCGGCAAGGTTCCCGCCGGCCCGAAGGCGATCCTGAAGCTCTGGGACGAGCTCAACGTCGACGGAATACTCAACGTTGCGCCTCCGTACATCGGACCCGAGCTGGAGGAACGCAACGGCATCTTCTACAACGAGTGGGGCTTCGGGTACGAGAAGCAGCGCTACGGCAGCGGCACGTATCTGGAACAGGTGTCGTACCCCATGGCGGAGCTGGAAACGCTCGATGACCTGAAGACCTACCCCTGGCCCGACCCGGACTGGTACGACTACGACGCGCTGCCCGGGCTCATCGAACGGTGCAGGGGACGCGCCGTGAACGTGGGATACACCGCCGTCTTCTACTTCCACAACCTGCTCCGGGGCCTCGAACAGTCGCTGATCGATACGGTCGCGTGTCCGGAGCTCACCGGCTACCTCGTCGAGCGCGTCTCCGACTTCTTCCACGAGTACCACAGCCGCTGCTTCGAGGCGGCGGGGAACTACATCGATACGACGCAGGTGACCGATGACTTCGGTTCGCAGCACGGACTCCTCATCGGCCCGGACGTCTTCCGCGAATTCTACAAAGCGCCCATGCAGAAGGCGATGGACCTCGCGAAGCGCTACGGAATCAAGGTCTTCCATCACGACGACGGAGACATGCGCGGGCTGCTCCCTGAGCTCGTGGAGATGGGGATCGATGTCCTGAACCCCATTCAGTACAAGTGCGGCGACTGGGACCTCGGCGCGCTGAAGGCGGAGTACGGAGAACGGGTCTGCTTCCACAGCGGCGTCGACAACCAGGACGTTCTCCCCTTCGGCTCGCCTGAAGAGGTAAAGGCGGAGGTCAAGAAGCTCGTCGACACCCTCGCGAGCGATGGGACGGGATACATCGTCTGCTCGAGCCATAACATCCAGCCGAACACACCGGTGGAGAACGTCGTCGCGCTCTACGAGGCGGCGTACGAGTACGGGGGCGGGGACTGAGCAGAGGTGGCAGCGCCTCTTGAGCAGCTCCCGCACATCGCACGACTGCTGGAAGACACCGGCTGACCGGCCTATCGCAGCCGCAGCACCGTGACGTCGCGAGCCGGCGCGGTGAGCGCGAGCGTTCTGCCCTCCACGGCGGCGTCGGCTCCGCGCAGCGTCTCCGTTGTGCTGAACTCCCACGTTCCGTTCACGGTCACGCGGAGGGGGATGTCCTGGCGTTCGGGGTTGGCGATCCACAGATAGGTTCCGCCCTCGCCGTCGTGGACGCGCGCGCGAACGCGCGGATCGGTCCGCTTTACGAGCTGCGTCCTTCCGGAGAGCGCGAAGAGCTCGCGGAAGAACCGTCCGCATCGGTCTCCCCCGTGCACGGTGTATCCCCTGCCGGGCATCGTGCCGATCAGAAGCGTCCGGCCCTTGCCGTACGCGTTCTGCACCGCCGCGACCCTGCCGTCGGCGTACCATCCGACCGCGGTACCGGTCGTGGGCTCGTAGCTCTGGAGATACGATCCACCCCAGGTGAACGCGCCCAGGACGTTCAGCTCCAGATCGTCGAGAAGGTCGGGAGTGAACTCGACGTACGACTCGGTGGCGCCGAACAGCTCGCCGAGTCCCAGGTTCGGCTGGACCTCGCCCACGTGCACACGGTCGCCCCAGTAGCCGGGGCAGCCCTCGCTGACCAGTATCCCGCCGTTTGCGACCCATTCGCCGATGCGGCGGGCGGTCTCCGCGTGCAGCATCACCGGGAATGGAAGATAGAGGAAGTCCCACTCGTCCATGTCGTCGACGTGCACGAAGTCCGCCTGAACGTTGATGTCGTGGAAGCCGCGGTAGGCGCCCTCGTAGCTGTCCGAGAAGAGCTTCGTGTCCTTCTGCTGAGCGTAGAGGAAGAGCTGCGACTCGGGCACGAAGAGGATGCCCACCTCTCCCTTGACGGGTCGGCTCTTCCAGAGGTCGGCCTGCTCGGGAGCCTGCGCCCAGCGCGCGATGCTCGTCGACATCTCGGAGCGGTCGGTGCGGCTGCCGTCCATCGCGTAGGGCCCGAAGGCGCCGAAGAGTACCCCGTCCAGCAGCGGCCGCCAGCGAAGGTAGAGCGTCCCGGTGGCGCCGTGCATGTAGCTCGTCAGGTTCCAGTACCTGATGTCCTCGGGGTAGCAGATCCGCCCCTCGTCGCGCGGTTTGTTCAGAACGTTGGGCTGCAGCCACAGCGGACCGCCGTAGGCTTCTGCGTGCCACCACGGTTTCCCTCTGCTCGCGCAGCGGATGAGATCCATCGCCTGGGGCTGCTTCCACGCCTCGTCGCCGTGGCGCGAGGAGCCCCAGGTGAGCCCGTAGCTGTCCACGATGGACGCCGCGCGCCAGTCGTCGGTGGCAGAAGCGGCGAGCCGCTTCAGGCTCATCGCGAGTCCGTGCGCGGTGACGCGATGATTCGGGTCGCGGGAGGCGATGATGTCGCGCCGCCACTCCATGTCGCGGTACGCGTTGTCGATCCGGAAGCGCAGCCAGTCGAGCGAATCGTTGTACGGTTGGAGTCGCCGCGGCGGTACCACATCGGCCCAGTCCCCGAGCCCGGGACGCCACCACGCTTCGTGAAGCGCCTCGAGCGTGCCGTACTTCGCCTTCAGCCACTGCCGGAACTTCTCGAGCGTGCCGTCGCAGTAGCACGTGCCTTCGCGGATATTGCACTCGTTCCAGATGTCGTAGCCGCCCAGCCCCGGGTGGTCCTTGTACCGCTCGACCAGCCGGACGAGGAACTCCTCGGCCCGCTCGCGGATGTCCGGGTTGTCCAGGCACATCGTGATGCCCCCGGTCGCGCAGCTCGGGTGCATCCCCTGCTGCGACCGCGTGCCGTCGGCGTGCTCGACCCGCGCGTGCGGGTACAGGCGGGCGGTCCATTCGGGTGCCACGACCATCATCTCGGCGATGATCGTCTTGATGCCGTTCTCCGCCGCGAGGTCGAGCTGCCGGTCGTAATCGCCCCACGTGTAGCGGCCCGGCGAGCGCTCGATCGCCGACCACAGAAACCAGTGGCGAAAGATGTTGTTCGCGTCCTCGCTCGCGGTGCGGTAGTCGCGCTCCCAGTCCTTCTTCGGCGGGTTGGATACCCGGTAGTAGACCGCCCCGAACGGGAAGTCCGGCAGGTGCTTCGCCTTTTCGTCCATGCTGTGCTCCTCGGTGGGTACCGCCGCTCGCCCTACAGCCACCCCGTAAGCCGCGCGAGGCCCTCCACGTACCGCAGGTAGTTCGGCCACGACACGTCGGAGGGGATGCCGTGGTCGCACGAGGGGATGTAGCCTCCTCCGTCCACCACCGGCTTGATCCGCAGCAGCTCCTCCTCGAGCGCCTCACCGCCCGCGGCCATCTTGCGCTTGTCCACGCCGCCCCGGTACGCCATCCGCGTCCCGAAACGCTCGCGGAAGGCGACGATGTCGTTGTGCGCCGCGACCTCGATCGGGTCGCACGCGTTGATGCCGGCCTCCATCCAGAGCGGAATGAGCTCGCCGATGAAGCCGTCGGAGTCCATCGCGTAGACCGGCACCGATCGGCTCCTCACGACCTCGCCCCACGTGCGCCACGCCGGGAGCAGGAACTCCCTCACCATCGCCGGTGATATCATGGAATACGCCTTATAGGCCATGTCCTCGGAGAGGTGTACCTCTTCGGGGACGCAGTACTCGAGGGCGTTCTCCATGAGTCGGGCGATGTAGTCGGTCCAGAAGCTCACCATGTCGCGGACCAGCTCCGGGTCGTCGTAGAACAGCACGCACAGCTCCTCGAACCCGAGCCATTCGCGCATCTGCCAGAAGGGACCGGAGAAGTGCATCCTGATCGGCCAGGTTCGATCTGCGAGCTGCTGCCCGACGGCCCCCGGTTCCGGCGGCAGGCGCGCCGGATCGTCCGGATCGTAGCGCTCCTTCATCGCCTCCCAATCGTCCCAGGATTCCACCGGGCATTTGATCCACCGCCGCGTCACGAAATCGATCGCGCTGCGCAGATATTCGGTGGTGAACTCTCTGCCTATCTCGCAGATGTTTCCTTTCCAGTCCTGCACGATCTGCGTGTCCTCGCGCACCTCGATCACCTTCTCCTCGAACTCGGGGGTCATGCGCTCGTTCACGGGGAAGCCCGGTCCGTGCTCGGGCCAGGGGAAGGGGCTGCCGATCTGTTCGAAGGCGTACCGCGGGATATCGTTCGCGGGGACGTCGCGCGGCAGGCCCTGCGCGAACCACGCCTCGCGGGTCGATTCCCGCCCGTTTGCGGGATCCAGCGGTACCCGGTCGGGATCGCCGAAGAGCATCGTCTCGAGAAAGCGTTCGCGTTCGTTCATGCGCAAAGTATAGGTCGCCGAACGCTCCAGCGCGTTCCCGGAATCGCCGGATCGTGTTACTTTTTCAGACACCGATGTCGGCCAGAGGATCGATCAAATCGCAACCCCCCGGGTACTCCTTCACCACCGACCGCTACGACATGTTCCAGGTCATCTTCGTCTCCTCGGGTTCGCTTCGCTTTGCCTGTCTGGATCCCGGCCACCAAGCGACGGGTGTCGCGTACCCTGGCGACATGCTCGTCCTCGGGCACGGCGGCGCGTTCGCGCTCGCGTCCCCGGAGACCGGGTACGCCGGCGTGTGCTACCTCGACTATGATCCATCGGACCCGCGACAGCTCGGCAGCTCGTTCCAGGTTCACGGCGACGACTGGCTCGTGGAGCTCGTCGGGGCCATGCAATTCGCCCTGGCGAACCCGGGCACGACCTCTCAGGAGGCGATCGACCTCCTCGCGCGAACGATCGCCTGGCACGCGCTCGAAGAACGCGCCCGGTCACGCGGAACGGTCGGCTCGACCGCCACCGAGTGGGCCGACCGGGTCAGACAGATCGTTCACCACACGCTCTACGCCGAGCCGGCGGAGCTCAGACAGGGCCTTGCGGCGCTGGGGCGCTCGTACCGCCAGCTCTCCCGGTATTTC
>CAYWJH010000124.1:4011-8805 GCA_964458555.1 uncultured Spirochaetaceae bacterium | reverse complement strand
GAAGAGCCGCTCGATGCTCTCGCGCTCCTCCTCCGCGTGCAGCACCTCGAAGAGCGTCCCCTCGTCCTCGCGCACCTCCGCCGCGCTCGCGATCGCCCTGAGCAGAGCCCCGCGTTCGGCCCGGCGCGCAAGCATGAAGCGGTACTGGTCGCGGCCAAAGGTGATCGTCTCGAGGATGTGGTTGATCTCCTTGAAGCTCTCCTCGGCCTCGATCAGGTGCTCGTTGAGCCGGGCGACGAAGTGCTCGCGGAACTGGCGCTCGGCCTCCGTCCGCGCGTGCGCGATCCGCTCGCGGTACTCGGGAAGCTCGGTCTCGCGGTAGCGCGTGAGAAGCGAACGATACTCCTCGGCCGCGTCCGCCTCGAGCTCCATGAGCGTGGCGAAGTCGTGGTTGTACTGCTGCTTCGCCTGCCGGAGCGCCGCGCGCGCCCGGTCGCGCCTCGTGACGATGCCGGCGAGCGCCGACTCGTAGCGGCGGAAGAAGTCGTCGTAGGAGAACTCGCCGCGCGAGCGCTCGGGACCCACGCGCGACTCGAAGTACGCGTTCAGGTCGTCCTCCTCCGCCGGGTACTCGGCGAGGAAGCCCTCGAATGCCGCCCGACGGCGGGCGAGCTCGGACTGCGCGGCGGTCCGTTCGCCGGCGAGCACACGCTCCCGCTCGGAGAGCTCGCCGATCGCCCGGTTGAGCTCGCCGAGCTGCTGCTCGGCCGACGCGATCGTCTGCGTGAGGATCTCGATCTGCTGCTTGAGCTCGTCGAACGAGCTCGTGTCGATCTGCGCGACCTGCTCGTCGATCTCGGCGACCTGCACGCGCAGGTGCTCGACGCGCTCGGCGGCGCCGGCGAGCTCAGCGATTCGCGGAAGCGTCCGCTGCACGCGGCTCTCGAGCTCGATGCGCTGCTCCACCGCCCGCTTCGCCTCGAGCAGCCGCTCTACTTCGCGCCCGAGCTCGCCCATCCGCGTCTCCACCGCGAGCAGCCTGCGCTCGCGCGCCTGCTTGCCGATGTACCACCGCTCGTAGACCTCGCGCCTGACGCGCTTCGCCGTGTGGCCCGAGTACGCCATGCACGCGCGCGTGATCGCGCGGCCGTGCGTCTTCAGCTCTGCGAGCTCGGAGCGGATGACGTCGCCCATGAGGTAGGCGGCGTACCTGCGCGCGGCCGGGCTCGCCGCCGCGACGACCTCCGCGAGCGATCCGGCAAGCGCGTCCGCCTCGCCCATGCGTGCGATGTTCGGCAGCCCCACCCCGGCGGTCTTCGCCGGCAGCCCGTCGTAGATCTCGAGCGCCCGCTGGAAGTCGTGCTCGGCGACGAGGACGTTGAACCGCTGCGTGTTGAGCCATCCCTCCACGGCGTTGTGCCACTCCTCGTCTTCGACCTCGAGGAGGTCGGCGAAGATCGACGCGTCGATCCCGGCCCGCGCGAGCGCGGCCCGAAGCTCGCTCGTCGCCTCCGGGTAGCGCAGAATGCCCGAGCGCAGCTCCTCGCGCTCGGCAGTGAGCTCGGCGAGCTCACGCTTCGCGGCCTCGACCCGCACGTCGGTCTCCACCGAAACGCGGGTCGCCTCACGGATCGACGCGGCGAGCGCCTCCTCCTCGTCCTCGAGCGAGGCGGCGAGCGCGCGGCCGAGCATGGTCTCGCACTGCGCGACAAGCGTATCGTGCTGCGAACGACGCTCCTCCTCGTGCGCGAGCGCGCGGCCGGTCTGCTCGCGGTCGCGGCGCAGCCGCTCGTAGAGGCGGTGCTGCTCGTTCTCCGCGAGCGCGAAGTGGACCTCCTGGCGCTGCGCGTCGAGCCGCTCCTTCCGCTCGGACTCCACGCGGTAGTAGTCGCGTGTGTTCTCGAGCTCCCGCCCCGTCGCCTCGATCGTGCGCTCGAGCTCCGCGAGCGCGTCGCGGGACTCTTCGAAGCGCAGTCGGAGGTGGAGGTACTCCTGCCGCAGAATCTGGCGCAGCGTCTGGAGCACCTCGTCGGAAAGCGATGCGACCTCGGCGAGCCGCTCGATCCGCTGCTCCACCGCGACCGCCTCCTGCTCGGCGAGACGGTAGTTCTCGAGGTTCTCCTTCATGGTTCCCACATCTACGTTATGCTCTTCGAGAATGTAGTTGCAGACGAAGTGGTTGACCGAGGTGAACGGGGTGAAGCTCACCGAACGGACCACCGCCTCGAGGTAGGGGTTGAACTCCCCCACCCGCCGGTAGACGCCCAACAGGTGCGTGAGCCGCGCGTTGTACTCGCGCTTCGTCGCGCAGACGTGACCGCCTGCCTGACGCACGCGGTCGCGGAAGGTCCGCGGCGCGACGAAGGCGTCCTCGTGGAAGACCGGCACGTCTTCGATCACCGCCCCCTCGAAGACCCACTCGTGCTCGCGCGCGTCGCCCTCCTCGAACGCCTCGACCATGATGCCCGCGCAGAAGCGGCGCTCGCCGTCGGCGAACTCGAGGATGACGTGCGAGAGACAGTCGCCGCGAACGAAGTCCACCGCGTCCGAGCCGATCTTGCACCGGCAGTAGCTCTCGAGCGTGCGCGCCGCACGCCGGTCGGTCGCGGCGGAGTTGAAGCGGATCCGGCTCACCTGCGCGACGAGCGCGTACTGGATCGCGTCTATGATCGTGGACTTGCCCGTCCCGTTGTCGCCGGCGAGGAGCGTGGTGGGCCCGAAGGTGATCGTGGAGTCCGAGAAGAAGTGCCAGTTCACCAGTCGCAGGCGTCGCAGCTCGAGCATCACTCCTCCTCGTCGTCTGCTGCGCCGCCGAGCTCGGCGACGCGCGCCTCGAGCGCCTCGATGCTCTGTGCGTCGAGCGCAAAGGCGAGCGAGGGATGGAGGACGACGGTGGCATCCGGGTCGTTGTCGTCGCCGGCGAGGCGGATGAGCCGCAGGCTCTGCAGCCGGCGCAGGATCGTAAGGAAGGGGGTCTTGCGTATGGTCGTCTTCGTGAGCGCGCGGAAGCGGTCCTGAATCTCGTGCCTACGCACCGTCCGCTCTCCGTGGAGCGCGATCTCCCCCGCCTTCTCCTCGTAGAGCAGCCGCGCGATGAGCGCGACCATGCTCTCGTTCTTGCGCAGGCGCAACCGCGCGGAGGCCGGCCCCACGAAGGCGATCACCCCGATCGACTCGTCGCGCCGGAGGCCCCATCCGGCGTACTCGAGGTAGGTCTCGCAGAGCTCGAGGTTCGCGAGCACGAACCGATACGCGCGTTCGTGCTGCTCGATCGAACGGACGAGAAAGCCTTCGGTGAAGAGCAGGTTCATCGCGATACGAAACTGCTCGCGCTCGGCCTCCGGGAGCCGCGTGAGCAGCGAGAGATCGTCAGCCACGCTCGTGCCTCCTGATGAATCGGTGCGCGGGAAGCGAGAAGCCGCCGGCCTCCACGCGTTTCTCGCCCCATTCGACCTCGTAGGGGAAGCTCCCGCTCGGCCGCTCGGCGTAGCTCGCCGCGTAGAGCACCCTGATGTAACCGTCGATCCCCTCCACGAGATCGTGCGCCCAGACCGACTCGCCGGGCCGCCGGCAGCGCGACCCGAGGAAGGCGGCGACGCGCGACTGGTTGAGCTGTCCCGCTGCGCGGAGCTCGAGCTCGCGCGCGATGAGCGCCTCTTCGTCGGGATCGGAGACCGGGCGCGCGAGCGACTCGGTTGCGACCTCGCGCGAACGCGAGACGTAGAGCGACTCGTCGGCGACGTAACGCAGCCGGTGGAGCTTCACCGCGACGCCGACGTCCACCCCGTCCCCATCTGCGGGGCTGCCCTCCGACTCGGGCGCGAGCCGTCCGCCCGCGATCGCGCCGACGATCGCGGCGATCCGTCCCTGGAGGCTCGTATCCGCGTGGAGCTGCGCGCGGATCCGCTCGGTGGAGATGCGCGAGTAGCGCCGGTTACGGTCGTCTATGGACTCGAGTATGGGATCGATGGAGGCGAGGTCGTCGCGGATCTCGACGAGCATAGAGCGCACGCGATCGCGCGCGGTTGTCGCGTCGACCCGCTGGATGAGCGAGAGCTTACCGGCCGTCTGATCGACCCAGCCCTCGTCCTTCAGAAAGCCGCCGATCGCGCGCGCGATCCGCGGCCGGTAGCGCGAGAGGTTGTCCGAGGTTTTGAGCCGCGTGTACGCGCGATCGACCACCTCGTGCATGTAGACGTCGTAGTGGCTGCGGAGGAGCTCGGGGATCGACTGATCGTGGTCGAAGAGCGACTGGACGTGCGCGCGGATGTTCTGCTCGAGCACCTTGAGCGACTCGATCAGCATCCGCGTGTGGTAGTGCGCGTTGAGGACCGCGTGCTCGCCGTGCTCGCGCGCCGAGTCTCCGGTGAGCGACGAGTACACGGCGACGATGTGGCTCTCGTACTCGACCGCGGCGCCGCGGTCGGTCGCGTCGAGCGCCTCGAAGAAAGGGCGCGCGTGCGAAGTGATCGTGACGAGCCGGGTGAAGTCGAGCTGCTCCTCTTCGTCCATCCAGCCGTAGGAGATGAGCCTGCGGAGGACGTGGGTCGCGAGGGTGCGCGGATCGCGCGCCGCAGCGTCCCCCGCGTCGGCCTCGTCCTCCGTCTCGAGAAGCCCGTGCGCGCCGGCCGGTGAGTCGAGCGCCGCGAAGTAGGAAGCAAAGCGATCCACGACGAGCTCGCGCTCGACGCCGTGGTGGTACTCGAGGAAGAGGCGGTAGTAGATGATGAGGAGCGAGGCGTAGTGATGCCGGTTGGGCGAGGCGAGGGGGGCGAAGAATAGCTCGGGCAGGTGGGCGAAGATCACGGAGCGGATCCGGCGGGGCCGTCGCGGCTCACCCGGCGCAGACGATCG
>CAYWJH010000124.1:2566-3911 GCA_964458555.1 uncultured Spirochaetaceae bacterium | reverse complement strand
ACGATCGTCAGAAACGCCGTCCAATGGGTCGTGTGAGACCGGGTCGTAACGTAGCCACCTATCTGGTCGAGTGTCTCCTTCGACGGTTCCATCGCGCTACTCATAGAGCCTCCTTCCAAGACTAACGCGGAAAAAGGCATCCCCGCTTCACTACAGCAAGCAAACGGTCCGGCGGCTACCGACCGCCTACAACGTTCCCGCAAGGTTCCGCAACCACGCCTTCAACTCCGGGCCAACGTCGTCGCGCTTCAGGCCAAAGAGCACGCTCGTCTTGAGGAAGTCGAGCTTGTTGCCAATGTCGTGGCGCACGCCGTTGACGCGGTAGCCGTAGATCGATCGGTCCTGGAGCAGAATCCGGATCGCGTCGGTGAGCTGGATCTCCCCGCCCTTGCCCGGCGTGGTCATGTCGAGCGCCTGGAAGATCTCAGGCGGCAGGACGTAGCGGCTCGCAACGGCGAGGCGCGACGGCGCCTCCTCGATAGACGGCTTCTCGATCATCCGGTCGACCCTGAACGTCCGCCCGTCGCCCGAGCCGTCGACCTGTTCGCCGCCGACGATCCCGTAGCTCGACACGTGCGCGGGGTCGACCTCTTCGAGACCGAGGACCACCTCCTCGTGCTCGTCGTAGACGTCCATGAGCTGCCGGATCACCGGGCGCTCCTCGTGGCTCTCGAGGATCGTGTCGCCCAAGAGCACCGCGAACGGCTCGTTGCCCACGTGGTCGCGCGCGTGGCGGATAGCGTCTCCCAGCCCGTTCTGCACGTTCTGCCAGACGAAGTGAATGCGTACGTCGTCGGGGAGCGTGCGGATCGACGCGAGCTCAGTCGTCTTGCCCTTCGCCTCGAGCTGGTCCTCGAGCTCCACGTTGCGCGCGAAGTGTTCCTCAATCGATCGCTTGCCGCGCCCGATGATCATGAGGATGTCGCGAAGCCCGGCGTCGACCGCTTCGTGCACGACGTACTCGATCGTGGGCGTGTCGACGACCGGGAGCATCTCCTTGGGCTGCGACTTCGTCGCGGGGAGAAATCGGGTGCCGTAGCCGGCTGCGGGGATGACTGCTTTGGTGATCATGGTCGGTTGGGTCGCTCCTCGCAGGTGTGTCGCTACACGATGATCGCGGCGATCAGCGGACCGGCGAAGCCGGCAATCGCTATGACGATCGCCAGCACCGTCATCCAGACGTTCGTGTTACGGCGAGCCTGATCGAAACCCGCCTTCCTATCGGCGCGCGCCTCCTCGAAACGGGCGTGCATGTCCTCACGCGTCTCCTCGAACCGCTTGTCTACCTGTTCGAAACGGGCGTGCATGTCCTCACGCGTCTCCTCGAACCGCTTGTCTACCTGTT
>CAYWJH010000124.1:0-2466 GCA_964458555.1 uncultured Spirochaetaceae bacterium | reverse complement strand
TCGAAACGGGCGTGCATGTCCTCACGCGTCTCCTCGAACCGCTTGTCTACCTGTTCGAAGCGGGCGTGCATATCGACACGCGCCTGCTCGAAGCGGGCGTTCATGTTTTCACGCGCCTCCTCGAAGCGCTTCTCCATGAAGCCGAAGCCCTGCTGCATCAACTCGCGCTGCGCCTTCAGCTCCTCTTCGATGCGGACCATGCGCTCGAGGTAGTGAGCATCCATGCGCACGACGACCGGCGGTTCAGCCACGCGGATCCATTCGCCAAGGTGCTCCCGAACATAGGTGCCGATCTGTTCCAGATGGTCGCGCGTCAATTCCATCGTACTGCTCATCGCGTCTCCTCCTGAAGAGAAGACTGTCATTTCTCGATTCCTGCTTCACTATACTACGATGCCGATGGTTCGCAAAGCGCGCCCCCGGGTGCGTCACGACACCCCGCTCAACCCGGAAACGCGATCCGCGGCGCGATCACCGTCATCCCGCGCTCGCCGAGCGCTCGAGCGAGCCGAGCGTACTTCTCGTCGTCCGGATACGTGCCGATGATCGCGCCGCCGCTTCCGGTGTACTTCGCCGACGCCCCCACCGCGCGCGCGGTCTCGACCATCTCCACGTGGCGCGGGTTGAGGTTCATGATCGATCGGCGCAGATCGAAGTTCTCGTCGATGATCGAATCGGCCTGCGCGTAGTCTTCGCCCTCGATCGCGGCTCGGAAGCGGTCGGTGAGCGAGGCGAAGGCGCGCATCGCGTCGTGAACCGCCCGATCGCCGTTCTCCCATCGGTAGCGCAGGTCGTTATGGACGATCTCCGTGCCTTCGGCGAGCGTGGTGTTGAAGGCGATGTAGAGGTTGGGAAGGTGGTCGGGCTCGAGCGGCGTGTAGATCCCGTAGCCCTCGCGCTCCATGTGCTCGCGGTCGAAGTCCATATGGACGATGCCCTCGTAGACCTGCGCGACGCGGTCCTGGAGCCCGCCGCCGATGCCGAGCTCGTCGATCTCCACGGAGAACACGAGGTTCGCGAGCACCGGCTTCGGGATATCGACCCCGTAGAAGCCCATCAGGGCGCGCATGCACGCGGTGATGATCGCGCTCGACCCGGCGAGCCCCAAGTGCGGCGGGATGGAGCTGTGGTAGCGGACGCTGAACGTTCGATCGTGCAGCGCGACGCCGTTCTCGGCGCAGTAGTCGTAGAAGCGCTTGAGCGTCGCCTTGATGAGCCGGATGCCGCCGTAGTAGCCGTAGGCGCGAACGTCCGCGGCGAGCTCGGCGAGGCTTGCAAAGCGGGAGTGGTCGCGTCGGGCCGGAAGGATCTCGAGCACCGGCGTGTCGTAGATCGTGACGTCCGCCTGGAAGTTCGAGAAGGTGAAGGCGATCGTCTTGCCGAAGTAGCCGTCCGACGGATTGCCGATCAGCGCTGCTCTGGGATAGGCGTGCGACTTGATGATCATCGGACTACCCCCGGCTTGCGCTACAGGTACTTCGCGACGACGGGCCCGGCGACCCCGACGATCGAGACGAGAACGGCAAGAACCGCCATCCACCGGTTCATGTGCCGCTCCATCTGCCCAAAGCGCGCGTTCATGTCCTCGAATCGCTTGTTGACGTCGTCGAACCGGGTGTTCATGTCCTCGAACCGGGTGTTCATGTCCTCGAACCGGGTGTTCATGTCCTCGAACCGAGTGTTGATATCCTCGAACCGCTTGTTCACGTCGTCGAATCGCGCGTTCATGTCCTCGAACCGGGTGTTGATACCCTCGAACCGCGCGTTCATGTCCTCGAATCGCCTCTCGACAGCGTCGAAACGGGTGTTGGTATCCGCCCGCGCCTCTTCAAAGCGCTTATCCATCGCCTCGAAGCCCTGCTTCATGAGCTCGCGCTGCGACTTGAGCTCTTCTTCCACGCGGACGATTCGCTCCAGGTAGACGGGGTCGAGCTGCACGGTGGCCACCGGCGGCGAGATGTCGCGGACCCACGTCCCCAGGTGTTCTCGGACGTAGGATCCAATCTGTTCAAACTGTCGTTCGCTCAGTTCCATGGCTTGGCTCATACGCTCCTCCCCAGGGAGGTAACGCCCGGTTTTGCTCTCGTGCTTCAATATAGGATAAGCGAGGTTGAATATCTACACGGTTGATGGGGGCGTGCCCCTGCCCGCCAGCGCGTCCCACAGCCCTGGCCGCTCCAGATGCGTCTGCCCGGCAACTCCGGCGCGTCGCGATATGGCCGGGAGATGGATTTGCTCCCCGTGTCTACAAGGATCAGACGGTGCGGTAGAACCCTGGGTCATGAGCCTATTGACGCGATGAAGCCAGGCGTCAACTGGACGGGCTTGATGAAACCGACATCTGATCGATATCTACTCGCGTGCGGAGAACACTCGAAGGAAGTGACGCGGGCTACTTACAACGGGGTGGTCGGGGAAATGCCGGCTGTTCCCTGTGACGAGGTGGTTGGCTGCCCCGCTCAACGC
>CAYWJH010000123.1:0-8864 GCA_964458555.1 uncultured Spirochaetaceae bacterium | reverse complement strand
ATCCCGATCACCTTCTCCGACTCGAGCGGCTTCATCCACGATCCCGACGGAATCGACGATGAAAAGCTCGCCTTTGTGATGGAGCTCAAGAACGAGCGCAGGGGCAGGATCCGCGAGTACGCCGAGCGGTTCTCGTGCGAGTACCACGACGATGAACGACCGTGGGGCGTTCCCTGCGACGCGGCCTTCCCCAGCGCGACGCAGAACGAGCTCGAGGAAGACGACGCGAAAGCGCTCGTCGCGAACGGGTGCACGGTCGTCGCGGAGGGCGCCAACATGCCGTCCACGCCCGACGCGGTCGCGGTCTTCCAGCGATCGAGCGTGCGGTTCGGTCCGGGCAAGGCCGCAAACGCCGGGGGGGTCGCGACATCAGGCCTGGAGATGAGTCAGAACGCGATGCGCCTCGCGTGGCCGGCGGACGAGGTGGACGCGCGGCTGCGCGAGATCATGCACCGTATCTTCGTCGCCACCGCGAGCGCTGCGGAGGAGTACGCGACGAAGGGCGACTACGTAGCGGGAGCCAATATCGCCGGATTCATCAAGGTCGCCGACGCGATGCTCGATCAGGGACTCGTGTAGACCATGCACGTCTGACTGAGGGCGTCCGCGTGCAGCGTCAGCGGGCCGACGGTGCTCGAGTCGATCACGCGGACGACCTCGTCCCATCGCTGCCACTCGGGCGCGAGACCCGAGAGCGAGGACGGGCTGGTCGCGAGGTAATCCCAGTCGAGCCGGTTCTCCCGTCGCGCGAGGAAGTGCGCGACGTAGAGCGTGTTCATCTCCACCAGGTCGTTGAAGAAGTGGGTGCCGAGCGAGAGGTCCGGTATGAGACCTTCGTGGAGCGTGTCGACCTCGATGACCACCGAGGCGTTGTTGATCTCGCTGAAGGAGACCGGGATGCCGAGCGAGGGCGTACTGCTTCCCCACCGTCCCGGTCCGATCAGCACGAGCGCCCCTGACATGGGCTCCGACAGCTTGGCGATCCTGCCTATCAGGCGCGCGAGCGCGTATCGTTGCTCCTCCGGCAACGTCGAGTAGGCCTGCGGCGACACGTAGACGATCCGCTCAATATCGATCCGGCGTCCCGGTCCGATCACTCCTCCGGTGGAACGCAAAACGATCTGGTGCTCCGGAACCGCCGGCGGTTCGCCCACCGGTTCCTCGCCCGATGTGCTCGCGGCGAACGGGCGGCACTGGACGATGTCGACCTTGTATCCGCCTTCGCGGGTCACGTTCGCGGTGAACTCAATGTCCACCTCCGTACGATAGCCGTTGCGTACCGTATGAACGATGTCGCGCAGCGTGTCTACCACGCCCTCGTCGTTCAACGCCGGATCGAAGGTCAGAATCCATCGCGCTTCGCGCTTCTGCCCGCGTTGCCTCGCGTCGCGCTCAGCCTCACGATCCCGCGTGGCGACGAGGTCTATGGGAAGACGCTCGCACTCGCGAACGAGGTCCTGGAAGTGCATGCTGGTGGCCTGGTTCGATTCAAGGTCAATAACGTCGACGCGCCGCTGCGTGTGACGCTTGACTGCGTCGAAGCTCGATTCGGGTCGCCGGTCGGGCGCGTTGAGAGCGACAACCCGCGTGTAGTCGTCGTCCGAACGGTCCACCGCCCGTGTGCCGAGCCCGAACACCAGCCGCATGACACCGGCTTCAGGATCGATCTCGCGGCTCCAGACATAAGGATTGAACGAGTAGAGGACACCGGCGAGTTGCGGGAAGAAGTAACGCCCGTACGTCGAGCCCGAGACTCGCTGCACGAGCAGCGCCATCTGCTCGTCTCGTTCGAGAACACCGCGACGCTTTCGATAGTTCAGCGCTTCGGCACTCATCGTGCTCGCGTACACCCCCCGGATCGCGTCGAGCAGCGCATCGAGCCGTTGCCGCGGCGAGCCCTGGTTCGGGCAGAACACCGAGTCGTACTTGCCGGAGAACGCATTTCCAAAGTTATCCTCGAGGAGGCTGCTCGAGCGCACGATGATGGGTGCGTTTCCGAAGTACTCGAGCATGTCTTCGAACCGACGAACAATGTAGTCAGGAAAGGTCCCCTCGATGATTCGCTGGCGAACCGCGTCGAGGCCGGTGAGAAACGCCTCGGCATCCTTCTGGCGCTGACGATCCCACCAGCAGTCGTTGTTGACCAGGAACGTGTAGAAGACGTCCGACCCGATGAAGAACGAGTCGTGGTGCTCGAGCGCACCCGAGAGCTCGGGACGATCGCGCCGGATGATCGCGCGAGAGAGGAGCATGCCCGCGGACTTGCCTCCGATCATCCCGGTGCCGATCATGTGCTTCCAGAGGCTGATGAGATCCTTCAGCGTGAGGTACCTCGTAGCGAGGTCGATCATCCGCTCCTCGCGCGGGATGATGAGCCGGATGAGCTCGCGAAACGACTCCTCTGCCCGCGATTCGGGCATCTCGCCGTTTGCCACCGCCTCCATCACGTTCTCGGCTCGCATGAAGGTCTTGTCCCACAGTCCCACCATGCGATAGCTGGCCGACCGCAGGCCGCCCCAGGAGGACGACTCCATGACCGCGGCGATCTCCGGGCTCTCGTCGACGCGTTCAAACTCGTCGTTATCCCATCGGAACATGGTAAACGGCAAGACGCGTTCGCGGTCGTAGACCTTGGCGGGCTGAACGTAGAGGTGGTCGTGGTGCTCGTACACGTCGATGAGCACCTGCGTTGTCTCGTAGATGGGAACCGCCGCGTGGTAGGAGTGCCGATGGCGGTAGAGCGAGAAGTAGGCGATCGTGTCCAGATCGAGCAGGTAGGGACAGGTAAGCTGAAAGAAGTTGCCGATCATACGATCGCTGTAGCACGTGTCGCTGAGATGCGAGAGGGCGTCAAAGACGTAATATCCGCCCACGCCGACGTCCCGGATCGTGCTGTGGATCCGGGTAATGAAGTGCTCAAAGCCGAGCTCCGGATCGTTGTGCTCTACGATGACGTTTTCGTGGTCGGGAAGAACGGGTTCGTGTCCACCGAATCGAAAGTAGACCAGCTGTCTGGACTCAGATACGGCGTGCTCGAGGAACGCCTGCGTAAACGGCTTGTACAACTCGATGTCGTCGAGCCTGAATACGACGTTATCGCCCGCCCGCAGCCCGTCGAGTACCCGATCGAACGACGGCAGTCCCGTGCTCTCGCGGGGCCGATCGGAATACGTATAGTGCATACCCGACTATAGGCCCGACCGGCGTCGCGGTCAAACGACGGTCGAGACCGAGGTTTCGTTCAGATTACGAAGGTGGGAGAGCCGGATGCACGATCCGCAGCCGAGGGTAGGCCGTGCGAACCCGGGCGGGGTCGCGCGTGATGAGCGGCACGCGCTCGACCGCCGCGTGGGCCCCTATGAAGAAGTCCGGAAGCGGCGACGTCTTCGTTCCACCCCGCCGGCGATACGCCTCAAACGCCTTGCCCGCGAGAAACAGCGCGGCCCGCGGAAGCGGCCGAAGCGAGAACCCGACGCCGTCGATCGCGTCGTCGAGGTCCTCGATGCGCCGGAAGCCGACCGCCACCTCGGCGTATACGATCGGATCAATGCAGAGCTCGTGGGCGGATCCCCACCGCACGAGGCAGGCGTGGGACGAAGCGTAAAACTCCGGCTCGTCGGTGAAGACGTCGAGCGCGACGCTCGAATCGACAAAGACGTGGTTCATCTCCGCGTCAGCTCAAGAATCTCTTCGGTGTTGAGCCCGGCGTCCGCGGCTCCGCGATACGCGGCGATCCGCTCGGCAACGCGTTCGGGACGCGAGACGCGCCTGATGACCGCGTGCTCGTCTTCGCACTCGATCTCGACCTCGTCGCCGGGACGAATACCCAGAGCGTGCCGAACCGCCTGAGGAATCGTGACCTGCCCCTTCTCGGTAACGCGCACGGTATTACTCCTACGGTAAAAGTACACTTCCACCGGCGGCGCGTCAATTCGGCGTGGGGGGGTGCGCACGGAGGCGAGCAACCGCGTCGTCTGGCACCGGCAACCGATCGAACTGCCCGACGCTTCACGGCTGGGCGATCTCCCCCGCCTTCACCGTGTACGTCTTCGTCGAATCCCGCCGGAACCGCGCGTACTGCTCGTCGGGCAGAAACGTGAAGAACGCCTGTTCGTAGTCGGGCAGGGTCTCCACGAACCGCCCGCGGCGGACGGGGTCGAGCTCGAGGAGGACGTCGTCGAGCAGCAGGACCGGCAACCGGCCGGTTACGCGCGAGAGAAGCTGTGCCTGCGCGACGCGGAGGATGAGCGAGACGAGGCGGAGCTGGCCGGTACTCGCGACGTCGGTGAGCAGGCGGCCGTCGAGTCGAAAGGGGAAGCGGTCGCGGTGCGGACCGCGGGTTGAGGTGCGCATGTCGAGGTCGCGGTCGCGGCCGCGCGCGAGCTGGTCGCGGACCGCGCTCTCGTACGCAGGGCTGTCCGCAGGGGGCGGCTGGTCCGGATCGTCCCAGCTGGGCCGGTAGGAGAGCTCGAGCTCCAGGTCGTCGCCGAAGACGCGCGCGAAGGTGTCCGCGAGCGCTTCGTTGAAGCGACGGGCGAGGTCGGTGCGTCGGAGCTGGAGCGGCACGCCTGCTTCGACGAGTTGGTGGTCGAGGACGTCGAGGAGGTCGGTACGAGCGTCCTTGAGCGCGGCGTTGCGCGCCTTGAGCACGCGGCTGTAACGACGGAGCTCCGCGATATACGACGGTTCAATGAGCGACTGCGTCTGATTCATGAACCAGCGCTGCATGTCCGGTCCACCGGTGACGAAGGCGATGTCGTCGTGGCAGAAGACGATGCAGGGGATGTTACTGACGATCTCCTTGCGGTCAGCCACGCTCGCGCCGTCGAGCTCGATCTGCTTCGTGCGGCCGACCTGCTTCACCACGACGGTGCGGGAATCACCGTCGGACGTAAATCGGCCTTCGACGGCCATCTCCTGCTCGCCGTTTCTGCGCATCACCTCGTCCCGGCGCGTACGGAAGCTCGATCCATAACATACGAAATAGACTGCTTCGAGGAAGTTGGTCTTGCCCTGGCCGTTCTCACCGACGAGGAAAACCTCGCGCGCGTCGGTGGAGACCACGGTGTCGTCGAGGTTGCGGAAATGGTAGAGCCGGATGGAGGTGAACGCCACGGGCGCCCCGGCGGCGGCGACTGCCGCGCTAATCGAGCTGCATGGGCATCACGATGTGGAAGTAGTCCCCCTCGGGTTCCGGGTTGATCGTGATCGCCTTATTGCTCTCGGTGAAATTGAGCGTGATATCTTCCGAGTCGATCACACGCAGCGGGTCCATGAGGTAGGTGAAGTTGAGCGCGAGCGTCGTCTCCGGTCCGTCGTACCCGCACGAGATCTCCTCGCTCGCCGCACCAATGTCGCTCTCTTCGCTCTTGAGCGTGAGGCTGTCAGCCGCGACGGTGAGGTAGATGCGGCGCGACTTCTCGACGAGGAGGCTCACGCGCTTGAGCGCCTCGGAGAGCTCATCGCGCTTGACGAGCAGCCGGTACTCCTGGCTCTCCGGGATGACGCGGCGGTAGTTCGGGAACTGACCCTCGATCAGCGCAGAGCTCACGCGCTGGTTGTCGAACTGGATGAAGACGTGCTTCTCGGCGACCGCGAGCTGCACGAAGCCCTCGCCGGAGGCCAGCTTGCGGATGAGGTTCAGGACCTTGGGCGGGACGATGACGCCTGAGAACTCCGGGATGGACCCGTCGGGCGTCAGCGAGATGTAGCTCAGTCGCCGGCCGTCGGTGGCGACCATGACGAGGTTGCCGTCGAGATTCTCGAGGTAGACGCCGTTCATGAAGTAGCGCGTCTCGTCGTCGGAGACGGCGAAGATCGTCTGCGTGATCATCGTGATGAGATCGGCCTGCGGGAACTCGAAGTACGACTCCGGCGGCGCGAGCTGGACCTCCGGGTACTTGTCGCTGGAAATGCTCTTGAGCCTGAAATCGATCTTCTTGAAGAGCGGACGGATGACGAAGCGCTCGCTGTCCTCCTGCTCGAACTCGACCTCGCCGGAGGGCAGGCTCCGGAGGATTCCCAGGAACTTGTCGCAGAAGACGGTCGTGCTGCCCGGCTCGGCGACCTCCACGGGGAGCTTCGTTTCGAAGCCGACCTTGAGGTCGGTCGCGCGGATCGTGAGCTCGTTTTCGCCCGCCTCGATGTAGACGTTGGACAGGATCGAAAGGGCGTTGCGCGAGGATATGATCTCGGCGGCTACCGAGATCTCCTTCATAATGACGTCTCGCTCGCACGTGAACTTCATGGAGATCTCCTCTTCTCGTTCTCCCGAACTATATAGAAAAGAGGCGCGCGGTAGAAGCGGGCAGGAGGGGCGTGGCGGGTTGACTCGGCGGAGAGCAGCTCCCGTGGCGTCGTTCGCCCTCAGATCACGTTCCGAGCGTCCAGCCCGATGATGCCCGCCGCACGCAGCATGTGCCGGTCGTTCGTGTAGACGGTCGTGATATCGTGCTCGCGGGCGCAGACGAGGTGAATCGCGTCGCCGGTCCGAAGGAACACATCGTCGGAGAGCGTCCTGAACGTCGCCGCTACGGCATCGATGAGTGATCGGCCAAGTGGGAGCCAGGACCAGATCTGGTCCTGTTCGTCGATCTCGTACTGTCCCAGGATGACGCGGAAACCATCACGTGAGATCGTTCGCTCGCGAAGGCAACGATGAAGCGCGGCGAACAGCTCGGCACGGCCGTACTCGCAGCACGCGATGCGCCCGGCTCCGGCGGCGAGCTCGCGTACTTCCGCGGAGCCGTTCTCGTTGACATAGCACTTCAGGAGATACGAAGTATCGAAGTAGATCACGAACGGTCGCGGTCCTCCGACACGTAGCGTGTCGAGTCCGTGTTGATCCGCGGGAGGCTGCGGAATGCGTCGCTCTCGCGCCGCTGTGCGAATGTGCGTGCGGCATCCGACTCCGAATAGGCCTTCACCACGGCGACCGGCTTGCCCCGGTCAGTAACAATGATCTGGTTCTCACCGGCAGCTTCGCGGATCCAGTCCCCGGTCTTCATGTGCAGCTGGCGAATCGTGATTCGCTTCATGTGCACAATGTGTCACATTACAAGGGCGGTTGTCAACCAGTCTGGACCGTGGTGTGCATCATAGCGGGCAGGCTGCAACCCGTTCGCGCAAGGTACGCGAGTCCGCATGGTGTCAGCGCGTCCGAGCGGAGCCTCCCGACTCGCAGATCACTCTTCCTACCAGTCCGATGTGCGCTACAATGCCCGCATGACCCGAAAGCGACGCGCTGCATCCAACCGCCCGGGCTACGCCGCATGAGCGGATCGTTCGCCGAGCTCGGCCACGAGTCCACGCCGCTCGGCGACCTCTCGCTGCGCCGCCGTCGAATCGCCGCGCTCGACCGCGACGTGTTCGAGGTGAAGCTCGGAGACGAGTACCTCATGTCGAGCCTCTTCACCGAGTCCGAACTGGAGCTCGGCCGGATGGGCGTCGCGGCGGTGGAGGGTCAGGGAAGAAAGGTCGATGTTGTGGTCGGTGGGCTCGGACTCGGGTACACGGCCGCCGCGGCGCTCGACTCGGGCGCCGTTGGTTCGCTCGTCGTCGTCGAGCTCTTTCGCGCGGTGATCGACTGGCACGAGCGCGGCGTCGTCCCGATCGGGCGTCGCGTGAGCGGCGATCCGCGCTGCCGGCTCGTGCACGACGACTTCTTCGCGCGAGCGGCGTCCGACGACGGGCTCGATCCCGAGGTTCCGCGACGACGGTGGGACGCGATCCTCGTCGACATCGATCACAGCCCGGAGGAGCTCCTCGACCCTGACAACGCCGGGTTCTACGAGCCGGCGGGCCTCGAAAAGGTGCGGGCGCAGCTGCACGAGGGCGGCGTCTTCGGGCTCTGGTCGGACAAGCCGCCGGCGGATACGTTCACCGCGCGTCTCGCGAACGTCTTCTCCCGCGCCGAGGCGCGTCCGGTCACCTTCCCCAATCCGCTGATCGGGGGAACGTATACGCAGACGGTGTACCTCGCGTGGGGGTAGGGTTCGCACCGCGACGAACCCCTCTCGTATCGCTTCGTGTACCCATCACACCTCGTTGCGTTATGGTTTTTCACTCGGTCTCGTACGACTTGAACATCTCGTACGGCTTCTTCAGATCCTCGATGGTGAAGGGACGGTCGTCGTTCGGACCGATCTCCGGGGAGACCTCGACCACGAGGTAGCCCGAGTAGCCCTTCTCGATCATGCGCTCCACGGCGCGGACGTTGTCGGTTGTGCCGTCGCCGAAGCGGACGAACTCCTTCACGCCGAACCCCTTGTTCTCCTTCAGATGGATATGGTTGATCTTCGCCGAGAACTCGTCGATCAGGTCGTCGAGTGAGACCCCCGCGGCTTCGAAGTGACCGGTGTCCATGCAGATCCCGAGCGCGTCCGAATCCACTTCGTCGAAGATGCGCCGATAGTCGTCCGGGTTCTCAAGATTGTTGCCCGCGTGGTTCTCGAGGCTCACGGTCACCCCGGCCTCCTCGGCCGCGGGCATGAGCTCCTTCAGGACCGTGATGATCGCTTCGAGCCCACCGTCCTTGCCACGTCCGGCACCGGTGGCACAGAGCACCTTCCCGCCCAGCTCCTTCACCGCGGTGATCCCCCGCAGCTTGTGGCAGAGGTCCTTCGTGAGTCCGTGGTTGCCCTCGCCGCCGAAGCCGGAGATGTGGATCGATCCCGGACTGACGCCCGCCTTCCGGCAGCGCTCGGCAAGGTCGCGCATCTTTGCGGGCGTGAGTGTGCGCGGGTACCAGCAGTTGAACTCCAGATGCTTGTAGCCCGCCTCGTTTACCTTCGCGAACGTGCGGACGAAATCCTCGTCCCCGAATCCGTCGAAGGACAGCGACGCGCATGAAAGCTTGATCATTC
>CAYWJH010000122.1:5362-8913 GCA_964458555.1 uncultured Spirochaetaceae bacterium | reverse complement strand
TCGCGCGCCGAGCACCGGATCTCGCTGCGTCACGACTCGAGCGACGAACGGCTCTTCGAACGCGGGTACGCCGTGGGCCTGCAGAGCGACGAGGCGCACGAGCGCTTCCTCGCCAAGCGCGCGGGGATCGACGCGGTCAAGGAGCTGCTGCGCGCGCGCCCGCTTGGCGAGTCGGAGGTCGGCGGCGACGAGCGGCTCGCGAGGCACGCGGGCAAGCGGTTCTACCAGGTGCTGAAGGACCCGGAGGTCACGATTCCCGACCTCGTGTCGATCGAACCCGCCATCGCCGACGACCGGCCCACCGAGTGGCTCCGGCAGGTGGAGCTCGACGTGAAGTACGAGGGCTACGTCGCGCGGCAGGAGCGACAGATCGCGCGTTTCGAGAAGCTCGAGGCGATGCAGATCCCCTGCGACTTCGACTACGACGCGGTGGGCGGGATCTCCAACGAGGCGCGCGAGAAGCTCAAGGAGATCCTGCCGCTCTCGCTCGGCCAGGCCTCTCGCGTGCCCGGGGTGCGCAACGCCGACGTGGCGGTGCTCATGGTCGCGCTCGAGCGCCGGCAGGAACCGGTCGTCCCGGCCGTCGGGCCCGAACCCGACCGGGCCCGCGCCGAATGACCGGCGAGGCGCGCGACGCGCTCGTCGCCGGGCTCGAACGGCTCGGCTACGCCGTCGACGATCGCGCCGAGCGGCTGGTGCGCTACCTCGACGAGATCGAGCTCTGGAACCCGAAATTCAGGCTCGTGGCCGCCTCGGGGCGCGAGCTCGTCGTGCGCCACGTGCTCGACTCGCTCGCCGGCGCGGCGACGCTCGTCGCCGAGGGCATCCTGCGCGGCAACGCTCGCGTCGCCGACGCGGGCTCGGGGGCCGGCCTGCCGGGCATTCCCATCGCGGTGATGCACCCGGATGCGAGTGTCGACCTCGTCGAGCGATCCGGTCGGCGGGCCGGGTTCCTGCGGAACGCGGTCGCCGCGGTTCGTGCCGCGAACGCCCGCGTGGTGAACGCAGACGTCGCGCGCTACGACGGTCCGGTCGATCTCGTCGTGCACCGCGCGTTTCTGCCGTTGACGGCCGACCTCGTGGCGACCCTCTCGCGGACGCTCGTGCCCGGCGGGGCGATCTGCGCGTACAAGGGTCGGCGCGAGGCGGTTTGCGAGGAGCTGGGACGGCTGGAGCAGGCGCGCGAAGACGGCGGCTACGCCCCGGTGACCGTGAGCGTGCTCCCGGTCGACGTACCCTTTCTCGAGGAGGAGCGCCACCTGGTCGTGGTGACCCGCGCGCATCGGCCTATATCCGCTTGAGAAGCTTGTTGAGCGCTTCCTTGTCGATCAGGTCGATCAACCGCGCTTCTACGAACGTGGTCGCCCCTTCGGAGAACTCACCGGCGCAGATGCACAGACCGCGGCCCGCGTGCGTCTCCTTGATGCGCGAGTGGAGGTCGCGCAGGACGAGCTCGCCCACCGCACCGCTCGAGCGAACGAACCGGAAGAGGACCGTGTCCTCCCATTTTGCGGTGCTTACCTCCGCGAGGATGTCGGTGTGGTCCGATCTGCCGGTGGCGATGTCGGTGATCTTCGTCTTCGACCGCGGAAAGTAGCCGTTCACGATCCGGCGGCACAGGCCGACGAACTCGGAGGTGGGCGCCATCAGGTAGGTCTGGAGGTTGCGGTTGCTCGCGAGCTCGCGCGAGCGCTCGAGCTGGGCGGAGACGTCCTTGTAGTTCGGGTTGACCCGGGCGATCTCCTGCAGGACGGCGAGCGATTTGTCGAGCTCCTGCTTGCGCGTGTAGGTCGCCGCGAGGCGGTACTTGAGCTCGAGCATGATCTCCGGCGGGATGTTGTCGTGCTTGAGCCCGATCTGAAAGTCGAGCTCGGCTTCGTCGTAGAGCCGGGACTTCAGGTGAAGCGATCCGGCCATGAGCGCGGCTCGCGGCCCGTAGGTGGGGTCGGCGCGCAGGTGCCCGAAGACGCGGATCGCCTGGTCGGACTGGCCGGCCTCGTAGTACGCCTGGCCGAGGTAGAACGTGCTCTCCTTATCGTCGGGCTCGGTCTCGACCACGCGCTTGAGCAGCGAGATCGAGTCGCGGTAGCGCTTGAGCCTGAAGTACGACTGACCCAGGTACTTCGCCGTACCGAGGTGCTCCGGGCGCCTTTCCTGCGCCGCGCGGAGCAGGCTCCCCGCGCGCTCGTAGCTCTTGCGCTTGAACTCGAGCTGCCCGAGGTTGTAGTTGATCTCGAAGAGGTCCGTGTGGTCGCGGCGCGCGAGCGTGAGGCTCTTGTACGCGTTCTGATAGTCGCCGATCTGCATCGACGCGAGCCCGTGGCGGAGCGTGATGAGGTGCTCGTCGAGGTCGGGGTTCGTCGCGACCAGGTCTGAGAGCAGACCGTACATGCGGGCTGCCTTCTCCCACTCCTGTTCCTCGTAGTAGGCGTCGGCGAGCGTGCTGAGCGCGTTGGCGTCCTTGGGGTTCTGCGCGAGGGCTCGATTGGCTTCGCGGATCGCCGCGGCCCGGTCCTTGTTCCGCCCCGGTTTTCGCGACCGGGAGGACCGTGAGACGGTGAACAAAACGCCGCCGAGCACAAGGATGCCCACGGCGAGCAGCGCGGTCACGACAACTGGACTCACCGTGCCATTGTTCTGCGCCGGGGGAGCCATGTCAAGAAGCGGTATTGAAGGATGCGTCGCTGCGGACGATAATGGGGAGAGGCGGGCGTCTGTGATACGCTCAGAGCCGTCGTGGGGAGGATTACGTGGAGAACTCGGTCATAGCGGTCCAGATCGCGAATGGGACCTTCGTCCCCGTTCTCAATACGTCCAGCGCGAAGCGCCGTCGGCTCGTGCTGACGACCGTCCGCGATAACCAGACCAACGTCAAGATCGACCTCTTCCGGGACTCCGACGAGTCGATGAGCGACCCCGAGTACGTCGGGAGTCTCGTGATCGACAACGTCGAGCCCGGGGAGAAGGGCAGCGCGGATATCTCCGTGCTGCTGGGGGTCGACGAGAACGGCAGCCTGAATGCGACGGCAACCGACACCAAGTCGGGCGAGTACCAGTCGCTCTCGGTGGGGCTCGAGGAGCTCGAGCAGGGCGACTACGACGTCCCGGATTTCCAGCTCTCCGACGAGGAGCTCACGCTCGACGACCTCTCCATGGAGGAAGAGGAGATCGGCGGTGAGGGCGAAGCCGAGGCGCCGGCCGGAGACGAAGAGCCCTTCGGCGACTTCGACCTGGGCGATTTCGAGACCGAGCTCGACGAGGCGCGCGAGACGGCCGGCGACGAGGCTGAATTTTCGACCGAGGAGGTCGCCGAAACTCCGTCGCAGCCGTCCGAGCCGTCCGAGCCGACCGAGGTCGAGGAGCTCGAGGAGGAGACCGACGAGCTCGACCTGAGCGGTCTCGACGAAGAGCTCGAGCCCGCCCCTGCCGAGCCCGAGACCGAGACCGGAACGGGCGAAGAGCTCGGGGACCTCTCGTTCGACGACCTCGAGGCGCCAGGCGAGGGCGAGCTCGAGTCGCTCGAAGAGCTCGAACTCGAGCCCGAAGCCGAG
>CAYWJH010000122.1:0-5262 GCA_964458555.1 uncultured Spirochaetaceae bacterium | reverse complement strand
GAACCCGAAGCGTCGACCGAAGAGCCCGTGCAGGTCACCGAGCAGGCCGACACGCTCGCCGACATCTCCGACGAGGAGTTCTCGTTCGACGAGTCGTTCTCGGACGAGTTCGCGGCGCCGTCGGATACCGAGCCGGAGGGGCCCGACGACCTCGACCTCTCCTCGCTCACCGCCGAGGAGGGCGGCGACCAGGACGAGCTCAGCATAGACACCGACTTCGACGAGGGCATGGTCGAGGCCGATCTGGGCGACGAGGATTTCACCTTCGACGAGGGCGCGGAGGACGAGCCGCTGTTCGGCGAGCCCGAGCCCGAACCCGAGCCCGCGGTCGAATCCGCGCCGTCTCCCGCCGGCGAGGAGATCGAGGACACGCTGAGCCCGGAGGAGTTCGACCGACTCGACTCGCAGCCCGCGCCGGTCGCGCCGGAGCCGGAGAGCGAGGAGGAGCCGCTGGCGCCGCGGCGCTCGAACGCGATCATCTTCGCGGGCTACATCGTGCTCGCGCTCGCCGCGCTCGGCGTGCTGACCTACCTCGTGTTCCGCCTCTTCGAAGGACCACCGGCGCCTCCTCTGCGCGCGTCGGTTCCGGGCCATCTCGCGATGGGGTCGATCGTCTGGAGCATGCCGATCGTCGGCGGGCGTCCGCGGCGCACGCGCCGACGCGTGTCGAGTCGGCGCCGGGGGTAGTCCCGCTTGCTTCGAAGAGTCATCGCGCTTTTTCTCCTGGCCGCCGCTCTGTCGACGGCGCCCGCAGCCGGTGGCGGCGTTCGAGTATGGGGATACGACGCCGGCGAGCTCGCCGATCTCCTCGCCCGCGGCGAGCGTGAGCCGTTGCGACACATCGACTTCTCTCGTCACCGAATCCGCGAGATCGATCGTCTCGGCGAAGACGCTGCCTACGCGCTGGGCCTCATCTACGTCGAGCTCGGTATCCACGACGTGGCCGAAGAGCTTCTGCGTCACGCGCTCGCGACCGCTCCCCGCCCGTGGAGCGAGGAGGCGTTTCTCGCGCTGAGGGACCTTCTCGTCGATCAGGACCGCTACGCCGAGCTCGAGACCGTCGCCCGCGAGGTGAGCGGTCTCGACGCGCGCGTCGCGCTCGCCCGTGCGCTCTACGGGCAGGACCGCTACGAGGAGCTTGCCGACGAGCTCGAGTCGTTGCATCCGCTCGTCGGGGAGCGTCTCCCGCCGACGAGCGCGACCGCGCAGGAGGCGGCGCTCTGGTACGCGATCACGCTCATCGAGCTCGAGCGCCCCGGCTGGGCCGATGCGATCCGCGCGCTCTACCGCGACTACCCTGCCGCCGCGGTTCATTCCCGCGTGTGGGTCTACCTGATCAACCGCGACGAGCTGCTGGACGCGTTCAGCGCCGACGAGATAGACCTCTTCCGCGCCAAGCAGCTCCAGTCCGAAGGCCGCACGGAGGAGGCGGCTGCGATCCTGTTCGGCCTCGCATCGGCTCCCAACGACCTGCTGCGCTCCCCGTGGGGCCTGCTCGACATCTACACGGCAGGGGTCCGCTCCGGCCGGCTGAGCGCGGCCGTCGAAGCGCTCCTTGCCGCGGCTGCCGACGACGCGCCGCCCGACCTGCACCGGCGCGCGCTCGAGTACGCCGGTCGGCTCTATCGGCGTTCCGGCGCCTGGGGCGCGGCGATGCCGCTTCTCGAACGGAGCCTGGCGCTCGCGGCGAACGCGGATGACGAGAAGCGACTGCGATGGTATCTGCTCTCGACGCGCGTGCGGCGCGAACCGGTCGAGGCCGCGTTCTCGCTCGCGACCGTCGTTCCCTCGCTCTCCGATCCGCCGTACTTCGGCGACATCTTCTTCGAGCTCGCCGGGCTCCTCGCCGAGCGCGAACGGTGGGACGCGGTCCTCGCAGCCTACGAGGCGATCGACGAGTTCGCCACGCCCGCGGCGCGCGCGCGCTACGAGGTCATTCTCGCCCGGGCGTTCGAGACCGGCCGCCTGAGCGCCGCCGCCGGCCGCGCGGAGGAGCTGCGGTCAATGTACCTCGAGCGCGCGGCGGCGCAGCGGGAGAACCTGTTCGCGGCGCTCGTCGCCGTGGCGTTGCTCGACGACGACGGTACCGACCTGCTCGCGATTGACGAGACGCCGTCGGTGTCCTCTCGCGCCGCGCTGCCCGCCTCCGGCACCGGGGGGGAAGGCCCCGGCCGGGCGGGCGAGGCGGACGCCGCCGCGGTCCCCGCCGTCCTGCTCGCCGAGACCTACCTCCGGTACGCGCTGCTCGACCGGCTCTTCGCCACGGTTCGCGGCTCCGTTGCGGTGGGCCCCGATCTGCGTACGCGGGCAGCAGCCCGTCTCGCGAGGGAAGGCCGCATCCGCGAGTCGGTCCTCACGCTCGGCTCGCTCGAAGCGTCGGGAGGCTCGCTGACGCGGGAGGCGGCACGACTTCGCTATCCGCTCGCGTACGCCGCGATCATCGAGCGGCGCGTGGCCGCCGAAGAAGTCGACCGCGCCGCCTTCTACGCGCTCATCCGCGAGGAGAGCCTCTTCGATCCGGTCGTCTCAAGTTTCGCCGGAGCGGTGGGCCTCGCGCAGCTGATCCCGTCGACCGCCGCCGACATCGCCGGCAGGATGGATCTCGAAGATCCGGACCTCACCGATCCGGCGGACAACCTCGCTATCGGGGCGCGCTACTTCTCCATGCTCACCGAGCAGTTCGGGACGGTCGCGCGGGCGCTCGCCGCGTACAACGGCGGGCAGGGCAACGTGCGGCGGTGGGAACGCAGGTCTCCCGCGCTCGACGAGATCCTCTTCCACGAGGCGATTCCCTTCCCGGAGACGTACAACCACGTGCGCAAGGTGGTTGTGTCGGCCGCCTACTACGGCTATCTTTACGCGGGTCGCGCGCCGTCGGAGAGCGTGCGGCTCATCTTTGACCTGCGGTAAGGAGTGACGATGACCATCCTCGAAGCGATTGTCTTCGGCGTGGTGCAGGGGGCGACCGAGTTCCTGCCGGTATCGAGCTCGGGACACCTCGCCGTCCTGAAAGCGGTTCTCGATCTCACCGAGGTTCCCATCCTCTTCGACGTGCTGTTGCACGTCGCGACGCTGATCGTGGTCGTCGTGTTCTTCCGCGAGCGCGTGGGTAGGATCCTGGTGTCTCTGGGTCGATGGGTGGCCAGACGGGCGGGCGACGAGGATGCGACGGACCTGCGGATTGCCTGGCTGATCGTGGTGGCCACCGTGGTGACCGGCGCGCTCGGCGTCGCCTTGAACGAGCTGGAGGTCGGGCTTCATCCGCGCGTGGTCTCGGTGCTCTTCATCGTCACCGCAGCCGTGCTCGTGGGTGCTCACTTCCTCGGCGGGTCGAAGGAGTACCGCGACCTGCGCGTGCGCGACGCGCTCGTCGTGGGCGCGGCTCAGGGCATGGGCGTCCTGCCCGGTATCTCGCGCAGCGGGATCACGATCGGCGCTTCGCTCGCCGCCGGCCTCGCTCGCGAACGGGCGGGCGAGTTCGCCTTCCTGGTCTCCATTCCGGCGGTTTTGGGCGCGCTGCTCCTCACGCTGCGCGACGCCGGTGAGCTCTCGTCGGCCGTAGGTCCGGTCGCGCTCATCGTCGGCTTCCTCGCCGCGCTGGTGGTGGGCTTCTTCTCGCTCGTCTTGCTCGTCCGGCTGATCCGCGGTGGACGGCTCTACCTCTTCGCGTTCTACCTGGTGCCGCTCGGCGTGGCGGGGATCATCCTCCTCTGAGTCCCTTGGGGACGCCCGGTCTTCTTCCGATAAGGAGAGAAGGAGGAGCCGTGACCGACCGTCTCTCGAGTGCCCATATCACCGCCGGCGTATTCTTCCTCGTCGCAGCCTTCGTCGGGCTGTCCATCGCGCTCGCCTTCGCCGCGCCGCAGAGCCAGAACCTGACCGTGATCCTGCTTCGGGCCCCCGGTGTCTTCCTCGTCGAGAGCTTCCACCTCGCGTCGCTCTACGTGCCTGCGATCCTCTGCGTCGGGGCCGGACTGCTCCTCGCCGAACGGCTGCTCCCGCTGCACATCGCGATGCTGCTCGCCTCTACGGTGCCGTTCTTCACCGCCGCGACGGCGGTCCGGATCGCCGCGCGCGCGTCGGTGGCGAGCTCGCCCGTCACCGCGACGCTCGTCGACGGGCTCGGACTCGGCGGCGCGCTCGTCGTAACCGTCGCGCTCGCCCTCGCCGAGCTCGCTCTGCTTGCGCTCCTGTGGTACCGCACCCGCGCGCGATTCACGCGCCCGGTCGCGCGCGGCGGCTCGATGACCGCCGGTATGCGCCGAATCCAGGCGCTGCTCGACGCGCCGGACCGAGGCGGCGAAGCGTTTGCCGGTGGCGCCACGGTCGCGCACCCTCCCGCGCCGGCCGAACCCGCGGCGCCCGCTTCGCTCGTCGATCTCCCGGACCCGGAGGTTGAGCCGGACACCCCGCCCGAGCCGGACACCCCGCTCCAGGTGGACACCCCGCCCGAGCCGGACGCGCGAGCGGCCACGCCGGTCGACGAGGCGACGACCTTCTACTACCGCGACGGGCGCTTCGTCGACCCGGACGACGCCGCAGGTGACGACTGGCCGGACGACGGCGAGGACGACGAAGACGACGACGCTGAGGCGGAGGCGCTCGTCGAAGAGGTCGACGTACCGGCCCCCCCGCGCTCTTCGCGCTACGACGTCCCCATCGACGGGTTGCTGCTCGCCTACTCGGACAAACAGTACTGGCGCGTCGACGAGAGAACACGCGAGGCCGCCGAGACGCTGCGCGTCACGCTCGACGAGTTCGGCATTCAGGCGGAGGTGACCGGCATCCGCAAGGGGCCGGTGATCACGATGTTCGAGATTCTGCCCGCGCCCGGCGTGAAGCTCTCCAAGATCGTGAACCTGTCGGACAATATCGCGCTCAGGCTCGCGGCCTCGAGCGTCCGCATCGTCGCGCCCATCCCGGGCAAGCACGCGGTGGGCATCGAGATCCCGAACAAGGAGCGCGCGATCGTAGGCTTCGGCGAGCTGCTGCAGGAGGAGAGTTTTCAGGGGCCGCGCATGTCGATCCCTATCGCGCTGGGCAAGGATATCCCCGGGGACGCGCAGATCGTCGACCTGACGAGGATGCCGCACGTGCTGATCGCCGGGGCGACCGGCAGTGGAAAGTCGGTCTGCGTGAACTCGATCATCTGCTCCATCCTCTACCGGCGAACGCCGAACGAGGTGAAGCTGATCCTGATCGACCCGAAGATCGTCGAGCTCAAGTTCTACAACGACATCCCGCACCTGCTCACGCCGGTGA
>CAYWJH010000121.1:0-9214 GCA_964458555.1 uncultured Spirochaetaceae bacterium | reverse complement strand
TCCCGATGCGGTCACCACGAGCGCGTAGGATTCGCCGCGCTCGAGCTCGAGCTCGGCGGTGGCGAGCGTCTGCTCGCCTGCGAGCGCGCCCACGGTGACGCGGACGGCGTTGACCACGCGCACCCCCGACTCCCCCGGCGCGACATCGGGCACGAGCACCGCCTGCGGGCTCACGGCGCGAAAGTCGACCCGAGCCGTGCCCACGTTGTAGATCACGAGCTGGGCTCGAGCCGGATCGCTGTGGCGCTCGTCGGGGAACACGTCGACTCCCGAGCTCGACACGACCACCGAGAGAAACGCCTTCGCCGTCGGCTCCACGACCGTGCGTTCGCCGGCGTGGGCGATCACGAAAACCCCCGGCTGCAACGGCCGGTACGCGCTCGCCGATCGGGCCGCGACTTCGTAGCGCACCGCGCCCAGGTCAATCCCGAGCGGATCGCCGGTCGCGTTCACGACGCGGACGAGCGCCGCGTCCTCGGGCACTGCGGGCGCGTAGAGTCCTTCCTGGGCGAACAGCAACCCCGCACAGAAAAGCAGTGGGAGCACGAGCTCGAGTCGTTTCACAATGGCCTCACCCGGGAGAATACCCGCAGCGCGCCCGCGCTTCAAGCGCCACGGAAGGCGCAGGGCATTGCGCGTGCGGCGTGTGACCACGTAGTATACGCGGGACTATGACGCTTCGATCGTCGGCGACCATCGCGATGCTGCTCCTCCTGCCGATTTCGGGCGCCTCCCCCCAGGAGGCGAGCTTCGAGCGACAGCTGTCTTCGGCGGACATCGACGCGTTCATCGCGCCGCTCTTCGAAGACTCCTCGGCCCCGGTGGCGCGGTACGCCGTCGACGTCTACGAGCTCTTCGTCGAAACGCGTCACCCCTCGGGAACGACGACGCCGGTACGCGTGCAGCTCTTCGTGCCCGTCGTCGCGCCGGCCCGGCTGCGCGGATCGTACCTCTTCGCCGCCGGCTCGACCGGGCTCATCAACCCGTGCCGCGTCTCGCGCGAGCACGTAGCCGGTATCCGGTGGGGACTCTACCGGGCCCACGTGCTCTCGCTCGCCGGCCAGGGGTACATCGGCATCCTCCCCGACTACATGGGCTACGAGGACTGGAATCTCATCCAGCCGTATTTTCACGCCGAAAGCGAGGCTCGCCTGATCGTCGACGTCACGACGGCCGTCGACGCCGTTCTTGCCGAACGCGTCCCCGGCGGACTTCGTTCGATGACGCGAGTTGCAGCCGGCTACTCGCAGGGAGGACACGCGATCTTCGCCGCCGCCGACCGCAACGACGAGTTCCCGGACGGGCTCGAGCTCGACGGGCTCATCGGGTACGGGCCGACGACCGCGGTCGACGCGCTCTTCCTCGAGTACCCGTCGGTCGCGCCCATGGTCGTCCAGGCGTACCGGACGGTCTACGGGGACGAGGCGTTCGACCCGTTGCGCATCTTTGCCGAGCCGTGGGCTTCGAGTCTGGCGTACGACACGACGAGGCAGTGCGTCGGCGGGCTGCAGAGCTACTACCCGGATCGAGCGACCGACCTGTTTCGCATCGACTTCATGAAATCGCTGTGGGCGCGCACGCTCGCCGCCACGCACCCCGGCCTGCACCGGATCATGGAAGAGAACCGCGCAGGCACGGCCGGCCACGGGGTTCGAGCGCTCATTCTCCAGGGAACGAACGACGTCGTCGTCGGCCGATGGACGCAGGACGCGTTCGTCACCGCCCTGCGTGAACGCGGTAGCGACGTCCGATACCTCGTCTACGAGGGAGCACGACACGACACGAGGCAGATCTCGTGGCCGGCTGTCATCGACTGGATCGACGCATTGCCGTAACGAGAAACCGATGGGAGGATCCTGTATGAGTCGAACGACGCTCCGTGGGATCGCGACGCTCGTCGTCGCGCTCACGCTCACCCTCGCGCCCGCCCCGGCTGGTGCTCAACGAGTCCGCGAAGGCTGGAGGGAACCGGTGCCCGGCGCGCTCCTGTCGATCGTCTTCGAGGAACGCATCGCCCCGCAGCGGATCGCCGCGGAAGGCATACCCTTCTTCGAAGAGCACCCCATGCCCGACGCGGTCTACGGGGCCGACGTATACCGGCTCGTGTTCTGGACGTCCGACCACGACGGGAGCCCGGTGCGCGCCGAGGCCTCCCTCTACATCCCGGTGAGCGCCGAGCCGATCGCTGCACCCGTGCTCGCCTTCGGTTCGGGCACGACCGGAGTCGGCGACCACTGCGCGCCCAGCCTGGAAAACCCGGAGATCGTCCGGTTCGGCTGGTACCGATCGAATATGCTCGCCTACGCCGGCCAGGGCATCATCACGATCTTCCCCGACTACGTGGGCTTCAACGACACCACGATCCCGCAGCGGTACTTCAGCAAACCCGCCGAAGGCTACCTCATGCTCGACGCCATCCGCGCGGCGCGGGAGGTGGCGTCGAGCGTGCGGACGCTCCTGCGCACGCGCACGATGCCGAGCGACGAGAGCTTCGCCGCCGGCTACTCCCAGGGCGGTCACGCCGCGCTCGCCGCGGCCGATCTACGCGACGAGTACGCGCCTGAGATCCTGCTCGCCGGTACGATCGGCTTCGGCTCGACGAACAGCGTGGAGGCGCTCTTCCGCGACGCCGGCTACTACCCGCCGAATATCGTCTACGTCTACAACAGGCTCTACGGCGACGAGGCCGTCCCGGTCGATCGCATCCTCCAGCCGCGCTGGGCCGCGGATCTCGAGCAGGACGTGCTCACGCAGTGCGTCAACGAATTCCAGCGGTATTACCCGTTCGACGTTCGCGGCGTCTACACCGAGGAGTTCTACGCGGCGCTCGTAGATCGCCGCCTCGACGAGGCGTTTCCCGTCTTCAAGCGCGTGCTCGACGAGAACTACAGCGGGCTCGACGGGCACGGCGTGCCCACGCTGATCGTGCAGGGCCTTCTCGACCCGATCGCCTCGGTGCCGAGCCAGCGCGAGTTCGTCGATCGCCTGCGGGCAACCGGCGTCGAGGTGACCTACCTCGAGCTCGAGGGAATCACCCACCGCTATACCCGACCTGCCGGCTTCGTCCAGTCGGTCCGCTTCATCGAGTCCCACAGCAGGCGTTGACTCGACGGCGCGGTGTCGCGAATCCTACCGGCGGCCGCGGGGCGCGCGGGGATCGCCGGGCCGCGCAGGACCGCGTCCCCAGTCGTCGTCATCGTCATCGTCGAACCGGCCGAAGGGGCCACCGTGCGCCCGACCGCGCATCGCGACCGCCGGACCGCCCCGACCAAAGGCCGCCATTCGACCGATCGGATAGACCTCGCCGAGGTACCACGCCGCGCGCGGCGCGCCGAGAAGGTAGGTGCGGCCGTTCGCCGCGAGAACCGGGTAGTCATCCACGATGGACACGGTGCCGGTCATCTCGACCGGGTTCCACGTCGGCTCCCAGTCATTTTCCTGAGCGCCGTTGGCGAAGAGCGCAACCGCGCTCACCATCATCACTACCGCTAAAGCTGTGCGTTTCATAACGCCTCCTATCGTTGATCTACACAGATACTAGCAGGAAGCGTGCCAACGCGGGTCGGGCAGAAGCGCCGCCGTCGTCCCGAGAGCCGCCTCCGGCGCCCGCAGAGACGAAGCGCGCCCGGGTGTGCCGGAGGTCCGTCGGGAGGGGCCGGGAAATCTCTGCAGGCGGGCCCGGGGCGGGAAGAGATTGCCCGCCGCGGCGAGGCGCTACATGATGCGCGCGCGGATCTCGGCGCTCACGTAATCGAGGATGGCGACGGTGATCGCGATGAACCAGACCGCGATACCCGCAGCCCGGTAATCGAGCAGCCGGATATACTGGACGAGGAGGAATCCGATGCCCCCTCCGCCGACGAGACCGATGACCGTCGACATCCGGACGTTGATGTCCCAGCGATAGATCGAGAACGAGACAAAGGGCGATATCATCTGCGGCACGACCGCGAACATGATCGTCTGGAACCCGTTCGCGCCGGTCGCACGCACCGCTTCGATCGGCCCCTGATCGATCCCCTCGATCGCTTCCGAATAGAGCTTACCGAGCGCGGCGATCGAATGAAGCGTGAGCGCGACGATGCCCGCAAACGGCCCGAGCCCGACCCAGACGACCGCGATGAGCGCCCAGATCAGCGGCTCGATCGACCGCACGATGTTCATGAGCGTCCGTGAGAGGTAGTAGATCGCCATTGTCAACGGAGAGCCGGACATGATGTTGCGCGCTGCGAGGAAACTCACCGGTATCGCGAAGACGATCCCGAAGAGCGTCGCCATCATGCCCATGAAAATCGTCTCGATCATGCGGCTGATCGTAAACCGTAGCGGCTCGCTGGGCATGGGAGGGCCCACCTCGCTCGTCTGCCGCGCCTGGATCTCGTGATACTGCGGCCCCTCGGCGCTCGGCGGGGTGAGCCGGTACGGCATCGTGACCCTGATTTCGAAGCTCCCCCCCGAATCGGTCATCACGCTCACGTACTCGCCCTCCTGGCGGATTCGGAACGCGTTGCCCAGCGCGTCCCGCCACCAGATCTCGGTGCGCGTGTTCGGCGTGAAGTGGTGACCGCGCACGGTCACCGTCGTGCCCAGGTTGACTTCGCCGGTCTGGATGTCCTGCGTCGACAGCTCCCCTGCGCGCGGCTCCACGAGGATGTACGGCTCGTCCTCGCTCGGCTGCGCCGGCTCGGGAACCTCGCCCTCGCCGACGAGGATCCGTTGCGAATCGCTCACCGTCTCGACCTCGTACTCGATCGCGGCCTCCCACGGCCACAACACGCGCGAGAGTGGCGGCAGCGCGTCCGGCGCCTTGCGGACCATCTTGACCACGTCGATCTCGCTGATCTGCCAGCCGAGGACGAAGAAGATCGCGAGCACGGCGACGAAGACGCCGGAACCGCCGCGTCTGTGCCGCTTCGCGGTGCGGTACGCGTCGTAGGCGGCGAGCAGCCACACGAGCGCGAGGAAGACGATCGCGAGAATGACAAAGGTGGGATTCAGGTCGATCGACTTCTGGAACTTCTCCCACGCGCCTTCGGCGCGCCGCCCCAGATCGTCGATCCGCCACACGAGAATCCCTCCGGCGCTGAGTACGGCGGCGAGGATGAGCAGACCGCGGTAGACCTGCCCGATGATCGCCTGTCCGAGGCCGGGGACGAGGAGCGAGGCGACCCCGGCGAGCGGCGCCGGAATCCTCGTCTTGACCGCGAGCCGTTCGTTCGACGTGGTCGTCTTAGCCATGCCGTGCCTCCGCCGCCGGTCGTCCGGCGCTCACCCGCTCCGCCTCTTCCCCGTAGATCTCCTTGAACTCCTCGTCGGTCATCGCACGGATCGCCTCGCTGTCGCCCTGCCAGACGATTCGCCCGTCGCGCAGCCCGATGACCTTGGTCGCGTATCGCTGGACGAGGTCCAGATAGTGGAGACTGCACACGACGGTCATCCTGTCTTCGCGGTTCAGCCGCTCGAGGTAGCCGAGAATCGTATGCGCGAGCACCGGATCGAGGCTCGCCACCGGTTCGTCGGCGAGAATCACGTTCGGCTCCTGCATGAGAGCGCGGGCGATCCCTACGCGTTGCTGCTGGCCGCCGGAGAGCTCACGGGCGAGCTTGTTCGCCTGATCCTCGAGCCCGACGCGCTCGAGCGCCGCGCGCGCCATCTCACGATCGGCTTGGGGGAAGCGGTGAAACAGACTCTGCCAGGGCTCGAGATAGCCCAATCTGCCGGTGAGCACGTTCGTCAGGACGGTCGACCGGCGTACGAGGTTGAAGTGCTGAAAGATCATCCCGAAGCTTCGACGAACCTTGCGAAGCGCCGCGTGCTCGGCGGCGGTGACGTCCACGCCGTTCCAGACGATCTGGCCTTCGGTCGGCTCGACGAGCCTGTTCATGCAGCGCAGGAGCGTCGACTTGCCGCTGCCGGAGAGTCCGATCACGACGAGAAACTCCCCGTCCTCGACGGTGAAGCTCACATCCTGCAGAGCGCGAGTGCCGTCGTCGTATACCTTCGTGAGATTTCTGATCTCGATCATCCAGCCTCCCGCGAGAACGTATCAGAAAAAAGGCCCCCGGCTGAACCGGGGGCAAACTACGCGTGTCCCGGCGATCAATCGTCCGGCGTCAGGTCGTCGACCGACATTCCGGAGGCCTGGAGCACCTGGCGGAACGGATCGTAGAAGCTGTCGTCGCGCTCCACGAGACCGGTCCACTCGTAGGCGAGTGCGAGCGCCTCGGAGCCGTCGTCGGTAGACGCGATCTCGAGCAACGCATCGACGATCTGGCCTCTGATCTCCTCGGAAACCGACGGGTGGAACTGGACACCGTCGTTGGGGATGTCCTCGGTGACGGCGACGACCTTCACCTTCTCCATCACGTCCGGGTTGTCCTCTTCGATGTTCCCGCGCGCGTCCACGAAGGTGGCTCCGGCGTCGACGTCGCCGTTATAGACCGCGGAGGCGACCGCGGTGTGACCGCCGGCGTCCACGATCTGATCGAGGTCCTCCTCCGGTACGATACCGGCCGCACGCATCGTGAGCATGGGAATGATCCAGCCGGATGTGGACAGAGGGTCTGGGCGCGCAAAGGACTTGTCCTCGAGGTCCTCGAGCGCGTCGATCCCGCTGTTCACGTTCGCGATGATCTGCCCATTATAGGTGGGGCTGCCGTACCGGACGGCGACGAGCTCGGCTTCGGCCACGCCACGATCCGCGGCGAGCACGTAGCTGAAGGTCGCAAGCGAGGCCATGTGCGCGGACGGCGGATCGCTCGAAAGCGCCTCGATCACGCCCGCGTACTCGGTCGCGACGCTGACCTCGACGATGAGCTCGGTTCGGTCGTAGATCATGTCCGCGACCTGCTCGCCACCGGCGACGATCGCATTCGTATCCCCCGAGGGAACGAACGACCAGACGATCGGATTCTCCTCCGTTCCCAGCTCCGCCTCCTGCTGCTGACACCCAGTCAGCACGACGAGCACGGCTGCGACGGCCAAGGCCGTCAGCATCAGAGCTTTCTTCATACGGTCCTCCTACAAAAAGTCAACGATGTGGTTCTTCCATCCTTACCGCGAACGGTTAGGCTTCGATGAGCATCGTACCACGATGCCGGCCGCATGCGTACCACGCCGCCGGGGACCGGGACAACCCTTTGACAAAATCCTGACAGCGGCGACACTGGATACATGAACGGAATCCTCGAGACAGAGATCCTGGGAATCGCCGTGTCGGTCTGGCTGAGCGCGCTCGCCGCCGGGCTCGGGGGCGTGATCGTCGCGCTCGTGGTCAGGTGGATCGCCGCCGCGATCGTCCGTCGCCGGAGCGCGCGACAGGCCTATTCGGAGGTGACCGCGGGGGAAGTCGAGCCCGGGGGACAAGCCGATGGCCGCCCGCGCGGCGGCGCCCGGTTTCTCTTTGCGCTGCGCATGGTCCAGAGCTTCGTCTTCCCCGCGCTCGTCCTCGGTGGCTTCTACATCGCCGTGACGACGCTCGGTCTCGAGGGGCAGGTCGGAGCGCTCGTCTCCTCGGTCTTCGTCGTACTCTTCAGCCTGGTCGCGATCAGGTTCCTGATCACCGTAGTCAACGAGCTCTTCCGCCGCGCCACCGAAGAGAAGGAACGAGTGGACCTGGCCCGCATTCGACCGCTGCGCGCGATCGCCGTGTTCGCGGTCTGGATCGCCGGACTACTCTTCCTGCTCGACAACCTGGGGTTCGACATCACCGCGGTGATCGCCGGGCTCGGGATCGGCGGCATCGCAGTCGCGCTCGCCGCGCAAGCGCTGCTCGGCGATCTGTTCAGCTACTTCGTCATCCTGTTCGACAAGCCGTTCGAGCTCGGCGACTTTCTCATCTTCGATGACGTGCTCGGTTCGGTCGAGCGGATCGGCGTAAAGACCACGCGGCTGCGGTCGCTCGGCGGGGAGTTGATCGTCGTCTCGAACTCCGACCTCACGAATTCGCGCGTCCGCAACTACAAGCAGATGCAGCGGCGTCGCGTCGTCTTCAAGGTCGGCGTCGTCTACGGCACCGAGCCCGAGGCGGTGCGCGCCATACCGGCGATCATCGAGTCGATCATCGGCGACGAGCAACTCGCGGCGTTCGACCGGGCGCATTTCGCGAGCTACGGCGACTGGAGTCTCGTCTTCGAAGTCGTTTACTACGTCGCCTCGCCCGACTACAACCTCTACATGGACGTCCAGGAGCGCATCAACATAGCCATCTACGACGCGTTCGCGGAACGCGGGATCGAGTTCGCGTTTCCGACGCAGACGCTCCATCTCGTCCGCGAGCACGAGGCGGGCCCGCCGCAGGGCGCGAACGGCACCTGACGAGCCGGCGTCACGGGCGCGATCGACGGAACTGCCCCGGGGTCATCCCCGTGGAGGTCCTGAACACGCGGCAGAAATAGCTCGCGCTCTCGAACCCGCACCGCTCGGCGACGGCCTTGACCGGAAGACCGGTCGTTGCGAGCAGGTGCGCCGCCGCGTCGCAGCGCGCCTCGCGGAGGTAACGCACCGGCGGCAGACCGACCGACGCCGCGAATCGGCGGGTGAAGTGGTGTCGGCTCAGCCCGGCAGCCGCCGCGAGCTGCTCCACCGAGAGCGGTTCGTGCAGATGATCGCGGAGGTAGCGCCGCGCGCGCTCGACCGCACCGTCCGCGTCGGGCTCGGCGGGCTCGAGCAACGCCGTTGCGAGCCGGTAGGCGAGCGCGCTAAGCTCGTAGGGAGACGCGATGCGCCCGGCGAGCGCGGAGAGCACGTCGGAGAGCGCACGCTCGGCCGGACCGGTGGGGCTCCATTCGACCGCCGAAGCCTGCGCGGGCGTCGCATGGCGAAGCAGCCTCAGCAGCTCCCGACCGTTCACGACCGCGTACGCGAACTCCCAATGGCCGACCTCGGGATGAACCCGATAGAGGTGCGCGTCCGGCACGAAGGCGATCATTGCCCGACCGGACGGAACGTCGTGCCGCGTCCCGGCGCGCTCGACGAGGCCGCAACCGGATAGCGTCACCTGGACGACGGCAAACGGATGCCTGCCGCGCTCGCGGCCGCTCCATCGGTACGCCGTTCCCTCCTCCCGGGCGCGCCCGGCCGAGGTGACCATCGCGTGCAGGTCCACCTCGCGGCGCAGGCGGACGGCCGGCCAGTGACCGAACGGCAGCAATTCGAGCAGACGAGCCATGGCCCGATGTAGCACAAATGTGCTATAAGCCGCAAGGAATCTCCC